>NZ_JBLXXS010000017.1:0-52529 GCF_048513555.1 Rothia sp. P5766 | reverse complement strand
GTTTCCCGATTCTGGCAGCTTCCCGCTGATGGGGTTTTCGCTGTGTGATTAGGCGTTTTGTTGGCTTGGCGGGGTTTCCCTCGCCGCGGCGACTGGTAATACTTTACGCAGGTTTTTCACACCGCGCAAGTCCTTAGGGAGCGTTTTTGCCCTTAAAAGCGCTCACGGCCCGCAAGCTGTCCGACAAATTCCCTGGTAAACCGCGGATTTCGGAACTTCAAAAAAGTTCTAAACTTTTTTTAAACGCATTCGCCAAGACATATACGCAGCATTCTTTGTGAGCTGGCACCTAAACTTACATCACATTATTGAGCTTCTGGTGAGCTCATTCAGCAATAGATGCAAACACCGGCACCTCACACTTTAGCCAAGGACTTTAAAGAAAAGCTCCCCTCCGCAGGTTGCGGAGGAAGAGCTTACCTTTAGAAATAACCACTAGCTAGAACGGCGGCGGGATACCTCATACAGGGCAATACCCACTGCCATTGAAGCATTCAAAGATTCCATAGCCGAACTAATCGGGATAGAAACAATCTGATCGCAGTTCTCGGTCACCAGACGGGACAGGCCCTTACCCTCAGAGCCCACAACAATCATGAGCGGTTCAGAGGCCAGCTCAAGGTCCGGCAGATCAATATCTCCCCCACCGTCCAGACCAACAACAAACATGCCAGCCTCCTTCGCCTGCTGAATTACCCGAGTCAGGTTGGTTGCCTTAGCAACGGGGATACGAGCTGCGGCGCCAGAAGAGGTCTTCCAGGCAGAAGCGGTCATAGCAGCAGATCGACGCTCCGGAATGATTACACCGTTACCCGAGAAAGCAGAGACCGAACGGATAATAGCGCCCAGGTTACGGGGGTCGGTAATGCCATCAAGCGCAACAAAGAGTGGCGGGACCTCCAGCTGCTGATCATGCCAGCGCTCCATAGTATCCAGAACCAGGCTCCCCGCGTCGGGGTACTTGTAGGGCGGAATCTGAAGCGCAACACCCTGGTGAACCGCGTGGTCCGTCAGACGGTCCAGTTCAAGACGGCCAATTTCAAGAATCGGCAGGTTCTGTTTATTAGCCTCAGTCAAAATCTCGCGGACACGGTCATCGACCTCGATACGAGACATCACAAAGAGAGTCTTAGAAGGGATCTTGGTCTGCAATGATTCCAAGACCGAGTTACGACCGGTCACCAGTTCGTCTGAAGCGCGCTTCCCGCCCAGACGGGGTGCGCGTGAGCGAAGAGTGTTAGTCGCCTTGCGGTTTTCAGCGGCCCGCTTCATCTTGTGGGCCTTGTGGTAGACGCGGTCCTCAGCCTTGGGAGTGTTGCCGCGGCCTTCAAGTGCCTTGCGCCCGTGACCGCCGGTGCCCTTGGTGGGGCCTTTCTTTTTAGCTGTTGCGCCGGGGCGTGAGCCTGCCTTCGCCATATAGGTTTCCTTTGATAGGTATCTTGCCGTTGTTCTCTAGCTTACCGACCCACCCAGCTTTTTGGTGCGAGAGCTAGCGCACGCGTCCCACCAGAAACCGGCAGGGCGCCTGCTAACAGCTACATCTGTGGACGATCCGCTCTAGCTCAGGGACCAGGTAGAGCCAGATAGGCCGTCCTTGACAGTAACCCCGGCCGCTGCCAGGGCATCGCGAATCTGATCAGCACGTGCCCAGTCTTTAGCCTCACGGGCCTCAGCACGCTGGGTCAGCATGGTCTGAATCAGAGAATCAAGAGCCGCATGTTCAGCAGCACCGCCGTCCGAAGCCGGTGTACCAGCAAATGACATCAGCTCCACCAAGCCCAGTACTCGGGCCATGGCATAAACTTGCTCTGCTTCTTGCTGAGCTGACTCCCCTGCTGCCAAAGCCGCGTTCCCCGCTCGAGTCAGCTCATGGAGCACAGCAAGAGCGCGAGGAATATTGAGGTCATCGTCCATAGCCTCAGCAAAGGCCTGAGGAACCCGAGCATCGGCCCGGTGGAAAGCAAGGGTCTGAGCAAGGAAGGCTTCAAGACGCTCAACAGCAACCCGTGCCTCCTCCAAGGAGGTAGGGCGGTAGTCCAGCACCGAACGGTAGTGTGCTTGGCCCAGGTAGTAGCGGACCACCAGGGGGCGAGCCATCTCCAGCATCTGCTCGGGGGTGATGATGTTACCAATAGACTTGGACATCTTCTCGCCCTCGTAGTTCACCAGGCCGTTGTGCATCCAGAAATTGGCGAACCCAAATCCGGCGGCCTGCGACTGAGCCATCTCGTTCTCGTGGTGGGGGAAGCGCAGGTCAAGCCCGCCCCCATGAATGTCGAAGGTCTCACCCAGGTACTTACCCGCCATAGCCGAGCACTCCAAGTGCCAACCCGGGCGGCCTGCACCCCAGGCAGACTCCCAGCGGGCAGTCTCGGGGTCGCCCTCCTTATGCCCCTTCCAGAGGGCGAAGTCACGGGGGTCCCGCTTACCGCGCGGGTCTGCATCGGGGGCATCCTGCATGTCCTCCACACGCTGACGGGTCAAAGAACCGTACTGCGCCCAGGAGCGCACATCAAAGTAGACATCACCCGAACCGTCCAAAGCCGGGTAGGCATGTCCCCGGTCAATCAGCCTCTGAATCAGAGCGAACATCTCGGGAATATGTCCGGTTGCTCGCGGCTCATAGGTGGGCCGAGCAATATTCAGGGCCTCATAAGCCACCCCAAAAATGCCCTCAAACCGGTAGGCCAGGGCCCACCACTGCTCACGCGGATAGTCCCCAGAATAATCAGAGTCAAAGGAAGCCGCTGAATTGACCAGAATCTTATCGTCAATGTCGGTGACATTACGGACCGTCGTGACTTTAAAACCACGGTAGGTCAGCCAGCGCGCAAGCTGGTCAAAGACCAGCCCCGAGCGCACATGCCCAATATGCGGTGCCCCCTGCACGGTAGCACCGCAGTAATAGATACGGGCCTCACCGGGGTAAACCGGGACAAAGTCACGAACACTTGCAGTTGCTGAATCATAAAAACGTAAAGTCACAGCTACAAGTTTACCGCCTGCACAAGCGCCGGTTCTGAACAGCTCTAGCCATCCTTAACCAAGCTGCCTAAAATCTCCCAACCATGGTTTATCAGCAAGGAAAAATGCCCATCCTGGGGCAACTCATGCAAGGTGGCGCCCATTCGCAGACCCAAGTTCCGGACGCGGGCAGGCTTGACCGCCTTATCCCTTCCCGCTACCCAAATATCAGTCCTTACCCTCACCGAAGCCTCCGAAAAACCCCAGTCCCCCTGGATAGCGTACTCATCTTGTACACCACCCCGAATAGCAAACTGGAGAGCATAATCATGAGCAACCGCCATGCGGTAGGCACCGCTACGCCCCTGCACTGAGCGCACGAAAGCCTCAAGAGAGGCTGACCTACCAGCTAGGAGAAGGCCAGCTCCGCGAGCTAAAGAATCAATCAAAACCTTAGGAAACCAGCTCATGGTCAGGTGAGACAGATGCACCCGCAAAGGTGTAAAAGCCAAACCAAGCCGAGTTGACCATGCAGCATGATGAGTAAAAGGGGCAAGCAGAACCAGCCGGTCCACTAACTCCGGTAACCGGGCAGCTATACCCATTGCATGAGGACCCCCACCTGAGAAACCAATCACGCTCAGCCTCTCCAAGCCCAGGTGCTCGACTACAGCAAGGAGATCATCCTCTACCCAACCGCGCACCGTCCGGTAGTCAACGGGATCTGAGGCACCCAGTCCGGGTCGATCAAGAGCAATAATCCTGATGCCCAGCTGGCGGGCAGCCTCATCCAAAAAAAGAGCCTCGTAGCCAGATCCAGGAGTGCCGTGGCAGTAAAGCACAGTCTGCTGTGGGTTCTCTAAAACCCCATACTCATGCCAGGCAATCACTCTCCCGCCCCGCCGGCTCAGAACATGCGGGTAGGGTGCAAGGGGGTCAGCAGCTGTCACAAAAGTTCTCCTCAAAGCGCTATGGCAACAGCCAACTATTCTAGCCCTCTCAAGAGGATTCAGGCTAAATTCCGCCCGCAAGAGGTGGCCTCTCTCAGCAGAATCCCACAATAATCTGCCTATACTCTAATGCCAGATACTCAAAAAGTTTAAAGGTTGCTGTTAGTGAATAGAACTACCCCCTACAGTCCCAAAAATCCTCCCCTACAAGCCACCAGGAGACGGTTACGCTGGGCCAAAGAATACCTAGCAGACTACACGCATATCGCGCCACTCAGCACCGTCTTATTGGGCCTCACCCTCATTTCACTTATCATCCAGATAGTCTTTGGGGCCGCTAAAACCTTACCGCTAACCCTTCAACCGGGTAACTTAGAGAACCTTTGGGGGGTCCTCACCGGTACCTTTGTGAGCCCTAGACCCGGCTCAACTGTGCTTTCCTTATTCTTATTGGCCAGCATCGGTCCCCTAGCTGAACGCAAATTAGGTACCTGGCCTTTCGCCCTAGCAGCAGCCGCTAGCTATCTGCTACCGGTAGCATCCCTGGCCATCATTTTCTCAGCAGCTAGCTACCTCATTCCCGGCTGGGCCCAAGCCCTAACCGATCACGCTGTTTATGGCATCCCGCTCATGATGACCGGCACGCTCCTAGCATCATCACGTTCCCTCTCTACAATATGGAGGCGCAGAATCCGCCTTTCAGCCTGCCTGACCACCTTGGTTCTCCTGGGGTTCGGAGGTTCCCTTCAAGATATTGGCCTCTTCCTGGCCGCTATCACAGGCTGGGCCAGCGGATCACTGCTGAGCACATCTCCCAAGGGCCAAGATTCAATCGTAGGTAGCCGTCACGAAAAGCGAACACTAGTTGCCCTGGCAATTACCGCAATATCCCTGGGTATTTTCTTTGCCGCCCATGCCCCTAACCCTGTTGGCCCTCTCGCATCGGCCAAATTCGATATTGCAAGCAGTGTGCTCACTAACGAAACCCTCGATGCCCTCTGCTCCCAAAAAACCGCTAGCCAGCTCTGTAGCCACGAAGTTTACCTAGCTCAAACACGGGGTTTCCTCCCCAGCCTGCTCTCAACGCTACCCATCATCCTGCAACTAGTCCTGGCCATGGGGCTAGCCCGCGGGCGTCGAATAGCTGCCTACGCGACCCTGCTCCTTCAAGGAACAATCTTCCTCTTCACAGCGCTACGGCTAATCATATTTTCAGGCATCCTAGGCCAGCATCGCTCGGCTTACGGTTCTTTGGCAGAACTAGAAGAAGCAGGGGGCCGGTTAATCATCCCCGTCCTTATCCCCCTGCTGATCATGTGCCTGATCGCTGTAACCTGGCGGTACTTTCCACTACCCTCGAACACAAGAGCCGCCCTCAGCGCTGCAAAAACCATAGGATTGGTCGGCCTCACTGGGGCAACAATCATGGTTCTCCTCGCCTGGATAATGCCGCAGGCCTTTGCCCCTCACCCACAGCTACTTCCTTTCGCCCTGGACTACCTAGTCAAA
Source organism: Rothia sp. P5766 (assembly GCF_048513555.1). Lineage (NCBI taxonomy): Bacteria > Bacillati > Actinomycetota > Actinomycetes > Micrococcales > Micrococcaceae > Rothia > Rothia sp. P5766. Next base: position 47,106 of record NZ_JBLXXS010000017.1, on the reverse strand, counting down.
CTTTTGCCCTCTGCGGCCTGGTATGTCTTCCCCCCGACCTACACCGGCACCTTCTGGCTGACAACCGCCTTGCACTGGATCCTCCCAGCCCTCTTTTGGGCCGCTGCGATTATCTACACCTACCGCATTCTCTCCCTTCCCTTTGGCAAAGTAGGCAAGAATCGCGAGCACTTTATTGAGCTAGTCAAAGAACATGGTGCTGGGACATTGGGGTGGATTAGCACCTGGGATAACCGGCACTACTGGATCTCCGAATCGGGAAAAGAGGGCTTTGCCTACCTGGCCCATAACGGTGTTGCCTTGACCGTTGGTGACCCTGCGGCCGCCCCTGAGCGTGTGGAAGCTGCTGTCAAAGAATTTGCAGTCTTCTGCACCCGTTCCGGGCTAACTCCCGCACTCTATTCTGTGCACTCACCAACCCAGCAGGCTGCGCAGAAGCTCGGGTGGAGCTCCTGGCAGGTTGCTGAAGAAGCAGTGATTGATCTTTCATGCCTAACCTTCTCAGGTAAAAAATTTCAGTCCATTCGGACAGCCCTCAACCAGGCGGGCAAGCAGGGCATTACCGCACGTTGGACGAGCATAGATGACCTGCTTCTAGCGGAATGGGCCCAGATCGTTGAGATCTCTGAAGGGTGGGTGTCTGATAAGAGTTTGCCTGAGATGGGCTTTACCCTCGGTGGACTGGAGGAACTCAAAGACCCAGAAACAAGAATTCTGATAGCCACTGATCAAACTGGTTTTATACACGGAGTGACCTCCTGGATGCCAGTTCATAGAGAGGGCAGGGTGATCGGGCTGACCCTGGACTTTATGCGCCGCCGCAACGGTGAGGGAGTATTCCCCGCGTCCATGGAGTTCCTCATCGCTTCGGCGGCCCAGGACGCAAAAGCTGAAGGGCTTGAGCTCCTTTCTCTTTCAGGAGCGCCCTTAGCGCATTCAGACTCCACAGTGGAAAGGACTGGGCTAGATCGACTCTTAGATTACTTAGGTAACCGTATGGAACCTCTCTACGGCTTCCGCTCGCTGCTGACTTTTAAGGCAAAATTCCAGCCTAACTTTGAGGCCATGTACCTGGTCACCCCTGATTCTGGGCAGCTAGCTTCAATCGGTGTGGCAGTCACTCACGCCTATCTACCCGAGATGAAGGCAAAAGACGTCGTGGGAATTATTCAAGCTATAGGTTCTAAGGAAAAATAAATGCTGGGTGATTTTGCGAGGTCAGTGGATTTACGAGCTGACTATTGGGGCCCGGTCTCACTAGCTCTTGCGGCAGTAGTTGCCCTGATTCTGCTCTGGAAAGTAGGCAGAAACATAACCCTTCGTAGCCATGCTCTGCTGGTAGTCTCAGCGGTAGCCATCACTGGGCTTTCAGCCTTCATCGGTAACAATGTAGTGCACTTAGTGGCTGAGGGAATTACCCTGCCTACCTGGTTATGGGTTGGATATGTATCACTGATCCTGCTCTATGTGATAGTCCTAGTAGGCACCAACTGGAGCAGTCGTAGTGTGCCTGCCAGAGGGGTCCGGCTCCTTGCTGGCCTGGTGGCTCTCGGGTTCGCTCTTACCGCAACAGGGCTGGGCCTCAACGCCTACTATAGAGGTTACCCTAGCCTTGCCGCAGCTTTAGGTGTTACAGTACCCACCAGCTCTCTCGATGAGGCTCAGGCCGGAGCGCAGAGCCATCCTTTTGACGCAGGGAACCAGTCGCTTGCAGTGGCCTGGAAAGCACCGTCCGATATGCCGACCGAAGGGGCCCTTGTCAAAACCAGTATCCCCTCTCAAGATTCGACCTTTACTCCCCGTGATGCCTATATCTATCTGCCCCCTGCCTACATGACAAGCCAGAGACCTCTACTCCCGGTCTTAGTTCTCATGGCTGGGCAACCTGGTTCACCGGGTGACTGGTTCAATATGGGTGGGGTTCACGATATCCTCAACACCTTTGCATCCGAGCATCAGGGGCTCGCCCCGGTGGTAGTGGTGGTAGACCAAAATGGTGGAGACTGGTCTAACCCCTTATGTAGCGATACCAGCCACGGCAAGGTAGCAAGCTACCTTCAGCAAACTGTTCCCACCTGGCTTAAAAATAATCTTCAGGTCGATACCAATCATGCTCACTGGTCTATCGGGGGACTTTCCAACGGCGGCACCTGTGCCTTACAGACAGCACTGAGGGCACCCCAGATCTATTCGGCATTCATCGATATGTCCGGGGAAGGTCACCCATCCATCGGCAGCCTTGAGAGAACTATAGCGCAGGGCTTTGATGGCAACCAGGCCGCTTTTGATGCCAACGACCCGCTGACCATGCTACAGAAGGGTAGGTTCACCCAGCCCGGGCCAGCCGGAATCTTCTCTATAGGCACCAAGGATAATGCCAACTACCGTAAGGACCTACACACGGTCTACGATGCCGCAAAAGCCGCAGGCCTAGATGTGCAGTGGAATACCTATGAGGGAAAACACGAGTGGAAGGTCTGGGAGGCTACACTTGCCGACTCCCTGCCCTGGCTGGGTAAAAGAGCTGGCATATCCAGCTCATAGCTCAGTGCCCCGTCCCGGCTTCTGCCGGGGGCGGGGGACGCTTCTAGCTCTACGGGTTCTCTACGGGATAGACCAGGGCAACAGCTGTAGCTGCTACACCCTCACCGCGCCCAGTTAGGCCCAGCCCATCGGTGGTGGTCGCGGTGACGGTAACAGGAGCACCAGCAGCCTGACTCAGCACCCGGTTAGCTTCATCCCTACGGGGGGCAAACTTGGGCTTGTTGCCAATCAGCTGGACAGCTACATTGCTGATTTCGAAGCCCGCGGCACGGACAATAGCGGCGGCTTCCGACAGAATTCTCACCCCTGAAGCACCTGCCATATCGGGCCGGTCTACCCCAAAATTGGAGCCTAAATCACCGGTCCCGCTGGCAGAAAACAGAGCATCAGCCGCTGCATGGGCCACCACATCACCGTCAGAGTGACCCGAAAGGCCGCGTTGCCCTGGCCAGTGCAACCCTGCTACCCACAGCTCTGTGCCTTCATCACCAAAAGCGTGTACATCAGTTCCGGTGCCAATACGGGGAATCATAGCCTCTATCTCTTCTCTAGCTCTTCAACAAGTTCAAGTGCGCCCTGGGTGTGCAAAGCCCCGGCCAAGGTGTAATCCAGAGGGGTCGTAATTTTAAGAGCCTGCGGGTCACCGTCAACTGTAGCCACAGGCAGGCCCAGGGTTTCCGCAAGCATGGCATCATCGGTAATGGTCTCGGCAACCCCCGCTGGTAGGCCGGCAACGTCGCGGTGAGCCTGCACCAAGGTCGGGAGGTCAAAGCCCTGGGGGGTCTGGACTGCTCTGAGCTCCGCCCGTGCGGGGGTACCTGTGACATAGCCCCGGGCATCCACCGTCTTGACAGTATCAACCACCGGCAACACAGGGATAACTGCTCTTTCCCCCGCGACCAGGGACTGAGCAATCCGCCGGTAAACAGAGGCAGGTGTAAAGCAACGGGCAGCATCATGCACCAGAACACCGGTAGGCTGAGAGCTCGAAGCACCGGGTAGCGGCTTGGCACCGTCAAGAGCCGTAAGAGCCGCTGTTACAGACTCAGCCCGGCTAGCTCCACCGGGTACCGCCAAGGCACCGTAGCGAGCGCAAATAGCCGTCAGCAAGGTATCCCCGGGAGGCACCGTCACCACAAGCCGCGCCGTTACACCCGACGCTAGCGCACCGAGAATAGCCCATTCCAGAAGAGTTTTACCCGCAATTTCTACAGCGGCCTTGGGTATGCCAGCACCCAAACGGGAACCTGAACCTGCCGCCACAATAAGAACAGCGAGCACCGTCTCCTGTTCTGGAACGGTACCCGCTGCATTTTTTTGGTCTATAGTGCTCACAGCTAGTGAGCATACCCGAAAGTTTAGACGCCTTCGAGAATCTTATCGAGCTCGCCTTCGGCGGTTTCCTCGTTAATGTCCTTGGCCAGTGCGACCTCGGATGAGAGAATCTGGCGGGCCTTAGCCAGCATGCGCTTCTCACCAGCGGAAAGGCCACGGTCATTTTCGCGGCGCCACAGATCACGGACGACTTCGGCGACCTTAAGGACATCGCCAGATGCCAGCTTCTCAACATTCGCCTTGTAGCGGCGGGACCAGTTGGACGCTTCTTCGGTGTCAGTTGCTTGCAGAACATCAATGACTTCCTGGAGGCCACGTTCGTCAACGACGTCGCGTACACCTACCATGTCAACGTTCTCAGCGGGCACCTCAATAACAAGGTCGCCATTAGCGACCTTGAGTTTTAGGTACATCTTCTCTTCGCCACGGACAGTGCGCATTTTGATTTCTTCAATCGTTGCTGCACCGTGGTGAGGGTAAACGACGGTCTCGCCAACCTCAAAAACCATATGGATAAACCCCTTTCAGCCTACCCATTCTAGCACGCCTATTTAGACAGCGACCCTAAGGTTACAGATATGGAGCGAGGCTCTCCCCGCACAGCGTAATGCCCCGCTAGGCGGTCAGCGCTTCATTTACCGGCTTTTGCCCGTTGATACAGACGTATCGTCTATAAACCAGCTAGAATGTGACCTGAAGAGAGAACACACCCCTACTTTGCGCGGAGCACACACATTTTTTCCTGCATAAATCCGGGGCCCATACATCTAAACAAGGAGCAAGAGCTGTGAAGAACACCGCTTCTCTGAGCATCAAGCGCGCTGGCGTAACAATCGCCCTCGCTGGTGCCCTTTTGGCTACCACTGGCTGTGGCTACATCTACAAGCAGCCCACCACCATCGTCTACTCAGCATCAGACGGTCAGATGACTAACCTCACCGAGGCGAACAAGGAGATCATCCAGTTCCGCAACATCATGGTGATTTCATCGGCTGAAGGCGCTCCCGGTCGTGTTTTGGGTACCATCCTCAACCAGTCCGAAAAAGATGCTACCGTTACCCTGGCTTTCCCCGGTGAGACGCTGACAATTGAGGTTCCCGCTGGCAAGGAAGTTCGCCTGGAGGATAAAGCCAACGAGATTGTGCTTAAGTCAACCGAGGCTGCCCCCGGTCTAAGCCTCAAAACCACCGTTTCTTCGGATGTCACATCCGAACCGGCTGAGTTCGTGGTTCCCGTCCTTGACGGAACGCTTGAGGAATACGCCTCCTACCTACCCAACGCGGCAAGCGCTAGCGCGACCGAAACCTCCCAGCACTAAACGGTAGGTCACCCTACACCAAAAGCTGGGACCCAGAACCTTGAAGGTTCTGGGCCCCAGCTTTTACTTACCGCTCACGCCTTGGCCTAGGGCTCAAACTTATAGCCCAGACCGCGAACCGTAACCACATACCGCGGCGATGAGGGATCCGGCTCAATCTTTGACCGCAACCGTTTAACGTGAACATCCAAGGTCTTGGTATCACCCACATAGTCTGCACCCCACACACGGTCAATGAGCTGGGAGCGGGTCATCACGCGACCAGCATTCCGCAGGAGCATTTCGAGAAGTTCAAATTCCTTGAGGGGCATAGCGACGCTTTCCCCGTTCACCGTCACAACGTGGCGCTCAACGTCCATACGGACCGGCCCGCCCTGGATAGCACCAGAGTCAGGCTCGTCAGCTTCACCCCGGCGGCGCAAGACGGCCCTCACCCGAGCAATCAGCTCCCGCGATGAGTAAGGCTTGGTGACATAGTCGTCAGCGCCCAGCTCAAGCCCCAAGACCTTATCAATCTCAGAGTCCTTGGCCGTTAGCATGATAATGGGTACAGTGCTGCTAGCCCGGATCTGTTTGCATACCTCGTTGCCGGACTGACCGGGCAACATAATATCCAGGAGCACCAGGTCAGCGCCTGCACGCTCAAACTCAACCACGGCGTCCAGGCCATTATCAACAACCTGAACTTCAAACCCTTCACGCCCCAGCAAGAAGGCTAAGGGCTCGCTGAGTGACTCTTCATCCTCAACCACTAAAATACGGGTCACCTGTGTGTCCTTTTCGGGAATCGGGCTGAACCGTGTGGCCCAGCGGGGAAAGGGTTAGTTCTCTGCACGAGAGGCCGGACGGGTGCCCGCATTCTCGCCCAGTAAGTCATTTTCGGTTTCTTCATCCAAGATAGGCAGAGCAATAGTGAATGTTGAGCCGGACCCCGGATGGGACCACAGCGTCACCTCACCACCGTGCAAGCCTACGATATGCTTGACGATGCTCAAACCTAACCCGGTACCGCCAGTCTGACGGGAACGCGCCGGATCCACACGGTAAAACCGCTCAAAGATACGGTCCTGTTCATCCTCGGGGATACCCGGGCCCTGGTCTTTCACAGAAATTCTAACAGTGTCCTCCTTCACAGAAACCCCAATGCCCACCTTGGTGCTATCTGGCGAGTAGCGGATTGCGTTCTCGATCAAATTGTGCACGGCCGTCGAGAGAAGCTCCGGGTCACCATGAACAGGACGCGAGGCGGTACCACCCACCAGCAGTTCAATATTTTTGTCCTCAGCAGTAAGCCTGTTTCGGTCAAGGGCTTCAGCCACAACCTGCCCCACATCAACCAGGGTAGAACTGACCACCAGGTCAGCCGACTGCAAACGGGAGAGCTCGATAACGTCCTGCACCAGAGCACCCAGCCGCTGCGACTCCTTCTTGAGTTTGCCCGAGAAATAGCGCACAGATTCGGGATCATCGGCAGAGCTCTCAATAGCCTCTGCCATGAGCCCTACCGCACCCACCGGGGTTTTAAGTTCGTGAGACACATTAGCCACAAAGTCCGTCCGGATCGTCTGAGCCCTAGCGATCTCAGTCCGGTCATCAGCCAGAACCAGAATGTACTCATCACCTACCGGAGCTACGCGCAGGTCAATCACAAGCCTGCTCTGGTCGTAGAAACCACGGGCCAGCACAATTTCCTTTTCAACAATGATGCCCTTGCTGCGAACTGCATCAATCATAGCCAGCAGCTCATCGGACTCCACCGTGTGCCCGCGTACCAGCCCCAGGGCATAGGCCCCAGGAGAGGCCTGAACAACGCCATCGACAGCATCGACCACCATATAGGCACGACCAATCACCGCCAAAACCTCTGCCGCGCCGTCACTGATGGTGGGCTCTTCAACATCGGCCCAGCGAGCGCGCTGGCGCTCACTTCGTTGAAGAGCAAACATGCTGACAACGCCAATGATGAGCCCCAAAAGAGCCGCCATCAAAGCAATCATTGTAGAGTTCACGTCTACCAGCTTAGGCCGTAGACCCCCACCTTTTCACCCCGCACGCTACCTGTTGGCAGGGGTTCAACTAACGTTTACCCAAGCATGTGCTGGTGTTCATGTGGCCTTGGCACTCTAGATAGGTAGCGAAAGAGCGCTCTCTGCCCTCTCACGCCCTCACATATCTCCACATGGAAAGGACGCGCACGTGCGCAAAGTCTTCCAAGCCGAACTTCAACATGTCGGTGAAGAGCTCATCCACATCGCCACCCTGGTCCAAGAAGCCCTTAGCAGGGCCTCCGATGCCTTCCTCAAGGCCGGAATCCAGGAAGCCGAGGAGGTCATCACTAACGATGCCCGCATCGACTTTATGCAAAATGAGCTGGATGAACGAGCCATCGACCTGCTGGCCCTGCAAAGCCCGGTCGCCTCAGACCTGCGCATGATTGTGGGAGCATTGCGTATGAGTACCTCCCTGGAACGCATGGGCGACCTCGCCCGTCACGTCGCTCAGGTTGCTCGCATGCGCTACCCGGAGCACGTTCTACCGGAATCCATCACACCTGTGTTCGCAGAGATGATTGAGCTGGACCTGAAAATTATTGCCAGCGTCATCAACCTGCTAGAAACCCGTGAGCTGGTCCACACCCAGGACATCATCAAGTACAAGATGCGGGTCAACGAGCTCCACGTAGAGGTCTTTAACCGCATGGCAGCACCCGACTGGGGCCAGAACGCCCAGGTCACAGTGGATGTCACCTTGGCTTCACGCTACCTGGAACGATTTGGGGATCACGGTGTCTCCGTTGCCCGTAAGGTCACCTACCTGGTGACCGGAGACTGGAACGCAGTACCCAGCATCTAAGACCAGACACTTTTGAGTTGGCAGGGGCCGTGAGCTTCATCAGCGCCTCTAAAGGCCCCGGACCGGCTGGCAGCCGCTCACAGTCCCCCGGTTCTCGCTTAGTCTCAACTCCTCTGAAACTAAAGCGCCCCGCCCACCTATTCAGGAGGGCGGGGCACTAAGGCTTTAAAACCGGGCTAAGATTTACTTCTTACCCTGGTTAGCAACGGCCTTGATGGCGTCCTGAGCGGCCTCGGGGTCTAGGTATTCACCGGGGCCAAGGGGCTTGAAGTTTTCGTCCAGCTCGTAGTAAAGCGGGATACCGGTGGGGATGTTCAGGCCAGCGATGTCGGCATCGGAGATGCCCTCCAGGTTCTTCACCAGTGCGCGCAGGGAGTTACCGTGAGCTGCAACCAGAACGGTCTTGCCAGCCTTAAGGTCTTCCTTGATGTCCGATTCCCAGTAAGGGAGCATGCGCTCAAGAACGTCCTTGAGGCACTCGGTGCGGGGGGCGTTCTCGATGTCAGCGTAGCGAGGATCCTTTGCCTGTGAGAACTCGTCGTTATCATCAAGTGCCGGCGGCGGAACGTCGTAGGAGCGACGCCAGGTCATGAACTGCTCTTCGCCGTAGGTCTCTAGGGTCTGAGTCTTGTCCTTGCCCTGAAGAGCGCCGTAGTGACGCTCGTTCAGGCGCCAGTTACGCTTGACGGGGATCCAGTGGCGGTCAGCAGCGTCCAGTGCCAGGTTAGCGGTGTTAATGGCGCGGCGCTGGAGTGAAGTGTGAACGACATCGGGAAGGATGCCGCGTTCCTTCAGAAGCTCACCACCGCGGGCCGCTTCAGCTCTGCCTTTCTCGGTGAGGGCAACATCTACCCAACCGGTGAAGAGGTTCTTTTCGTTCCATTCTGATTGCCCGTGACGGAGCAGTACCAATTTGTAAGTCATAACTCTCATTATCCCACTTTATCCCTCTAAATAAAAGATAAACCCACACCTATTCACTGAACAAACCGCTATCTTAGGGGAATGCGTGTGAATATGTGTGGGTTTTTCAGGCCCTAACGCAAGTCTTAGCGACGGCGACGCACAGCCACCGCGGGGCGAACATCAGCTAAGAAGACACCCACGGCGGTAGCGGCAACCAACTGCATAAAGATTGAGCTAATCCTACCGTTCCAGGACTGCCACAGGGTCAGGACCGAAAAGAGCGTGGCAGCGCCCGTGACGGCCAGCCAGAAGCCTTTGGTGCGTTTGAAGGCGCTCTGGTAGGCGTACCCTGTTGCGCGTGCGGCCTCAAACAAGGCGTAGACAGATAGTCCTGCTACGACCAGCGAGGCCAGCAGGTTGATGAGGTAGTTTGCCCAAGCAATGAGATCAAGAGGAGTCATAGGGTGCTTCGTTCTTTAGCGGAGATTGTCTAGGGCTGCCACCAGGTCCTGGTACAGGTCATCGACGTTCTCGATGCCCACGGAGAGACGGAGTAGGGACTCCGGGATGGAGTGGGGTTCTGAACCGTGCCGGCGGCGGCGTTCAATGAGTGATTCTACGCCACCGAGACTGGTCGCGGGAGTCCACAGCTTCAGGGCGGCAACAAGGCGGTCGGTTTCTTCGGCGGTGGCATCAAGAGTGACGGAGAGGATAGACCCGAAGGTCTGCATCTGGGCTGAGGCCCGCTCGTAGCCGGGGTCGGTGGGTAGGCCGGGGTAGCGTACTGCCTTGATGGACGGGTGTTCGCTAAGGCGCTGCGCTAGTTGCAGGGCGGAGTCCGCTGAGCGCTCTAACCGGACGCCCATAGTACGAACGCCGCGCAAGCCCAGCCATGCTTCGAATGGCCCGGCGATAGCGCCATTGGTGGTGCGGTGGGTGTGCATGGCTTCGCGCAGGACCGGGTTGGAGGTAACGGTGATACCCAGCAGAACGTCGGAGTGACCGGCGATTGCTTTGGTGGCGGAATGCACTACGACGTCGGCACCCAGCAGCAGGGGGTTCTGGCCAAGCGGTGTTGCGAAGGTATTATCAACGGCTGAAACGATACCCAGTTTGCGAGCCGCACCCAGGATAGCGGGCAGGTCAGCGACCTCCATCATGGGGTTGGTGGGGCTCTCCATCCACAGCAGAACCTTAGGGGCTGCATAGTTCACATTCTCGGGGCTGACCCCTGCGGTGGCTGCCGCTTTTTCCAGTTCAGCGATGACGGACTCGGTGTTTTCAATATCAAGACGCACAACTGTGGCGATACCGCGCGCCTCAAGGCGCTTAGCCATAGATACCGAGGCCATGTAGGTGTGCTTGGGCAGAAGGATAATAGAGCCAACCGGTACCAGATCCTGCACCGCAGCTACAGCCGCCATACCCGAGGCAAAAAGAAGGCCGGGGAGCTCTGCGCCTTCAAGGTCAGAGACAACCTGCTCAAGACCGTCCCAGCTGGGGTTAGTAAAGCGGGCGTAGCTGTTGAGGTCGGTGGGGCCTATCTGCCGGAAGGTAGAGGACATAGAAATGGGTGGGTTTACCGGGGCAAGGTCACGGTGGGCCGGCCGGCCGCCAGCAACTAGGCGGGTCTGCGGAGAAAGATTCTGTTCGGTCATACCCACCACCATACGCGCCCGATTCTTAAGGAGCTAGTAGGTGAGAAGCATGGTCACCAAATGAACTTGCTTAGAGTCCCTATCTAACCGCAAGCCCCAGCAAACAGGCCTTGGTAGGCTAGAGGGGTGACTCAAGCACTGACCTACACCCCAGATGCCGACCCGGCACGCGCCCACGGCCCCTACCCCGGCACTTTCATCGTTTTTGAAGGTGGCGACGGATCAGGCAAAACCACCCAGATCAAGCTCCTGGCAGAGGCCCTCACAGAGCGCGGCTATTCTGTGCTGGTCACCCGTGAGCCAGGGGGCACCGACATCGGCGAAAAACTCCGTGCCCTGGTCCTAGAGCACGGCAACGGCGCGATTGACCCACACACCGAAGCACTCATTTTTGCGGCGTCACGGGCCGCCCACGCCCACCAAAAAATTCAACCAGCCTTAGAAGCCGGCACCATCGTTCTGTGCGACCGCTACATCGACTCATCAGCAGCCTACCAGGGAGCTGGGCGCGGCCTGGGCCTGGAAACCATCACCGACCTAAGCCGCTGGGCCACGGGCAATCTCCTGCCCGACATCACGGTACTCCTTGATGTTTCACTGGCTGAAAGCCGTGCGCGCGCAGGTGCCCGCGGTCACGCTGACCGTATGGAAGCCGCCGACGACACTTTCCACAGCGCTCTACACAGTGCCTTCCGTTCCCTAGCGCAGGCTGCCCCAGAGCGATACGCCCTTATCAACGGTGCCCAACCCATCGAGCAAGTCCACAAACAGGTTCTGGATGCGGCCCTGGCGGTACTTTCATGAGCGTCTGGGACTCCCTAATAGGGCAGAACGAGGTCAAACACCAGCTAGCTACCGCCGCCGCTGATACCAAGCCCACCCACGCCTGGCTCTTTACCGGCCCGACCGGTGCAGGCCACACCACAGCAGCCCAGACATTCGCGGCAGCACTCCTCTGCGACCAGCCCAACCCCGCCGCACGCGGCTGCGGAACCTGCCGTTCCTGCCAAACCGTGCTCAGCGGCTCCCACGCAGACTTCCTGCACTTTCGAACCGAAAAAACCGTCATCACCATCGACGAGGCCCGCGAGTTTGTTGTTAAAGCGCAGGACCGCCCCGCCGTTGGACGCTGGCGCGTCATGCTCATTGAAGACGCCCACCGCATGCCCGAACGCACCTCCAACGTACTCCTCAAAGCTATAGAGGAGCCGCCGCCCTACACTATCTGGTTATTGACGGCCCCCTCCCCCGCCGATGTTCTCATCACTATCCGCTCCCGGTGCCGCCCGGTCCAGCTACGGCTCCCCCTGGTGGCGGAAGTTGCCGCCGTACTCAGTACCCAGCACGGGCTCGAACCCCACCAAGCCGAGCTAGTAGCCCGCCTAGCCCAGGGCAACCTGGACACCGCCCACAAGCTAGCAAGCGACCCGCAGGCAGGCACCCGCCGCGATTCAGTGGTCAAGATACCGCTGACCCTCAGCTCTGTTGCCTCGGCGATGGATGCCGCCGACCGGCTCATCTCTATTGCTGAGGCTCAAGCAGAAGCAGACGCGCAAACCCGCAATGAGGCCGAACGTGCCGCGCTCCTGACCTCCCTGGGCTACACGGATGGGGAGAAACTCTCCCCCACCCACCGCGCCCAGGTACGTCAGCTAGAAGAAGACCAAAAACGCCGCGCCAAACGAATCCAAACCGATACCCTGGACCGTTTCTTGGCCGATATTCAAACGGTCTTCCGTGATGTACTCACCCTGCAAATGGGCACTGGGGCAGAGCTTATTAACGCCCACATGGCTCAGCAGCTACAGGCTTACGCCGCGCGCACTAGGCCGGAAGCCGTGCTAGCTCACCTGCAAACTGTAGCAACTACCCGCCGCAGAATGAACACCAATGCAAGTGCCCGCCTAGCTTTTGAAGCCATGATGACACAGTTCATTGCCTCACCAGCAGGCTCTTAGCTCGTGAGCTTTACCCGCTCAACCCAAAAGTCAGCCCCGAGCCGGATAACCAGTTCGGGGCTAAACACATAAGGAAGTTAGTTGGGGTGCTTAGAGCTGAACGCCGTCCCGCCAGATACGGGTGGGGAGCAGGGTTTCAGCGTCCAGGAGCAGAAGGTCACCCGGGTAACCCGGTGCAATCCGACCGTAGGAGTCAGCCAAGTCCAGAGCGGCGGCAGCCTGAGAAGTGGCCGCAGCAACCGCAAGGTCAAGCGGCTGACCAGAGTGCTGAACAGCCAACGCCACCGCACGGTCCATCGTCAGGGTGGAGCCAGCCAGGGATTTACCCTCAACCAGGGTTGCAACCCCACCCTTAACCTCAACCTCGAGGGTACCCAGCATGTAGATGCCGTCAGCGTTACAGGTAGCTGACATGGCATCGGTCACCAGCACGGTACGCTCCGGTGCCCGCCCAAAAATCTGGGCAACTACTGAGGGATGAACGTGAATACCGTCGTTAATAATTTCCAGTGAAACACGGCTGTCTTCCAGGGCCGCAATCACGGGGCCGGGGGCACGGTGGTGGATACCGTTCATACCGTTAAAGGTGTGGGTTAGCAGACTAGCACCTGCCGAGAAAGCGTCTCTTGCCTGCTCATAGGTGGCGCTGGTGTGGCCCACAGCGACCTTGGTACCTGCGCCCACAAAGCTTTCAATAGCGGCCAGGCCACCCTCACGTTCAGGGGCCATGGTCACCTGGAGCAGATGTCCGCCAGCCGCATCAAGAATCTGGGCGACTGCCTCAGGGTCAGGGTCACACAGAAGATCCTCGGGGTGAGCACCTTTGTGCTGGGGGTGTAGGAAAGGCCCTTCGGCGTGGAAACCCAAAACCTGAGGGTTCTGCTCCACCAGAGGTGCCAGGTTACGCAAGCTATGGCTAATAGCCTCCACCGAGTTAGTCACGGTGGAGAGAACACTGCGGGTGGTACCGTGCTTGGCGTGAGCCTCAAGGGCGGCAGTAGCGCTTTCAATGCTTCCCTCATCATAGGCGTGCCCAGCACCGCCGTGATGGTGGATATCAATATAACCGGGGACCAGCGGAGCCCCAGCCGCATCAACCACCTCGGTACCGGGGCTCAGGTAGCTCTGCCACTCATCCTCGCCCAGAACCTTACTAATCTTCCCGTTCTCTAGAAGGACCGCACCGCGCTGGTGAACCCCTCCGATGATCCCGTCATAGAGGGTAGCTGAATGAACGATAAGGGAGGACATAAAATCTGCCTTCTTTCTCATCAAAGAATTAAACAATACGGAGGTTATAGCCCTGCTGGGTCACCCGATCGGCCCATTCCTGGCTGATAGAGGAGTCTGTAATGATGGTAGTGGCTAAACGGTCGCTGTCACCGCTAATCGAGGTAAAGGAACGCTTACCGAACTTACTTGAATCGGCCACGATAAAGGTCTGCTGGGCACGGGTAATCATAGTGTGGTTGACCGATGCCTCATACTCATCCACGGTGCCCGGGCCGTTTTCGTCGAACCCGTTGACCCCGATAAAAGCCATGTCCAAAGAAATCTGGTTGAGAACATCAATGGCGTAGGGGCCGGTCAGCTCGTAGGAGAAGCCGTTAATCACCCCGCCGGTCAGCACAATTTTGATTTCGCTGACTTCGGCCAGCCGGTAGGCGATATCAACGGCGTTGGTGACGATGGTCAGCAGAGGCTTATGGGGAGAAGAGGGCTGATCCTTATGGCGGTGAGCCCACTGTGCAAGAGCATGGGCAAGAGCGCCCACAGTGCTGCCACCGGTGACCCCAATCATGGCACCGGGCTTGATGTATTCCAGGCAATGCTGGGCAATTGCGGCCTTTTGGGTGCTGTGGGTCTGGTCCATCTTAATGACCGGCGGGAGGTAGGTAGGCAGACTCTGGGCGCCACCCCGTGTGCGCTGCAGCAGGCCAGCCTGGCTGAGCGCTTCCAGGTCCCGCCGGACCGTGGCTGTGGATATCTTGAGCTCGTCAACCAGTTCTTTGACCGTCACGACTTGGCGTGAGTTCACGATATCCAATATCTGTGTATGGCGCACATCACGCATAGTCAGAGCAAGCTCCTTGATCTCTATAGTTTTTCAGGCCGCTAACTAACAGGTATCGCCGGGGATGCGCCCCAGCTTCCCAATAATCTATCGAATTCTTTTCTAACTTTCATTCCTGCCCACTAACTGGGCCAGCTCCCCAGACAGCACAGTCATGTAAGCCAGGCTCTTGCCCGGCTGGAACCAGCCGGGCAAGGGTTATTACTATCGAGCGGAACCGCTGGCAAAAAGGGTCAGCAATCGCTGGGCCTCCTGGCTCAGGGCCTCCCGGCCAGCCATGGTGTACTTGCGGGAGTCCACGACATCTGGGTGAGCCGCCAGGTATTCGCGGATAGCCCCGGTATAGAAACCGTTCAGGTGGGTTGAAACGTTGATCTTAGTCATGCCAGATGCAATACCGCGCAGAATTTCCTGGTCACTGACGCCCGATGAGCCATGCAGGACCAGGGGTACACCTGCGGCTTGACGGAGCCGGCCAATCAGCTCGTGATCCAAGGTGGCGGTGCGGGAGGTCATGGCGTGCTCACTGCCTACAGCCACTGCTAAGGTATCGACACCGGTTGCCGCCACGAATTCCTTACTCTCTGCCGGATCGGTGCGTACACCGGGAGCGTGGGCGCTCTTCTTGCCGCCAATTTCACCGAGTTCAGCTTCAACGGTCGCACCCTTCTTGTGGGCGTATTCCACGACCTTGGCGGTTGCGGCCAGGTTCTCTTCGTAGGGCAGGGTTGAGCCGTCGTACATGACCGAGCTGAAGCCCAGGTCAATAGCCTGGCAGGCCAGTTCCACAGACTCGCAGTGATCCAGATGAACAGCAATCTCGGCGGTTGAGTTCCGTGCAATTTCAAGCATGGCATGGCCGATAGGCTCAAAGCCACCGTGGTAGCGGATGCAGTTGTGGCTGACCTGCATAATCACGGGCAGGTTAGATCGCTCAGCGGCGGCCGCAATTGCTTCTGCGGTTTCCAGGTGGACGACGTTGAAAGCCCCGATGCCGCTCTTACGGCTTTCGGCAGCTAGGACCAGATCTAGGGTGCTTACCTGTGGCATGTTGTTCTTCCTTCTGGGCTGGTGCTAGGACGCCGACGGGTAGGTGACATCTTCAACGATGACCTTTTCGGCCAGTGAAGACCAGGCGCTACCAATAGAGCCGGCGAGGGGTTGGGTAACAGCGGAGGCAGACCAGCTCACTGCACGGATAAGCAGGTCTTCTAGGCTGAGTTCATCAAGAAGTGAGGTAGCAAGGGCTGCTACGAGGGCATCGCCTGCCCCGGTGGGGTTACCTTCAAGGGGTTGAGCAAGACGCGCTTTGACTCCCTGCTCTTGCCCGAAAGCGTAGAGGCCGTCAGGGCCGCAGGAGACAATGATCTGCTGGGCACCCAGCTCCTGTAGGCGGGCGACACCCCGGTAGAGGTCTTGCTCACCGGTTGCTTCTACCAGTTCAGCTCGATTGGGCTTGAGGTAGGTGACACCGGCGCGGGCGGCTTCCAGTAGGTAGGGGCCGGAAGTATCCACGATGAAAGCGGCACCGGCCTCCTGGCAGGTACGAGCGATATCAGAGATAAGTCCTTCGGGGCTCCGGGGAGGGAAGGAGCCAGAGAGTGTGACCACGCTACCGGGGTACTGAGCCAGGGAGTCTGCCAGGTGCTTCAGGAGTTCCCGGTAGACCTCTGCGGGGTGCTCCTGGCCTGACTCGTTGATGATGGTGGTCGTGGAGCTTTCCGTTTCCACCAGGGCATAGGTGCTCCGCAGGGGAACGGGGGTAGAGGCCTGAAGGAGCTGTACCTGCTCGTGTAGGGGGCACACCCCGGGGCTCGAAGCGGCAACTCGGGCCTTGAGCTCAGCGAGCGATAGCTCGTTCAGGGGCGCAAGAGCCAGAGCAGGGTAGCCCTGCTCGGCGGCTACGTTTGCAACGTTAAGCCCCTTACCGCCCAATCTGCGCTGGGCATGAGGGATCCGAAGGGTGCTCTCCGGGGTGAGCTGGTCTATGCTCACCGTGATATCGAGAGCTGGATTGAGCGTCAGTGTAATGACTCGTGCACCGGCCATAATGGTACCTCTCCCCTTTCCCTACTGCTTAGTTCAGAATGACTGAACGGGTTAGGTTGCGGGGTTCATCGGGGTTTAGTCCGTTAGCCAAGGCAGTTTCAAGAGCTACGCGGTGCTGGCGAGCAAGGTCAGCCAGGGGGTCAAGGTCACGATCCTCGAAGTAAGCGCCGGTTGCTTCTACCTGCTCGCGCAGCCCCTCGGGTGCAAGGCCGAACTGCCAGGTGACGCGGCCGGGTGCTGCGATGGAGATGGGACCGTGGCGGTACTCCATGGAATTGTAGGACTCGGTCCACTTCTGGGAGGATTCGCGCATCTTGAGTGCGGCTTCAGTAGCCAGCGCTGCGATCCAACCGGTGCCCAAGAAGGAGTACTGTTCAGCGTTGATCAGTTCAGGGGCAAGAGGTTCGCTCAGTGCAGCGCGGCAATCTTCGATAGCGGCACGGCATACTTCTTCTGAGTCGATGGAGCTCCGCAGGAACATGAGAGCGGTGGTAGCGAAGCGGGTCTGGACAACGGACTTCTCGTCGGCGAAGGAGAGGTCAACAAGGCGGTCAGCAAGTTCTGCTACGGGTGAGTCAGGTACACCGACCAGGACGGTGATGGGCTTGGTGCCTTTGACGCTCTTCATGAAGTCAACGATTTCGGTGGTGGTACCGGAGCGGCAGATGATGAGGTATTCGTCAAAGTCACGACCGGTGGGGACCTCGGTTGCGGTGAAGGCATCGGTGATGCCCTGGCCAGCATTTTCGCGCAGAGCGGCGTAGGCCTGAGCCATGAACCAGGAGGTGCCGCAGCCAATAGCTGCTACCTTCAGGCCGGGCTGGGGAAGGACGGCGGTGTCCAAGCCCAGTGCCTGCTCCCACATGAGGGGCTGGCTTTCAAGTTCTTCTTTCATAAAAGCGCCTGCTAGAGACATGGTGTTTTTCCCTTCCGGAGCGTCTGTAGTTCTGGTGAGCAACTGCCCATTAGCAATCATTTTCGCTCAATATTTATGATTACACATGATTCCTTTTGCTGTCCAGACCTGAAGGCAACTTAAAAGAAAAGCGAGCACCCAGCACCCTACCCAAAGGCAAAAACTGAGGCGGACGACACTCAAGATACTTAATTAGGGAGGGTTCGGCTCTTACTTTTGAGTCAAAACCACCCTTTTTCAGGGGCCAGGGCCCCCTGCACATCCTTCACTAGGCCCCATGATCAAGTTTGATTTTTTCTCAAAAAAAATCAGTCAAAATGTTTACATCACGCAAATTCGCTCACTATGATGGGATGTGTAGATAGGTCCGTTACCGAGGAGACAATCCCATGAGCTTTACTCCCGATCTCGTCTCAGCCCAACGAGAGGCCAAAGACTGGAAAGAAGCTATCCAGCTAGTTGGCAGCCTCTACGAGCAGGCCGGAATAGCCACCGAAGAATACACTCAGGCTATGATTCAGGGCGTCCTGGACTTTGGGCCCTACATGGTCTTTGTTCCCGGCATTGCCATGCCGCACGCTAAGGCAACCAGCGGCGTGCTCAAGTCTGGCACAGCGGTCGTCACCCTCTCCACCCCCGTAGAGTTCGGTAGCGAGAAGAACGATCCCGTCGATTTCCTCATCTCGTTTGCCTCAACAAGCACCGACGGGCACATGGAAAAGATCCAAGAACTTGCAGCTGTCCTAGCTGACCAAGACCGTATTGAAAAAGCACGCCAGGCCCGCAATGACGATGAGCTTATGCGCGTGTTCACCACCAAATAGTAAGGAAAAGAACAATGATTTCAATTGCAACCGTATGTGGCATGGGCCTCGGAACCTCCATGATGCTGGCCGGGCAGGTACGCACCCTGCTCAGCGCCGAAGGTATCGAAGCTAAAGTTCAGGCTATTGACCTGGGCTCCTTCAAGTCCCAGCCTTCAGACATCGTTGTGACCACCACCGGAATGGCAAAAAACGTCGAAGGCACCAAGGCCAAGGTCGTTCTCATTGACAATCTCATCGACAAGAACGAGGTTAAGACCAAGGTTCTAGCAGCTGTCAAAGACTTCCAAGCCGGTGCCTAACAGCACCCCTTAGATACATAAGGTAAACCACCATGGATTCCGTCCTTTCCTTCTTGATACAGCTGGTTCAGATCCCAGCTATTATCGTAGGTTTTATCGCCTTTATCGGTTTGCTCGCCCAGAAGAAGAGCGCCGACGAGATTGTTACCGGCACTATTAAGACCGCACTCTCGCTACTGATTATCGGTGGCGGCGTTACCGTCCTGATTCAGGGTCTCGGCCCCATCCAGGACATGTTCAAGATGGCCTTCCCCGCGGGGAACATCACCACCTTCGTTACCTTCGATGAAGCCGTGGTCTCGGCCGTTCAGGCTGGACCTGTAGCAGCTCTAGGCTCACAAATTGGCCTAACCATGCTCTTTGGTTACATCGTTCACCTCCTGCTAGCCCGCTTCACCCCCTGGCACTACGTCTACCTGACCGGCCACATGATCTGGGTGCACGCTGGTGCTTTCACCATCGCCATCTACCAGCTGGGTCTGGGCCCCTTCTGGACTGTTGCCATCGCCTCTATCATTGACGGCTTCTACATGACCCTGGCTCCCGCCATCGCCCAGCCCTTCGTCCGCCGTATCACCGGTGGTAACGACGTTGGTTTCGCACACGGCCAGACCCTGCTCAACGTACTAGCTGGCTACCTGGGCATGGTCATTGGCAACAAGGAGAAGTCAACCGAGGACATCAAACTCCCCGAGAAGCTCTCCTTCTTCCGCGACGTAGCTGTCTCCACCACCCTGGTCATGCTCATTGTCTCCATCGGCACAGCTATCACAGCTGTTTCCGTAGGTGGCGTAGAAGCCTTCGAAGCGACCACCGAAAACGGTGGTATCTCCAACGGTCAAAACTGGATCCTCTTCGCTTTCATGATGGCTATGCAGTTCACCGCAGGTATGCTGATTCTGCTCTACGGTGTTCGTATGCTCATCGGGGAAATCGTTCCTGCCTTTGAAGGTATCTCCCAGAAGGTTATTCCCAACGCGATTCCCGCACTGGATGTACCTGTTCTCTTTGCCTTCGCACCCAACGCTCTGCTCATCGGTCTGATCTCCGGTCTCATCGGTCAAATCGCTGGTATGGCACTCTGTGTCTCCCTGGGTTGGCCGGTCCCCATCCCCTCCATGATCGTGGCCTTCTTCGCTTCCGGTACCGCAGCAATTTTTGCTAACTCAACCGGTGGCCGTCTTGCAGCCTGGATTGGCGGTTTCCTCTGGGGCTTCCTGGGCTGGATCCTGATCTCCTTCGCCTTCTACAGCCAGGCCTTTGGCGACCTGGAAGCTCTCGGCGCCTCCGGCCTGGGCTTCACCGTTCCCGATGCTGTTGTCCCCGGCATCATCATCCACTGGATCGGCCAGCTCCTGGGCCTCGTAGCCTAAAAACTTGGTTGCTCTCGCACCGCTACCCCGCGCGGTCTTACCGGTCGGGCGGGGAACAACAATTTTCTACCAGCATCAATCAAAGGATTCTGAATCATGTCACAGCTCTTGGATAGCTACTACCAGCAAATCATCTCCCTGCTTGAAAAGATTCGTGAAGAAGAAGTACCTACCATCGAAAAGGCAGCATCAGAGATCGCTGACCGCGTCGCAAAGGGTGCCCGTATCTTTGCTTTCGGTGCTTCACACTCCAGCCTGCCGGTCCAGGACATCGTCTACCGCGCCGGTGGCCTCATGCTCATCAACCCCCTCTACGCACCCGGCGTTGAAGCACTGACCACCCGCCCCACCACCCTGGGCTCCCAGATGGAACAGATGCCTGGCTACGCCGAGGTCGTCCTCAACAACTCACCCCTGCGCGAAGGCGATGTTCTCATTGTTGTTTCGGTCTCTGGCCGTAACGCACTCCCGGTCGAGCTGGCTCGTGAAGCCCGTGCCCGCGGCATCTTCGTGGTAGGTCTGACCTCCTCCAAGTACACCGACGCCGTTACCTCTCGCGTTCCCGATAAGACCAAGCTCAAGGATCACGCAGATATCCTCATCGACAACCAGGTCGATGCCGGCGACGCCGTACTTTCCCTCGAAGGTGTCCCCCAGAAGTTCACCCCTGCTTCGGGTGTCACCTCGACCGCGATTCTGCACTCCCTGTCCGCAGGTATCATAGAGCAGCTCTTGGCTCGCGGAATCAGCGCCCCAGTCTTCCTCGCGGCCAACCTCGATGGTGGTGCCGAGTGGAACAAGAAGCACATGTCTGAAAACCAGGACAAGATCTTCTACCTTAACTAATGAGCAGTGCCTGACTCGGAGCTTTACTCTGAGTCAGGCACCTTTTATATCTAAGGACATAAACAATGAAGTTTACCTCCAGCAAATACAGGGCCTTAACCCTGGGTCTAGTCACCCTCAGCCTGGCAGCTTGTTCAACAGCCCCGGGCCAGCCCGGTCAGCCCACAGCAAGCGCTTCTGCTAGCCCCTCAGCGACGAGCAGCTCCAGTTCAACAGCGCAACCCACCGCAACAGCAAGCCCTAGCCCCAGTGCTAGCCCCAGCTCAACGGAACAACCCACCGCAACTGCAGAACCTAGCGAAACCGGGTCCCCCCAGCCAACTCCCTCCCCCAGTGTTAGCTCTTCTGCCGGTACAGGGGACCAGGCAGGTCAAGACTGGGTTCTTAAGTATCAAGAACAGTTTGATGATGATATTTCCCTCTCGGCAGAGCCCTGGATAGTTGATCCGCTGGGCGCCGAAAGCCCCTGGTACGTTGATGAGTTCTCCGATGACGGTGTTTATTACAGCATTTTGGGGGGCAAGTCCTTCGACCGTGCCCTGGACAGCATGAACATCATGCGTAAGCGTCTTACTTTCGGCCAGGACGGTTGGCTGACCCTAGAATTAGCTGCCCAGGACCTCAACAAGGACGGGATTCCCGATACAGAGCCCTCCCTGACAAGCCAGGACGGGGAAGGAGTTCTGAAGGTTCCCGCCTGGAATAGCGGCCTGGTCCTTACCGGCACCGACACCCTACCCAGCGAATACCGCATTGAGTACGAACTTAAGACCGTTGATTTCGGTGGCAAGCGTACCGTTAACGGCGAAGAGACCTGGAACTACGACGGCAAGTACAACGGCTACACCCCCGGTGAGTGCAAGACTAACTTCCCCTGGGTTCGCCGTGGTGACTACTCTCAGGGTGGTTCAGACACCGTTGACCCCTGCGCCGCACCCTGGGGCGATGTGACCAAGGAGAACGGCTACTATCTGCTCTCCATCATGGACTACGCCCACCCGGCTCCCCACAACAACATCTTCATCCACAGCCACCGCAAGGTAGGCATGGATACCTACTCTGTTGATGCCTCATGGGCTAAGAACTATTCTGTCTGCAACCCCGCCACCCAGGAGGTATACCCCTATAGCCTCTCAAAGGCAAACGGTATCAACCAGATCTTCTTTGACGGCAACAGCTTCCGTGACCCGAGCTTCGCCTACAACCAGTTCGTCATGCCCACTCCCTGTGGCCTGCGTGTTGGTGATGTTCCCGGTGCAACGATTGTTGCTACCGCTGAGCTTGAGCCTGAACTGATGCCTCAAGAAACCTACACCATTGCTATTGAGCGCACCAAGGACAGCTACGTCACCGAGCTGACCGGCAATTTCCGCTACATCGGCCACACCACGATCCGCAATGAGCGCCCCTTCGTAGATCAGGACGGACAGCACTCCATCTGGCACTACAACCAGACCGCTGATGAGTACGATGGTTCTCTGAACCAGACTCTCACCTTTGAGGGCCCCTTCGGTAGCTTTGATAAGGATATGTGGCCTGAGGGATCGGCTTACCCGGATAACTTTGTCATTGGTATCCCGCACCTGAACTATTACGAGGGTTCGGCAACCATTGACAATATCAAGCTCTACACCAAATAAGACTGCCCTAGAAATATCAGCTTAGGTCTACCCCTCAACCCCTCACTAGGAGGAGATTTAGTATGTACGCTTCTCGGCGTCAAGCCCTCAGCGGCCTCTTAAGCTCTGTGGCCCTAGCAGGACTAGGAACAACCCTGGTCCAAGACCCAGCACAGGCAAGCTACGCTATCAATCCTGACCGGATTATTAAAGCCAACCCCAGCATCTTGGTCCACGAAAAGGACTTCGCCTACCTGCGCCAGAACCAGGACAAGCTGGCTACTTTCTTGAACCGTTGCGCCCGTGAATTGTCTTATCAGCCTAGCCCGGTAGCAGACCTGGCACCTGCACCTCACTATGACGCGAACGGTGTTAACACCAGCCCTAAAAGTGGTGCCATTTTTAGCCGTGATGTCCGCGTAGCCTACCGCCTAGCTATCCGCTACCGCATCACTCGGGAGACGGAGTATGCGCTCAAGGCACTCCAGATTATTGATGCCTGGGCCAGTACCCTCACCGCAGTAAGCACTCGCCAGGGGGAGGCTGACTTGAATTTCAACTCAGCGCACATGATTCTGGCAGCCTACTGGGCTCAGGTATGCGGCCAATGGGATAACGCAACCTTCAAAGACTTCCTCCGTAACCTGGTTCTGCCTCATTCCACCTCTGACAGGGATAATAACCACGGTTTCTGGGGGGTGCTGACGGAGGCCTGCGTAGCCGGTTACCTGGGCGATAAGGTTCTGCTTCAGCAGGCTAAGGACCGTTGGGAAACACTGCTCATTAAAGGTGTTGATGACAAGGGCGAGATGCCCCTGGAACGCGATCGCAGTGCAACCTCTAACTGGCATGGGGGCCCCGATAAGGGCAAGAAGGGAATTGCCTACACGCACTATGCTCTACTCCCTGCCAGCCACGCAGCTAAGATCTTTGTTGATCTGGGCCTGCCTGCCTGGGCCACCCCCGGCGGCAAGAAGCTGGAGCAGGCCTACGGTGTAGCTGCCCGGTGGACTAACAACCCCACTAGCTTCCCCTACTATGAGAGCAACAAGGGGCAACTCGATGGCGTGCGTGATGCCGCCTACTTTGCCTTACTCAGCCGTGTTTACCCTGACCCTGCAGGCAAGAAAGCCCTCGCGGACGGTTCTTTGGGTTCTAACGGCCTGCAAACCTTGGAGCTTTTCCCCAGCTTCTAGGTGCCTGCTCTGTGTTAGTGGGCGCTAACTGGGTTGAGCCCCGCAGCTCTTAGCTCTCTTAAAGCGGAAGGGACCGGTCAGTGCGTAACTGGCCGGCCCCTTCTGTTTTTGTCTTTAGTTACGGAAGCCGTGAACCGGGGACGGGATCCGCCCACCACGAGCCACGAAAGCCTCAGCGGATTCGGGGTGGGCGGGCATGACCGGTGCACGACCGAGCAGGCCGCCAAACTCGACCATCTGGCCCACCTCAAGACCGATTGCGGGGATAACTCGCACAGCGGTGGTCTTGTGGTTCATCACGCCAATAGCTGCCTCATCGGCAATCATGGCTGAGATGGTAGCTGCGGTGGTATCACCGGGGATAGCGACCATATCCAGGCCGACCGAGCAGATGGCGGTCATAGCTTCGAGCTTATCCAGGGTGATTTTCCCGGCTGCGGCGGCATCAATCATGCCGATATCCTCAGAGATGGGGATAAAGGAGCCAGAAAGTCCACCCACATGGGAGCAGGCCATGAGCCCGCCCTTCTTGACGGCATCGTTGAGTAGGGCCAGGGCGGCAACGGTTCCGTGGGTTCCCACGGATTCCAGGCCCATCTCTTCGAGCACGTGCGCTACGGAGTCGCCCACCTCAGCAGTGGGAGCCAGGGAAAGGTCTACGATGCCGAAGTCAACACCCAGGCGGTCAGCGGCTAAGGTGCCAACCAGCTGGCCCATGCGGGTTATTTTGAAGGCTGCCTTTTTAATGGCCTCAGCGCAGGAATCAAAGGATTCACCGCGCACCTTTTCCAGGGCACGTTTAATCACGCCGGGGCCCGAAACACCTACAGAAACAACGGTGTCAGCTTCCTGCACGCCGTGGAAAGCACCGGCCATGAAGGGGTTATCGGATACGGCGTTGGCAAAGACAACCAGTTTAGAACAACCAAAGCCGTGGGCTTCTGCCGAGCCCTCGGCTGTTTGGCGGATAACCTCGCCCATGGTTTTGACCGCACTCATATTGATTCCGGCGCGGGAAGACCCAATATTGACAGAGGCACAGACCACGTCAGTCTCGTTGAGGGCACGTGGGATAGAACGCATGAGCTTTTCATCAGCGGGGGTGGAGCCCTTATCAACCAGGGCAGTAAAACCGCCGATGAAGTTCACCCCCACGGCTTTTGCCGCAGCGTCCAGGGTTTTTGCGAACTCTACATAGTCCTCGTCGTCGGAGGCGCCGGCAACCAGAGCGATAGGGGTGACGGAGATGCGCTTATTGATGATGGGGATACCGAGCTCAGCCTCAATGCCTTCAGCGACTTCAACCAGGCGGGCGGCGCGGGAGGTAATTTTGTCGTAGATTTTCTGGCGAGCAATAGCGCCCCTGGAGTCAGCGCAGTCCAGCAGTGAGATGCCCATGGTGACTGTGCGAATATCGAGTTTGTCTTCCTCGATCATCTGTAGGGTTTCAAGAATATTATCGGAGCGGAACATGGTGCGGTAGCTCCTAGAGGTTGTGCATGGCTTGGAAGATTGCATCAGACTGAATACGAATCTGAACGCGCTGAGCTTCTTCAACCGGTTTCATGGCTTCTTGCAGCTCGGTGATGGACTGGCTGGTCTCATCGAAGCTACCCTGCAGAATCATGGTGAAGTAACCCTGCATGAGGGTCTGGGAGAGGTTTTCAATGTTGACTTTGCGTTCAGCGAGCTTGCCTGTCACACCGGCGATGATGCCCTCGTGGTCTAGGCCGGTCACAGTTAAAATAATTTTCATCGTTTCCTTAAGGTACTGGTTTTTAGCTGGTTAGCCACCGGCTGGGGCGTCAGGTTGTCCTTGCCCAGGCTTCGAGGGGGCCCTTTGGAGGGGACCTGACCTATGATGCTCTCTGACAGGCGATGTAGAGCTGGCCCTGGCCGCTAAGGCTTAGGGTAGCGGATTCTCCTGTGTACATCACGGCTTGGGTTCCGCCTAGTGTGAAGGTCTTATCGTCATCGCGAACCACCATGGTACCAGCGGTGCACAGGGCGATCGCAACACCGCTAAGGGGGAGTTCAATTTCTTGACCTTGCTCAAGGACCAGGTGGGTGATGCTGAGGCGTTCGTCCCACATGGAGTATTCTGCGGTGCCGTCGCTGGTGGGGGTTGGGCGCTGAATGACCGGTGCGTCTTGTCGCTCCCCCAGAATCTTGATGAGTTCTTCCTCGTCAAGGTGTTTGGGGGTTAGCCCTGCGCGCATGACGTTATCGGAGGGGTTCATGAGTTCGATGGCGGTGCCGGAGATGTAAGCGTGCACCTGCCCGTCGGGGGTATAGACCGATTCACCCGGTGCCAGGTAGACCAGGTTCATGACCAGGGCAACCAGCAGGCCGCGGTCGCCGGGGTATTTAGAGTCAATGAGGTTGACTAGTTCGGCTACGCCAGCGGCCAGTGATTCGCGCCCGTCCACGGCTCCGTTCTTTTGTGCCCAGCTGCGGGCTGCTGCAAGGGTTTGCTCAAGGGCGGTGGCGGAGGCTTGCGGTGACATTCGGATAATTGCGGTGAGAAGCTGTTTGGGGGTCTTGGAGGCATCTAAGGCGCCAGCCAGCCAGCGGAGCTTGAAATGCTCGGCGATAGCCGAGAGCTCAGAGAACTTGCGCACGCCGGTTAGGATGCGCATCTCTGAGAGGGCAATGACGGTTTCAGGTTTGGAGAAGGTGTCCTTGTAGTTGCGTGCCGGATCGTTCAGGGGTATGCCACGGGCGTTCTCGTCGGCAAAGCCTGCTTGGGCCTGCTCGTCGGTGGGGTGCACCTGGATGGAAAGAGGCGATTCAATAGCCAGAATTTTGAAGAGGAAGGGGAAGACATCATTGGTGCGCTGGGCGTTGAGGAAGCGGTTGGGCTGCTCTGCAACCAGTGCGTCAAGGGTGTAGGTGCCGCCGTCTACGTGTGCTACGGAGGGAGCTGCGGGGTGGGCACCTACCCAGAGCTCTGCTTCGGGTTGTTCGGTGGGGGCTGGGGCCCCGCGCATGAGAGCTAAGGTCTCGTATGAACCCCAGGCATAATTCTGAATCGGGTTAGCAAGAGAAAAAAGTTCAGCCATGTACACCATACAACCATGCCTTAGGTGCCATAGGCATAAAATTATTATCTAAATTGCTGGTGTTTATTGCCATAAATCCCCGACAAATTCGCATGGAAACTGTCTAAAGCCGCTGGCGCCCCGTAAACTTGGCTCTTGTGAATACTATTGATTTAACCGCATCTTTTAAGGCCTACGATGTTCGCGGTATCGTAGGTGAAACCATTACCGCTGAGACCGTTCGTGCGACCGGTGCCGCTTTCGTGGACGTTCTCGATTTAGCTGGTCAGAATGTGCTGGTGGGCGCGGATATGCGGCCCTCCGGCTCCGAGTTCATGCAGGCTTTTGCCGAGGGGGTAACCGCTCGAGGCGCTCATGTCATTAATATTGGCCTGATTTCTACTGACGAGCTCTATTTTGCCTGTGGCATTGAGAATGCCGCTGGCGTTACCTTTACTGCTTCGCATAACCCCGCTGAGTACAACGGTATGAAGATGTCCAAGGCGGGCGCTGTTCCGCTTTCTTCTGAAACCGGCTTGTACGATATTCGTGACCTGGCCCAGAAGTACCTGGATGAGGGCGCTATCCCCGCTGTTGAGGCTACCGGTACCGTCTCTGAGAAGGACGTGCTTCAGGCTTATGCCGAGTACCTGCGCAATCTGGTGGATCTTTCGGGTATCCGTAAGCTCAAGGTTGTTGTCGATGCCGGTAACGGTATGGGCGGTTTGACTACTCCCGCTGTTTTGGGTGATACCATTCTGCCTGGCCTGCCCTTGGAAATCCTTCCCCTCTACTTTGAGTTGGACGGCACCTTCCCCAATCATCCCGCTAATCCGCTGGAGCCCGCTAACCTGGTGGATTTGCAGAAGGCTGTTGTGGAGCACGGTGCTGACATTGGTTTGGCTTTCGATGGCGATGCTGACCGTTGCTTCGTGATTGATGAGATGGGTGAGCCTGTCACGCCTTCGGCTATTACCGCACTGGTTGCTGAGCGCGAGATTAAGCGTGCCCAGGCTGAAGGTAACGATAACCCGGTCATCATTTACAACCTGATTACGTCTAAGGCTGTGCCTGAGCTGGTTGAGAAGCTGGGTGGCCGTGCCATTAAGACCCGTGTGGGTCACTCTTTCATCAAGGCTGTTATGGCAGATGAAAAGGGTGTTTTTGGTGGCGAGCATTCGGCTCACTACTATTTCAAGGACTTCTTCAACGCTGACACCGGTATGCTGGCTGCTCTGCATGTTCTGGCGGCGCTGGGTGAGGTTGAGGTTCCGCTGAGCGAGCTGGCTGAGAAGTACGCTCCCTACGTTGCCTCCGGGGAGATTAACTCTGAGATTGAGGACAAGGCTGGTGCTGTTGCCCGCGTTGCCGCTCACTTTGGTGATACCGTTGAGGTTTCTGATATGGACGGTACCACTTTTGAGCATAAGACTGAGGGCTGGTGGGCTAACCTGCGCCCCTCAAACACTGAGCCTTTCCTGCGTCTGAATCTTGAGGCTCCCGATGTGGCCACGATGGAGCGTGTGCGTGACACTATTTTGAAGATTGTGCGCGAGGGCTAAGGAACCTCCTGCTTTTTCTGAAGGCAAAGAGCGCCCGCCCTGTTTCTAGCTGAGAGGCTAGGAAACAGGGCGGGCGCTTTTATCTGATGGGTCTGCCTACGACTTATCTGCTCTTTAAAAGTCAGTATAACTATGGCTTTATGCCTCAATACAGAGGATGTTTACGCAGCCATAGTGCATCTCGCAATTCATCCCTTGGCCGGCTTCTCCATAGTTTTTGGACTCGTGAGTGAGACCGGATCCACACAGCAGCATCAGCATCAAGCCACTGAGCTAACTGATTAAGTTTCTGGGTAGCTTCACGAAGATACAGGTACTCTTCGCGCAGTGTTCTTCGCGTGACAGGTTCATGATGTGATAGCCGGTTTCTCAGATACAACGCATATATCACGGCATTTTCAAAATCCTGACGAGGCTTGCCGCCTACAGTGTAGTCCGGCAAATGTCGTTTGATGTACATCCAAGCAGTGGGTTCCTTAGACGCAGTCAGTAAGAAGCGCCAATGATCGAAAGACAATTCAGCGATGATTCTTCCCTTTGTGGCGGTGGAATAGGGCTGACCAGAACGCTGAATCGCTTTATAAACATTTCTCGTATAGCTTGCGTCATGACCGTTTGAGACCCTACCACGACCTCTATAGTTTGAGTCAAAGTAAGAGATATCAACTATCCAGTCGTCGCCATTTTCGGCGCTCATGGCCCTATCGATTGTGGTGCGAAGCAAGACCTCTATGTGTTGAATATCTTCAAGGAGCGCCTTCGCAACTCGAGTATTCCACACATAAAGGTCTTCAGCCTTGTCAGAGCTCTTGAAGCGTGACATACGCGGTGCCGAAAACCAGCGCTCTAAATCACTCAGCTGATATTTTCTTCTTGACTTCATTGATACACCTGCTAGGGTATAGGTGAGAGCTCCGGAACGGTCGACTGTCCTGAAATAGAGGATATACCCCCGGAGCTATTGTTTTATTCCCTCGCGGCTAAACGTACCTTACTTCGGGCTTGTCAGTAGTTGAGAAGCGGACCGCGCAGTAAAGAAAGTCTCGGTATGCTTCCAGATCGAGGGAACGGAATGCTTCGTGTCCGTAGTAATATCCTCCTGACAATGTGTAGTTGAAGACCCGCCCTGGCCCCAGCCTCTTGCTTTCTTCCGAGAAGAAAGCAAGTTTAATCAGAACTAAGTCCTTTGCTCCTCGACCATTGTCTTCAACGTAATAGCCAAGGACTGGAGTTGCCTTGTAATCCTCCGCTACCTCCAGCAGGCCCTCGACCTTTTTGTTTGAAATCGAGATCTGTGATGACCCAGTTTTGATGGTCCGGTAGGTAGATGCTACGGCAACCCTGTCACCGTCAATCTCGGCCAGATAGTAATCCCCTGGTAAGGCCTCTAGATTCTCAATACCGTACCGTCCAGCTTCCTGGTCAAGAACAGCTCCGAATCGTTCAAACGCTTCCTGCGCTCTGGTGGGCATAATCGATCTCCCCTAAATAGCTTCCTTGGCCATATCCCGGCTCTACCTTTCTAACTTTAGCCTAACTTCTTATTCAATTCTATAAAAATTCTTTATAAAGTCTAGCTAAATTCTAGTCGCTTCATCTGCGGGGCTAGGAAACAGGGCGGGCGCTTTTGTATGAAGATGTAGAAGCGCGGTGAACCTACCGGGAGCCTGCTGGCTCGGGGCTGGCGTGAATCAGGGGCGAGCGCCCCAGCGCGAGCACCTGAGAGGGTCAGCAGGCGAAGGTAGGTTCACCGCGCTCTATCTTTAACCGTTAGGCGCGGGCCTGGGCCGGAGGGTTAGGCGCAGGCCTGGGCCGAAGGGTTAGGCGCGGGCCTGGTCGTGGAGCATCCACTGGTCGGGGCCGAAGATCTCGTACTGGATCTGCTGGCCGGGTACACCCGCTTCAACCAGCTGTGAGCGTACACCCTGCATGAAGGGCAATGGGCCGCACAGGTAGGCGGAGGCGTTGGCGGGTACCTCCAGCTTGGAGATATCAACGCGACCTTCGTAGTCGCCTTCACCGGTGGTTTCGAGGAAGGAAATCAGGCGGGCGTTCTTGAGTTTCTCAACATAACTGGCCATCTCCTCGCGTAGAGGCCAGGTAGCGGTTGAGCGGTCGGCGTGAACTACGACGACTTCGCGCTCTGAGCCGCTGGCGGCGAGTTCGGAGAGGAAGGCGATCATGGGGGTTACACCGATACCTGCGGAGAAGAGGTAGAGGGGTTTGGTTGCGTCATCGCCAAAAGCGCCCAGGGTGACGTCGCCGTAGGGGTTGGAGACCTCGACGATGTCGCCGACTGCGAGTTCGTGCAGGATGGGGGTCATTTCGCCTGCGGTGTCGAGTTTGATGGCTACGCGGCGCTGGTTCTTCTGGGAGGGGAGCAGGGTGAACTGGCGGGCCTGGCGGAGGCCATCTTTTGCTTTGGTGACGATGGAGACGTACTGGCCTGCTACGGCGTCGGTCATGGCTACGGCATTGGCGGCTTCGAAGGTGAAGTCGATGACGTTCTCGCCGGTTTCTTTGCGCTCTAGGAGGCGGAAGGGGGCGAACATGACCTCATTGGCTTGTGAGGCGTAGAGGCCTTTTTCAAGTTTGATGAGGGCGTCGGCCATGAGCCAGTAGACTTCGGTCCAGGCTTCTGCGATTTCGGGGGTGAGGATGTCGCCTAGGTTGGCGGCGATGGCTTCGAAGAGGTACTTGTAGACGGTGGGGTATTCTTCTTCGCGCAGGCCCAGTGAGGCGTGTTTGTGGGCTACGCGAGAGAGGACTTCGTCGGGGTAGCTGTCGGGGTTGGCCAGGATGTAGGAGGCGAAGACTGCGATGGAGCCTGCTAGTGCTTTGGGCTGGGTGCCTTCGAGTTGGGATGAGCGTGAGAACATGCCGTCCATGAGGTCGGGGCGGGCGGCGAACATGCGGCGGTAGAAGTCGGGGGTGATGTCGTTGATGCGTTCGGCGATGACGGGGAGGGTTGCCTCGATGATGGGGCGGGATTTGGCAGATAGCATGAGTGCTCCTTAGTGACAGGTTGTTGATAAACCACTTTCAATTTAGCATACTTCATACCAGTATTAGGGATTGGAAAGGCCGCTGCCGGTTTTAAAACCGACAGCGGCCTCGGTGCTTTTGTTAGTTTAAGCTACCGGCCGTGGTTTTTCTGGCGGAGCCAAGGGGGCCAAGTCCGAGTTCAAGGAAAACCGGGCCCATCTGGGCTTCGTTGGGTAGCTCAGAAATAACGACCGGATCGAGAATCTTGAAGAACTCTTCACGAGCGTTAGCTAGGATTACGCGCAAGGAGCAGGAATTGCGCATGGGGCAAGTATGTGTTTCGCCTTCACATTCAACCATAGGTATGTCGCCCTCGGTGGCACGGAGGACCTGCCCGACGGTTGCACAAGCGCCTTTTTCGGAGAGGCGGATGCCGCCGGTGCGGCCTCTGGTTGATTCGAGCAGACCCATATTTGCCAGGAAGGCTACAGATTTGGCAACGTGGTTATAGGGGGTTCCTACACCCTCAGCAATTTTCTGGGTTGAGATTTGGTGACCGTCCAGCCCAGAAAGTAGCATCAGTACGCGCAGGGAAACATCTGAAAAGGCAGTGAGGCGCACAAGGTCCAGCTCCTTAGACATAGTGATGGGGCGATTATTGCTTCAACCTTAAGTTTCAGCTATATGGTTTCAGGTTTCAAGCCAGGCTGTCATCAGCCGACTTCTGGCGCTTGAACTCTACTTTAGCCGGGTTTCCTGCACATGTTGGGGGTGTGTGAGAGTGGCAAAGTAGTATGATAGGTAAGTAAAAACTCGAGGGCGCAACCCTTTTCATCGCACATACGCCAAGGGTGCGGGTAGGTGGTTGCGTCCGTACCGCCTCCTGCTGGTGCACTCCTCCATTGATGTCGTGTTCTTCTGGCAGGTACATAGATAAAGGAATTATCTTGTCACAGCTTGATGCCTCCATTCAGGAATTGCTCTCCATTGAAGGCGCTACCGGTGCCGCTCTTGTCGATATTTCATCGGGTATGGCTCTTGCCGCTGGTGGTTCCCCTGGTTTTGACCTCACGGTAGCTGCTGCCGGTAACTCAAATGTTGTTCGGGCTAAGCTCAAGACCATGGCTGACCTTGATGTCAAGGGGAACATTGAGGACATTATGATCACTCTTTCCTCCCAGTACCACCTGATCAACGTTCTTAACACTTCAGAAACATCAGGTCTTTTCGTCTACCTGGTGCTTGAGCGCAACACTGCCAACCTGGCTCTAGCACGCCACAAACTCAATGCCATCGCTTCAAGGATTTCCTTGTAAGCTGGCCTCATCCCCCAAGGCACACCAGCCTAAATCAGGAGGGCTCCCGGCTATGATGAGCCGGGAGCCCTCCTGTTTTCAGTTATGGTCGAGCTCTCTAGACCAAATCCTCCCCCAGGGCTTCGCCCATGAGGGTGTCTTCGGTGGCTACCTTATTCTGCTGGACCGAAACGACTTCACCGGAGCGCATCACAGCAATGCGGTGGCACAGGCCGATAAGTTCTGACATGTCTGACCCAATGAGGATAATAGAGGTCCCCTTTTCGGTCAGCTCCATGAGCATCTTGTAAATTTCACTCTTAGAGCCCATATCAATGCCACGAGTAGGGTGGTTGAGAATCAGGATTTCACAGTCGGTAGTAATCCATTGGGCGAGGGCGACTTTCTGCTGATCACCGCCAGAGAGCTTACCCAGTTGGCCCTGGATGTTAGTGGTTTTGATGCGGAGCTTCTGAACCTGTTCAGCGACCTCCCGTAAGGCGGATACTTCGTGCAAGAAGCCTTTGGGTCGTTCTTTAAGGCCTGCGCTTTCCATCAGTATCTTTGCAATAGAGCGTTCGTTGGCAAGGCCCAGTTCGTCATCGTTATCGGAGAGGTAGCCGATACCGAGTGCTGCAGAGTCACCGGGTGAGCTAATGGTGACGTCCTGCCCGTTGACTTTGAGAGTGCCGAAAGTGGCGGTTTCGTCAACACCGACTAGGGCGGCAGCAACCTCGTTAATACCGGAGCGGCGTAGCCCTGTCAGACCAAAGATTTCACCCCGGTCAACCGAGAAGGACACCTTATTTAGGGAGCCCTTGGAGCTGGTGAGATTCTCGACGATGAGCTTGGCGTCTTGGCCAGCGAAGTCATCGGGGCGACCGCCCATCTCGATTTCGCGGTTGAACATCTTGAAGGCGATTTGCTCGGTAGTCATGGCACCTGGGTTAATTTCAGTGCTAATGGTGCCTTCAGAAAGAATCACTGCACGGTGAGCCAGGGAGCGGATCTCATCGATACGGTGGGTGATGTAGATAATTGCGCGGCCCTCAGCTGCCAGCTTACGGGTCACCTCATGAAGCTGGTAGATTTCAAAGTCGTTGAAGGTTGCGGCAACTTCATCCATGAGGACTAGGCGGGTCTCTTCGGCCTCCATGCGGACGACTTCAACCAGGGCCTGCTCTGCACGCACCAGATCTCCCATCTTGGCGCGGGGGTCAACAGCAAGACCAATTTCGGAGAGTAGTTCTTGGGCGCGAGCTACCAGAGCGTCCTCAGCATCGTCGGCATACTGGGTGGAGCGGAAGATTGCCTGGGCAACGGTCAGCTCAGAATCCACAGTAAATTTTTGGCGGATAGAGCCTACACCGGCCACCAAGGCTTCTTCGGGATTCTTTGGGGTGTAGCTCTTACCATCTAGGGTAATGGTGCCACCCGTGGGGCTGTCCCAGCCCCCCAGGATGGACAGTAACGTCGACTTGCCTGCGCCGTTCTCGCCGAGAAGACCTACGATTTCACCGGCGGCAACCTCCAGGTTAACGCCCTTGAGGGCGCGGAGGTGCTCGTGGTTCTTGGTGAGTTCTTTAACGCTCAGCAAATTTCCCACTCTTGTATTCCTTCCACACAAGCAAGCAGTAGCTCGCTCACCGCTACGCAACTCACCTCGCCGGTGGCTAACCGGCAGTTTTTGTTCGGGAGGGCACAGGGCTATACAGTACAGTCTTCAGCCATTCTTATAGCATTCTACAGAATATATAAGGTAGCTTCCTCCCCCAATTTAGGGGCGTCTAGGTGTTAATCCTGCACAAAGAAAAGTAGCCCGGAAGAGCTAGGCTCTTGCGGGCTACTTTGAGATGAGCTACACCCTTATCAATTCAAGGGCTCACATATGAAACCGCGGGGGGTTACTTGCCTAGCTCAGTAGCTAGGGCCTGGCGCTGAGCGTGCACTTCGGCGGGGACTCTATCCCCTAAGAATGCCAGCCATTCGTCAATACCGGGCAGTTCTTCTTCCCATTCTTCGCGACTAACGGTAAGAGCAGCGGTTAGTTCTTCCTCACTCAATTCAAGACCGGTCAGGTCCAGGTCCGCTGGTGTCGGGACAAGGCCCAAGAAGGTTTCCTGGCCACCAGCGGTGCCCTCCAAACGGTCGAAAATCCACTTGACCACGCGGCTGTTCTCACCAAATCCGGGCCAGGCGAACCCGCCATCGGGGGTGCGGCGGAACCAGTTGACGTAGTAGATCTTGGGCATGTTCTCTTGGCCGTGCTTCTTACCCAGATCAATCCAGTGCTGGATGTAGTCGCCGGCGTTGTAGCCAATGAAGGGAAGCATAGCCATGGGGTCACGGCGCACAAGGCCCACCTGGCCCTTGGCGGCGGCGGTGGTTTCTGAAGAGAGGGTCACGCCACGGAAGACACCCTGCTCCCAGCTTGTGGCCTCGGAAACTAGCGGGATAGTGGTCTTGCGGCGGCCACCAAAAATCATGGCTGACAGCGGTACACCATCGGGTGCATAGTATTCTTCGGCCAGAGTGTCAGCCTGGGCGATGGGGGTGCAGAAACGTGAGTTGGGGTGAGCCGCCGGACGCCCTGAATCAGGGGTCCAGTCCTTGCCCTGCCAGTCAATCAGATGATCGGGGACCTCATCGGTCTTACCCTCCCACCACACAGAGTTGTCATCGGTGAGGGCAACATTGGTGAAGATGGTGTTACCCCGAGCAATTGCCCGCATTGCATTGGGGTTGGTGGACCAGCCGGTGCCGGGGGCGACACCAAACAGGCCTGCCTCGGGATTCACCACGTAGGGCCTGCCATCGCGGAACTCGATCCAGGCGATGTCATCGCCAACCATCTCGGTTTTCCAGCCTTCAATGGTGGGATCCATCATGGCAAAGTTGGTCTTACCGCAGGCTGAGGGGAAGGCCGCGGATATGAACTTGCTACGCCCCTCAGGGTTGGTTACTTTGAGCACCAGCATGTGCTCTGCCATCCAACCTTCATCGCGGCCAATTGCTGAAGCGATACGGAGTGCGTAGCACTTCTTACCCAGCAGGGCATTACCACCGTAACCGGACCCATAGGACCAGATTTCACGGTCTTCGGGGAACTGCACAATGTACTTCTCGGGGTTACAGGGCCAGGGAACATCCTGCTGGCCGGGTTCAAGCGGAGCGCCCACCGAATGCAGTGCCTTCACAAAGAAAGCCTTGGTCTCGGACATCTTGGTAAGAACATCAGAACCGATAGTGGCCATAATCCGCATAGAAACAACCACATAGGCAGAGTCGGTAATTTCGACACCGAACTTAGGAGTGGTCGCATCGAGTGAACCCATCACAAAGGGAATCACATACATGGTACGGCCCCGCATGGACCCCTTAAAGAGATCGGTCAGAGTCGCTCGCATCTGAGCTGGGTCCTGCCAGTTGTTGGTCGGCCCAGCACCATCCTGGGTCTGTGAGCAGATAAAGGTACGCTCTTCAACACGGGCCACATCATCGGGATCCGAAAAAGCAACGTAAGAGTTAGGGAACTCATGATCACTAAGCTTGCGGAGGGTACCGGCCTCAACCAGTTCAGCGGCCAGCCGGTCGTATTCTTCCTGTGAGCCATCAGCCCAGTAAATATCATGGGGCTGGGTAAGCTGAGCAACCTCAGCGACCCAAGCAAGTAATTCCTCGTAGTTGGTAGGAGCCTGTGCAATTAAATTGTCGATTGAAATGTCAGTCACTGACGCTTCCCCTTATGTATCGGTTCCCCCGGTACCTCTCTGTACCGGAAGCAGGTGCCCACCCATTTTCTGTGCCGCCGGCAGAGCGAAAACAGAAAAACGCGCCACTCATTAGCAATGAATAAACGCGTTGTGCGGTGCACTTTCACTTCATCGTGTACGTCTAGCCTACCCAGATATAGGTCTTTTGTCAGAATTAGTACAAATATTTCGCTCCGATCTTCCTCACACCCCCGTAGCAAAACCTAAAAATCATTTGGGCATGACACAATACAGCCACATCAGCCCCGGAGCGCCCCCGGTGGCCTTAACCAGGCTGAGACCAAACTGAGCAGACAGGGCACCCACCATAAGTGAGAGCAGTGTCACGCGCTTTCGATTTGCACACCTCCAAAAACCTGCGTAGAGTATTACCTGTTGCCAAGACGGGCTAGAGATAGTCAGCCAAGGCACAATGCGCCTGTAGCTCAACGGATAGAGCATCTGACTACGGATCAGAAGGTTGGGGGTTCGAATCCCTTCGGGCGCACACCAGAAACCGGCCTCCTTGTGAGGCCGGTTTTTTTATTGCGGTTACATCAAGAGGCCGCAGAACCCCATGACGGTGGGGTAGTTTTCACCACAAAAACGGGCTTGCTCTTGCCTATCCCATAAAATAGGGGAAGACAAGAAGGCCAGACGGCCTCACTGCCGCATCAGCACAGGAGAAGATATGAGCGTAAACATCACGGTCACCGATGAAAACGGTACCACCAAAGACGTGACCTGGGAGCCCCACCAGAGCATGCTCGACGCTGTCCTAGCAGCCGGCTTCCCGGTACTTGCTACCTGCGGCGGCAATGCCTCATGCGCCACCTGTCACGCCTTTATCGATCCCGAGCACTTTGCCGCATCGGGCGAACGCGAAGAAGCCGAAGAAGACCTGCTCGATATGATCGATGATATCGCCAACGAGTGCTCTCGCCTCAGCTGCCAGACGGAATACTCCCAAGGAATGGACGGGGCACACGTTACCCTGCAACCAGGAATGTAAATGGCATGAAAACCCCCAAACCCCTTATCCCCCTTGCTGCCCTGAGCCTCCTGCTGGCCCTTACCGGTTGTGGCTCCAATAAGCCGAGCCAACCAGCAGAGACTTCGGAAGGCACAAGTGCCTCCGCGGTGGCGACTTCCCAAACAGCAACCTCCGCCAGCCCAAGCCCCACAGCAACGAGCTCCCCAACTCAGACAGCCGCGGCCCCGACACCCAGCGTCTCAGATAGCCCCGAACCCGTCCCTACGGGAACCGTTATCACTGTTGAACCCAGCCCCACTCCCAGCCCTGCTGATCAACCAACAGGGGCCGCAGGGCAGGCTCCCAGCTCTATGGCAGGCGTTGCCGTATGCGACTACGACCAGCTCTACATTGAGGCGGCCGTAGCCCCCGGTGGAGGTGCCGCAGGCTCACGATATATCAACCTCACCTTCACTAACACCGGCTCCGCCCCCTGCTCTATCGGCGGCTACCCCGCCGTTCACTACGTGAATTCTGCTGGCCAACAAATTGGTGCAAGCGCCGCAAACGCCACCGACTTGTCATCCTCAGGAGGGGTACTAGCCACCGGTGAGTCTCTCACCGCCATCCTGCGTGAAACACGCGCCGGACTCTACGCGGGTCGTTGCCAGAGCGTCGCGGCGACCGGCTACTCCATCCAGGCCCCCGGAGCGTCCCAGGCACTCGTACTCAACTTTGCGTCCGAAGCCTGCTCCAATACGGACATCACCCAGCTCACGGTGGGTGCTGTAGGTGCCGCGCCCTAAGCGGTTTCTACAGGCTAAGAGGGCTATGGCTTCTGAGGATACTTCCCGGGCTCTGAGGTTTTTCTCGGAGCCAACCCGTCGCTGGTTTGAGGGGGCTTTCACAGCCCCCACTGCCGCCCAGGCCGGCGCCTGGGCGGCTATCAGCGCCGGCCGGCATGCCCTAATTGTGGCCCCCACCGGTTCCGGTAAAACGCTCTCAGCTTTCCTGTGGGCGCTAGACCGCCTGCACTTTGATCACACCGCCGCATCCAATGACACAACAAGTCGGGAACCCAGCGTGAGCGGGACCAAGGTCCTCTACATTTCACCGCTCAAAGCCCTGGGTGTGGACGTCGAACGTAACCTGCGTTCCCCACTCATCGGTATAGCCCAGACCGCCCGTTCCCTCAAGATGGAACCTCCCCAGGTTCGCGTGGGGGTACGCAGCGGGGACACCCCCGCCAAAGAACGCCGCCAGCTCATCAGCAACCCACCGGATATTCTGATTACCACACCGGAATCCCTCTTTCTGATGCTGACCTCTAAGGCCCGCTCCACGCTCACCTCGGTTCACACCGTCATCATTGACGAGGTACACGCGGTAGCAGGAACAAAACGCGGTGCCCACCTAGCGGTAACCCTAGAGAGACTAGACCAGCTCCTAGAATCCCCCGCCCAGCGCGTGGGGCTCTCTGCCACCGTAGAACCGGTAGAAACCGTTGCCCGGTTCCTGGGCGGCTCCGTCCCGGTGGAGGTTGTGCAACCACCCTCAGAAAAACAGTGGGAGCTCACCCTCTCCGTACCCGTGCCCGATATGACAGCCCTGGGCGGCCCCAATGCTTACGGTGAGATGCCAGCTGGCACACCCTGGCATCAGGGCAGCAGCACAAAAAATCGTGCCCGCGAAGCCGCTAAAAACTCAGCTACCGAGTTCAATGATGGGCTGGCGCTAGCTGACTCCCTAGCCGATGAGGGTCTGCTCCGCCCCGAGCAGGTCGATGCCGCAGCAACCCTGCCCCAAGACCTCACCTTGGCTGATGCTCTGGGCGTCCGCCCACTGGCGGGCCCCGCCCTAGGTTCCCCGGAACCGGAGGAGGAAAGCCCGGCTAAAGCAAGAGATAGCTACTTTGACCAGCCTCTGCCCACCGTGAGTGAGAACGGCCCCCATCAGGCTCTCTGGGAGGCGGTAGGAACCTACCCGGGCGAGCAGAGCGCCCCTAGGCACCCGCGCCAGCCCATCGAACTGACCATCCAAGAAGTAGCGGAAGAAGCGGGGGCCGCAGAACAGGTAGAGGGCTCCGACGATTCCACCCCGCCCTCACCGGCATCCGGCTACCAGGCTTCTATCTGGCCCCATGTTGAAGAGCGTATTGTTGACCTAGTAGAGGCCAACCGCTCCACCATCGTGTTTGCTAACTCCCGTGGCCTGGCAGAGAAGCTAACAGCACGGCTGAACGAAATCTACCTGCAACGGTGCCAGGCCCGCCAAGACCTTAGCCCTACCGGCGAGCCTTTGACGGTGACCGGGCCCAGCGGGAGCACCGAACCGCGCACCGTAGCCGATATCCTGACCCAACAGCTGGCTCAGGCCAACCCCGCGCAGCTAGAAGCAGATGACCCTAAACTCCCTTTACGCGCTACTCCTACTAGGGGCACAAGCTCACCGGCCCAGATAATGGGGGCCTCGGCGAGCGCCTCAGGTGCCCCACCCCTGCTGGCGCGTGCCCACCACGGTTCCGTCTCTAAGGACCAACGCACCCTCATTGAAGAGTCCCTGAAATCGGGCCAGCTCCGCTGTGTGGTGGCTACCAGTTCGCTCGAGCTGGGCATTGATATGGGGCAGGTTGATCTGGTAATCCAGGTGGAGGCTCCCCACTCAGTAGCGTCCGGGCTTCAACGGGTGGGCCGTGCCGGGCACCAGGTGGGCGAAGTATCGCGTGGCTACCTCTACCCCAAGCACCGGGGCGACCTACTCAACGCCACCGTCACCGTCCAGCGAATGTTGGCAGGCAAGATTGAGCCGCTGTCCATACCGGCTAATCCCCTGGATATTCTGGCCCAACAGACCGTTGCCGCCTGCGCCCTGGGGCCTATCAGCGTGGAGGCCTGGTTTGAGGCGCTCCGGGCTACTGCGCCCTTTGCTACCCTGCCCCGGGCGGCTTTTGAAGCCACCCTCGATTTGCTCTCGGGCTTTTACCCCTCCGATGAGTTCGCCGAGCTGCGCCCTCGCATCGTCTGGGACCGCGGCGCGGGCACTATTGAGGGACGGCCCGGCGCTCAGCGGCTGGCAGTCACCAGCGGCGGTACAATCCCTGATCGGGGCCTTTTCCCCGTCTATATTGCCGGGGCAGAGGATTCCAAGGCGCCTAAGCGAGTGGGTGAACTCGATGAAGAAATGGTCTACGAATCCCGTGCGGGGGATGTTATCGCCCTGGGTGCCTCCTCCTGGCGGATTGAAGATATTAGTCACGACCGGGTAACCGTTACCCCGGCTCCCGGAGTGCCGGGCCGTCTGCCTTTCTGGCACGGGGATTCTCCCGGGCGACCGGCTGAGCTGGGGCGAGCACTCGGCACTTTCACCGGCGATCTGGCGCGAACCCTTGCCAAAGACCGGGCAGAGGCCCACCGGCAGGTAGGGGCGCTGGGCCTTGATGAGTGGGCCGCCGATAATCTGCTGGCCTATATCGGTGAGCAGACCCAGGCAACCGGTCGTGTGCCCTCCCATAAGCACCTGCTAGTTGAGCGTTTCCGTGATGAGCTGGGCGACTGGCGGGTTATTCTCCATTCCCCGCTAGGTATGCCGGTGCACTCCCCCTGGGCGCTGGCTGTAGGTGCCCGGGTCGAGGAAGGCTACGGTGTGAACGCATCGGCCATGGCCGCTGATGACGGTATTGTGCTGCGTATTCCCGCTATGGAAGCTGAGCCTCCGGGTGCCGAGCTCTTCCTCTTTGACCCTCAGGAGCTTGAGGATATAGTCACCGAGCGGGTAGGGAATTCTGCGCTCTTTGCCTCCCGCTTCCGGGAGAACGCCGCTAGGGCGCTACTCCTGCCCCGCAAGGACCCCGGCCGCCGTACACCCCTGTGGCAGCAGCGCCAGCGGGCCGCCCAACTCCTCGACGTTGCCCGAAAGTACCCGGCTTTCCCAATCCTGCTCGAAACCGCTCGCGAGTGCCTGCAAGATGTCTACGACCTACCCGAGCTCCTGGCCCTGCACCGGCAGATTGAGAGCAAGCAGGTCAAGGTCTCAGAAATCGAGACCGATACGCCCTCGCCCTTCGCCCGTACCCTGCTCTTTGGTTACGTCGCCCAGTTCCTCTACGAGGGTGACTCCCCTCTTGCTGAGCGCAAAGCCGCCGCGCTGGCGCTGGACCCGGCTCTGCTCGCTGAGCTCTTAGGCAAAGACGAGCTACGGGAGCTTCTGGATGCCGGGGTGATTCGTAGTACCGAAGCCCGCTTACAACGCCTTGCCCCCGGTTACCGCCTGCACGGAGTGGAGGGCGCCGCCGACCTGCTCCGGCTCTTAGGCCCTCTCACCGCCGAAGAGGCCGCCGCTAGGCTCCGTCTGCCGGGAGCTTCTCCTGATGAGGCTGCCCCCGATCCGACAATCACCCCAAGCCAGGCACAGGAGCACCTGGAGACCCTGGTAGCCGCCGGGCGGGCACTAAGCTTCCGCTTGCACGGGCGCAAGGTCTACGCCGCCCTGGAAGATTCCAGTCGCCTGCGCGATGCCCTGGGCGTGCCTCTGCCCATCGGGGTGCCGCTGGCCTTCCTTGAACCGGTCAAAGAGCCCCTCCTTGACCTGGTAGCCCGCTACGCCCGCACCCACGCACCTTTCACCACCGCCCAGGCCGCCCACGCGCTAGCTCTGGGTATCTCCGTGGTCGAGAACGCATTGCGGGCTCTGGCCGCTGACCGGCGGGTACTCTCCGGTGAGTTCCTGCCCGAAGAACTCCGGGCTGAGCTAGCCCGTGCCCGCACCGGTTCTGATGACCCCAGCTACCTGGCCGGTACCGAATGGGTAGATGCTCAGGTTTTGCGCACCCTGCGCTCGCGGTCGCTGGCGGCCCTGAGAGCCGATGTTGAGCCTGTACCACCGACAACCTACGCCAGGTTCCTGCCTTCTTGGCAGCATGTGGGCTCATGGCAAATCACAGAAACCACCGCCACACCCGGTACCTTCGGCGTCCCGGCCCAGCCTATTGTCGCCCGCCAGGATACAAGCGCCATGCTCTCAGGCTACGACGGCCTGCTCACGGTGGTTGACCAGCTTGCGGGGGTGCGCCTACCGGCATCAGCCCTGGAATCGCTCATTATGCGGGCCAGGATTACCGACTACGCCCCGGCTCTGTTGGATTCTGCCATGAGTGCCGGTGATGTGCTGTGGACAGGGGCGGGCCAACTTACCGGGGACGACGGATGGGTTGCCCTGCACCTGGCAGAGAGCGCCCCCCTGACCCTGCCCGATGAAGGTGAGCGGCAAGAAGCCCTGGCTGCGCTGGGGCCCTTAGAAAAAACGATCTATTCGCTCCTGAGCGGTGGGCTGTTCTTCACCCAGATTCAGGCTCAACTGGCGGCTCTCACAGCTTCCCTGGGAAATCAGCCGCCCAGCGACCGCGAGACATCCGATGCCCTCTGGAACCTGGTATGGGCTGGCCTGGTTACCGGTGACACCTACGCACCGGTACGCGCCCTCCTGGCCGGCGGCTCATCAGCTCATAAGGTGGCTAGCCCACCACCCCGTGCCCGTGGCGTGGGTATGCGTAGAGGGGCCAGCAGACTGTCCTCCTCCCGGCTGGGCTTAGGAACCGGGCCTACTGTCCAGGCACCGGCCCAGGTAGCCCCCATCAACGCTGGGCGCTGGGCACGAGTTGATGCTGAACCGCTTGACCCGACCGTGGCCGCAGCAGCCCGAGCCGAACTTCTCATGGACCGCTACGGAATACTCACACGGGGTGCCGTTGCCGTTGAGGGAACGGTCGGCGGTTTTGCCGGGGTCTACCGGGTGCTATCCGCAGCCGAAGAAAAGGGGCTAGCCCGCCGAGGCTACTTTATTGAGGGGCTGGGAGCTGCCCAGTTCTCAACCTCTGCCACGGTAGATCGGCTAAGACAGGCCGACCGAGCCACCTCAGATCCGCTGCCTGCTCAGCATATTAAGCACAGCGCCGCCCCTGAGGCTACCTACTCACCGGTTCGGACCACTCAGCGTGCTGTCACGCTCCTAGCGGCAACCGACCCGGCTAATCCTTACGGGGCGGCCCTCCCCTGGCCTACGCCCACCCCCTGGGATGCTAACCGCACCCCGCTCAAACACAAGCCGGGGCGTAAAGCCGGTGCCTGCCTCGTCCTGGTAGACGGCACCCCGGTGCTCTACTTAGAACGCGGCGGCAAAACTCTCTTACCCTTTACCGAGGACCCGGTGCTTGTTGAAGTGGCGACCCCGCTTCTAGGCCAGCTGGTGCGCCTGGGCGTAGCCGACAAAATTGTGATTGAAAGCGCCGGTGGTATTGAGCTACTCAGCACACCCGAGCCTTTGAATCCAGCGGCAAAGGCTCAGCCAGCTAGCGCCGCCGATTCCGCGGCTGAACACCCGGTGCAGGCTCTCCGGCGAGCACTTCTAGCAGCTGGCTTCTACACCACC
The DNA here is from genome assembly GCF_048513555.1 of Rothia sp. P5766. Classification (NCBI taxonomy): domain Bacteria; kingdom Bacillati; phylum Actinomycetota; class Actinomycetes; order Micrococcales; family Micrococcaceae; genus Rothia; species Rothia sp. P5766. The sequence continues at coordinate 3,304 of NZ_JBLXXS010000017.1, read as the reverse complement.
CCACGCGGTGTCCGTATGCGGAAAGACTACTAAACCACAGGACCTCCGAACCCGCTCAAAGGGCGTAAAAAATGGCCCTGCTGTTAGGGGGCAGGAAGGCCATTATGCAAACAGGTACATTAAGCTACATGCTCAGTCTTTGGTCGAAATCATGGTAGCCTGCACGAAACTCTCGTACGCTACGAATAAGGTGCACATAGAGAGCACCGAGTGACATCACCAGCATCATAGCCAGAACAAGCATGAAAAGTAGGTACACCGCTTTGACCTCCATCTAGGGGGCAGGCGGTAGGGGCCGCCTGGGGCGGGTAGACTCAAGCAAAATAGCAGGAGTGCACCCTTTTGCATAAGGTAAGGGGACATGTCCGAAGCATCGATTGTGAGACTTTGAACACAGAAAACTATACACCGCTTTCTATTGTGGCTTGCAACTCTACGGTTTTTCTATCTTTTATGTCAGCTGACCCTGAGGATGAGGCCGGTGGTAGCTACCGTAGAATGAGGCAAATTTTGGTACAGCAAGAAAGGTAAAACCGTGCCCGAGGGAGACACCGTATGGAGGCAAGCCCGGTCCCTCCACCGCGCACTTGCCCACAGAATAGCCCACACGACAGACTTTCGAGTTCCCTCATCTGCTGGCATCAACCTCAGCGGTCAACCTATCCACGGCGCGCTCGCACGCGGCAAAAATATCCTGCTACGCATCGGCGATACTACCGTCCATTCGCACCTCAAAATGGAAGGTATCTGGCACATTTACGGAACGGGACTCGATGGCCGCTCCGACCCCTGGAAACGACCCGCAACCGCCGCCCGCGCCATCATCCAGGCTAACGCCCGTTTAAACCCCGACGGAGCACCTCTTGAGGGGAGTAGGCCTATCACGGCGGTCGGCTTCAACCTCGGTGTCCTGGAAGTTTTCCCCACCAGCCAAGAGCAAAGCAGGCTCTCCCACCTGGGGCCGGATATTCTGGGGCCTGACTGGTCGCTATCTCAGGCTGTAGCACGCTTGTCCAGCCAACCCGACCGCGCCATCGGGCCAGCCCTACTCGACCAAAGGAACCTAGCGGGGATAGGCACCATTTACCGGGCTGAAACCCTCTTTCTTGCCGGAATTGACCCGAGCACCCCGATCGGCGCAATCCCCGACCTGGCCGGGCTCGTCTCTATCGCCCACCTGCTCCTTGATGCTAACCGGGCCAGGCCCCACCGGGTCACCCGTACCACTACCGAACCCCTATGGTGCTACGGGCGGGTAGGACGCCCCTGCTACCGCTGCGGTGCAACCATCGTAGGAGAAGACCTCTCAGATACTGGCGTGGGGGCTAGCCGCTATACACCCGGCCACCTGATCGCCCGTCCCGAGGACATAGACCGCCTGAGCTACCGGTGCCCCGGCTGCCAAATACTTTTGAGCTAAGACAGGCGATCACTGGCGGGGCATATTCACGCAAGTACTCCCGCACATAAGGAATAGTAAAATCTACATACCCGTGGCAAGGCTAGCTCATAGCTCATGAGTCGGGACCTATAGGTATTCGCCTACTGAGGAGTGCCCCCAACCACGCTCTAAAGCTAAATCCTTATAAGCCTTAAGTAGAACTGTCTTACCTGCCCTTGGGTCTCCGGTCATGAGTAAAGTGCGTGCCGGTTCAACCAATACCGTCTTTGGTAGCTTCAGCGAGATCAACAAGTAGCTGACCACACCCAACCAACAGCGGCGGTGTGACACCGAATGTAGGAGTAAAGGGGGTGCGACCTATGGTTGTTTCCTCATCCTTTTATTATTCCTTCTTATTCTTTCGTATTTTGGGTAGAGATTTTGCAAGGTCTCATCCGGTTCACGCTCCTGGAATAATAGGGGGCATGCGCCGAGTCAACCGCCACCTCACGCCCCAGCCCCTACCCCAACGCAAGGGCATCGATGCTGTCTCCTTCACCCTGCCCGATGCTAACGACCCCACAGACAATGTTCTAGGCACCAGCACCGTCTTGGACTACCTGGTGGCCCGTTTCTACCCCTACCAGTACGAGCTTTTTGCCAGCCGTTTTGAGCGCAAGGAAGTGAGGGACGCTCAGGGCAACCCGGTAGCCCCCACCGCACCACTGACCGGCCAGAAAATCTGGTACTACCGGGAGCTAGGCCAAGAAAAGCCCGTCCCCTTCGACATGCCTGTGCTCTATGAGGACGAGTGGGTGCTGGCTATCGATAAACCCCACTTTCTGCCCACCACACCCAACGGCTCCTTTGTCGCGCACACGGCCCTGACCCAACTGCGGGTACGCGAGCGCAACCCAGCCCTCATACCCATCCACCGCCTGGACCGAGCCACCGCCGGAGTGGTCCTCTTTGCCAAAGTGCCAGAGGCCCGAGCCCCTTTCCAAACCATGTTCCAGCGGCGTGAACCCACCAAAACCTATGAGGCCATCGCAGCACCGCTGAGCACCGGGGGCACAGAGCTGGCCCCGGGGGAAAGTCTGACGGTTCGCTCGCGAATTGAGAACGCCCACGGCTCCTTGCAGGTAGCCCAAACCGATATAGAGTTTTTAGCTGGTGACGCCCCGGCCCTGCCCCTTGAAACCAAGGCTCAGTTGAGGGAGCGGCGGCGCTCTGGTGCCGGTTTTTCTGGGCAGAATGCCCAGTCCCGCATCACCTGTCTAGAGACCTTCGAGCTTGCACCGGGCCTTTTACCCGACGCCTCCACAGCTAATCCAGCTTTGCCGCTACCGGCACCGGGCAGACGCCTAACCCGCTATCTTTTGGAACCCCACACCGGCAAGACCCACCAGCTGCGTGTGCACCTTGCGGCAACGGGGGCACCGATTCTGGGGGACGTTGTTTACCCCGAGGTCCTCCCTATCGCTGAGGACGAGCCAGCCCTGCCCCTCCAGCTTCTGGCCCGGTCGCTGAGCTTCTCCCACCCCGTAACCGGCCAGGCGGTGCTGGTGGAGAGCCAGAGGCAGCTGACCTTAGCCCCAGGCCCCAGCGGGGCTCCCTAAGCCCGTGCTGTGGCTCAAACCTTCACATGTGCGTTCAAAGAACCCACCCATGAAGGTTTAGCACACATGAAAAGACGGACCGCCTCAACCAGGCCCACCCACAGAAAAGAACCCCGGTTGCACACCACCATGAATGGCCGCCGGAAAAACCGCCCGCCAAAGACCCGCATGAGGTACTTGCCCTTGCTTACATGCACCTACCGGTGGGTAAACTAACAGACAGTACCATCAATTCGCCCCAGCCCCCCGCGAAAGGCAACTATGTGCCCCAGACACTCAAACACCTCCCCTGACCAGCTCAATA
>NZ_JBLXXS010000016.1:0-53400 GCF_048513555.1 Rothia sp. P5766 | reverse complement strand
ACTCGTGGGTGGAGGCATTGAGACGCTTGAGAGGGGCGCTCTTAAGAGTGCTTCTAAGGATGCGAGTGGAATAGCGGGAGGTGGTGCTTCTAGTGCGAATCCTAGGATAGGCGAATTATCTCCTGTTCCTGAGCCGCAGTTTGTTCAGCCTATCGGCCCGGTGGAAGCGAAAGCCCACCAGGTGCTAGATACTATAGACCAAAAAGGCGTGGCACCAAGTGGTTTCAAGGGCGGAAAAATATGGGAAAATAATGGGAAGGGCGCTGTGTTACCATCCGGAAAAAACGAACCAATTAGCTATCGTGAATGGGACGTTGACCCCAAGGTTAAGGGCATCCCCAGAACAGCTGATCGCTTAGTCACTGGCTCAGACGGTTCTGCATACTACACAACAAATCATTACAAATCATTTATTATGATGCGACAAGGAACAAGCAATGGTGGATAATATTCAGGGATACTTCCGACAGACACCAAAATTCCAAGTCTGCAATGTAAATAATTTGCAGGCAAAAGAAATAATTGAATATTCTTTGCAAGAAGGTTACCTCACTGCAGTAATAGATGGGAAAAGGGTAAAAACAGAGCAAGATTTATGTCAAGAAATCGGTTCCCAGATGCATTTTCCCGCGTACTATGGTGAGAATTGGTCAGCGATGGGGGAGTGTTTGGCTGATATGGATTGGGATGATTCACCTGAATGGACTCTGGGGGAAATCAAAGGCGGGGTCATCATTATCAAGAATTTTTCTGACTTATTATCCCAATCTACTATTGTAGGTCCTGATGATTTTATTAAACTGCTAGAGAATTCGCATCGGTATCTTTTTAGTCCTGTCGATAATATCTCAGGTATTCCCCGCGAGAGAATGATAAAAGTTTTCGTTGAGGTGCCTTAGTAAGAAACCAGCGGTTTTGAATAATCCTAATATGGGCGGTGTTTTGGGGTGGGCTAGTTATGTGTGGGCTCTTGAGGTGGTTGGTTTGAGGGAGGATGCTTTGGGGTGGTTGGGTGAGTTTGAGGTGCGTCATGCTGCTAAGGAGTTGAAGTACCAGGATTCTGATTTTGTTGATTTTGTGGTGGGGTTTCGGGAGCGTTGTGGTGTTTAGGTAGGGTGGTTTGTATGGCAAGAGATCGTGATGTGCAAAAGCTGTGGCATGCTGAGTTAGCCCAGTTGGGTTTTAAGAAGGTGGGCAGGGATGCCCAGTACTTTTTTGATGAGGAATGGTCAGGTTTTGTTGGGTTGACTACGAGTTCTAATTATGGGGCCGGTTCCTCTGTTGATGTGACTATTGGTGTTGTGTGGCATCCTTTTACGGAGTTGGCTCGTGAGGTGGCACCTTTTTTGGTGGAGCAAAAGGGGGAGCCGGTTTTTGCTGAGCTCTTACATGAGATTGATCCTTTGCGGAGCCAGAGGTTGGGTGTTGAATGGGATATTCAGGAAGGCCCTCATGAGCCGATTGATTTGACGGCTCCTGTGACCTGTTTGGTGGAGCAGGGCGTGCCTCAATTACGGAAGATGTGTTCGGTGGAGTATGCGTTGGAGGTTTTGAGGGAGCGGGGGTGTCATCCTAATATGGGCGGTGCTCGGTGGTGGGCTAGTTATGTGTTGGCTCTTGAGGTGGTTGGTTTGCGGGATGAGGCTTTGGGGTGGCTGGATGAGTTTGAGGCTCGGCATGCTGCTAAGGAAGTGAGGTTTCAGCGGCCGTATTTTATTGATTTTGTGGTGGCTTTTCGGGAGCGTTGTGGTGTTTAGGATGAGCGGTTCTGATGAACCCGGCCGCTTTTGATGTCCGTAGAAACACGAACTGCCTAGCCAACCCAAGCCCCTCAACTCCCTCAACCCTGAAGAGCCAACTACCAAAGCCTTGAGAACCCCACATCAAGTCTGCCCCTGAAGTACGCTAAAGCCCCGCGCCCACCGGGGGAGCGGGGCCTTGACGCAAGTAGAAATTAGCGGATCCGCACGGCCTCAAAGGAAACCTGGGGAGCCACATAGGACTGCTGCGATTCAATGAGCTGTAGCTCGCGCTGGCCAGATTCTAGGGTGTTCTTCAGAAGCTCATAGACGCTGGCTGTTGTCAGTTCCAGGGCCTCCTTCAAAGACTTACCCGACGTAAAATGTGAAGCAAAAAGTGCTTGGGTCACGTCTCCTGAACCGTTAGCCTTCAGCGGCAGCCGGTCCGTGGTAATTAGCCAGGCCTCATCGCCGGAGACAGCTAGCATCTGGATGCTGTTGCCGGGAGTTTCAGGGGTCGAAACGCTCGTGACCAGCACCGTCTTCGGGCCAATTTTCTGGGCCTTCTTGACCGACTCGAGCACCTCATCGAGGGTCTGCGGGTTGGTGCGGGTGACAAAGCCCAGCTCAAACTGGTTGGGGGTAATAATATCGGCGTGCTGGATGACCCGGTCACGGATCAGCTCCTGCACCTCAGGTGAAACAAAGCAACCGCTGGTGGCGTTACCCAGAACAGGGTCGCAGGAGTAGAGTACCTTGGGGTTCTTGGCACGGGCTTTAGCCACTGCGTCCAAGATGGCATCGCCAATGGATGAGCCACCCTGGTAACCAGAAATGACCAGAGCGGTGTCATCGAGGCCGCCGCGTTCTTCAATACCGGTAACAACCTCACGCACATCGTCGCCGGACATCAAGGGGCCGCGCCACTCACCGTAGCCGGTGTGGTTAGAGAAGAGGACGGTGTTGACTGGCATAACCTCGTGGCCTAGGCGCTGGAGGGGGAAAACTGCTGCTGAATTGCCGACATGCCCGTAGGCTACGGCTGACTGAATAGACAAAATACGCATAAAGGTATTGTGTCACAGACCCATGATTCCCTGTGACCCTATGACCTTTCACTGCACCACGCGGCAATAGAAAAAAAGGGGGCGGTACATGCTTGTGACCAAATCTTAAAAGGACTGATCTACATCAAGGGTAGGTAGGGCTGGGTCCAGAGAAGTGGATGGTCGGGCTGGCGTGAATGGGCTTGCCAGCGGTAGCTAACCTAGGCGGGAGGGGGCAACAAGGAGCATGAGTCCCGGCCACCAGCTACCGTATATGTAAGGTGGACCCGCAGGTTCGGAACTACCTGGTCCACCTCCAGTACCGCGACCAGAGCTTCGCAAGCTGGGCGGCCCAGACTGAGCAAGGATTGCTCCAGTAGGCTGCTTGATCAACAAAAATGCCGCTGACCCGGGTAAGGAGCCAGCGGCATGATTGCTAAACCACGTAAGTTCTACGGGCGGGTTGCATCTTCTGGTTTGTCGAAGCGGACACCTGCAGGGTTAGAGGGCAGAATAGCCATAATTAGGGGAACAAGTGCACCGGGGCCTGCGAAGCTCAGTAAGTAAAAAGCACCGTGAAAATTGGCGTCTTGCAGGCGGCGCCACCAGAGGCCCAGCATGGTGACAAACTGTACAATTCCAAATACACCGATAATAAGTGCGAAAATCAACGTCTTACCAGCCAACGCCGGGCCGAGCTCATTAGACGCCTGCCTGTATTCATTGTATGCATCCAGACTTGTGGACGCCGCTTCTTGTAGTTGCTGAAGATGGTTGAATGTTGGAACAATTGCCACCAAAGCTATTATGGAAAGCACCAAGCTGATAATAAACCATACGAGCATGACCCACCAGAATTCTGAGCGTGAAGCGCGTCCGCTAAAGCGGAACATGTACTTGCGCCAATTTTTAAGGGCCTGTCCAAAGCTGACGTGTGGGCGGGGTGCCGGGTGCGTGGGGGTAGCTGACTGAGTCACTGTAAGACCTCAAGATAGATAGAGTAAACAAAATGTGCAAATACTATTATGGCAGGCATTGACGCTACTTACCGTGATATCCCATGCACCAAATATCTCAGGAACTAATCGGTGGAAGCTCTCAAAGGGCGCAATGGGGGCGCAGAATCGGTTGGATCACTACATACGGCATCATCGAAGAACTCTTCGTCCAGCTCAACAACAAGGCGCACCAGTAACTCGTCTTTCGCTTGTGAAGTGAGAAGAGCGATACCCTTTTCGATTGATTCAGCCGGTGGCTCCAAATCAATTTCTAGATTGTGAGAATCAACAGAGCTTATTTCCCCACTCGTTTTTCTCTGAGGCCAGAATTGCCTAAATATTTTGTTCGCTTCTGCATAGGTGAGGTTGGTGTTTCTATTACCTTCCAGCCAATTTTTACCGGCTTCAGTGATGGTATAGAAGCCTTTCGAGGGGTGGACTGCCCATCCTGCTTTAGTGATGTGGCTGAGCGTCCAGCCAATACGGTGAGCAGAAACTTTCATACCGCTGGGCAACTTTGCTGAGCGTGCATCAGGGGAGGCTAGGTATCGGTCTTCGATAAGTCTTACGATGTCTTTCGTGCTGACCACATCGTGCTCTTCAAGTACCTCCAAGGCTGGACGAACAAAGAACGGCCAAGGGGGAACAGTAGCTGTAGATTTATCGTTTGTCACGGTGGTAATTCTAGTTGGGAGAGTGCTTCGAAGAGCAGAATTCCCAAAACCCAAAATTGTAATTTAGGTTGGTCTGCTCACCTTGTTTTACCTGCACTGGCCGCTATCTTGGGGGCACCGTGGGGCGCTACCCCTATATCTTGTACTCACATCTCTGTAATTTGAGGCCTCAATGAATAAACAGGTAAAAAATGGGTCAAAAACAGGTTAGACAGAGGCAGAATCAGCGCATAAACTAAGTATCAGTTGCAAAGACCCGGCCATCACCGGCGAGCAATCCGGAAGAACAGGTTATACCTGCACACCCCCGTAAATTCGTTGCGACGAGGGGAGTGCGCGGAATAGATATAACCCCAGTAGACCCGGACGGGTAAGCCCGAAACAGCTGTCATGAAGCGACTGATAACCGGTTCGGCACCTGCGCCAGCGGCTGGCTCATCTCACGACGAGCTAGCCGCTGGCGCAGGCCCATGCAAGCCCCGTAAGGCAATGGCTGGGAGTCGGGCCGGTTCTTTCAGTAAGCAAGGTGGTACCGCGCCAAACCCGGCACCTAGTTCGGGCCTAGCGTCCTTGCAGAACCCAAACTCAACCCATGTCGAGAACTAAAGGTCGCAACCATGACTCAAAAGCCTGTCTACCCTAAGGCAAGCGCAAGCGGTGCCAGCTTCGTAGCCGCTTCCCCCTCCTTCCCAGCACTCGAAGAAGCCGTGCTGAGCTACTGGAAGCAGGACGGTACTTTCCAAGCCTCCATTGACAACAGGGAGGCAGGCGCTAACGGGGCCAACGAGTTTGTATTCAATGATGGCCCTCCCTTCGCTAACGGCCTGCCCCACTACGGCCACCTGCTCACCGGCTACGTTAAAGACCTGGTAGCCCGCTACCAGACCCAGCGCGGACACAAAGTCGAACGCCGCTTTGGCTGGGACACTCACGGCCTGCCCGCTGAGCTTGAAGCCATGAAGCAGCTGGGTATGACCGATAAGCAACAGATTATCGAGATGGGCATTGATAACTTCAACGATGCCGCCCGCGCCTCAGTGCTCAAGTACACCACAGAGTGGGAAGAATACGTCACCCGTCAGGCCCGCTGGGTCGACTTTGAGAACGACTACAAGACCCTGAACGTTGAGTACATGGAGTCGGTCATCTGGGCCTTCAAACAGTTGCACGACAAGGGACTAACCTACGAGGGTTTCCGCGTTCTGCCCTACTGCTGGAAAGACGAAACCCCGCTTTCAAACCACGAGCTGCGCATGGACGATGACGTCTACAAGGACCGCCAGGACCCCTCGGTCACCGTTGCTTTCCGCATTACCGGCGACACCTCCCTAGCCGCCGATCAGGCTGTTGCCGCTGAACTGGTGGGGGTTGAGGCTCTTGCCTGGACCACCACCCCCTGGACTCTGCCCACCAACCAGGCGCTTGCCGTTGGCCCCCAGGTGCGCTACGTCCTTGTAGCCGGTGCCGGTGAGCTGGCTGGCCGCCGCTTCCTGCTGGCTGAGGACCTACTAGGGGAGTACGCCAAGGATCTGGGCTACGCCGCTGAAGAAAACCCGGTGGAGGCAGCCCGTGCCGCTGTCCTGGCAACCTACACCGGTAGCCAGCTTGAAGGCCTGCGCTACGCACCCCTGTGGGACTACTTCACCGATGCCGAGAAGTTTGGCACCGCAACCTCCTGGCAGATTCTGCTGGCTGATTACGTGACCACCACCGATGGTACCGGTCTGGTACACCAGGCACCTGCCTACGGTGAAGAGGACCAGAAGGCCTGCGAGGCTTACGGTATTCCCGTGATCCTCTCTATGGACGAGGGCGCTAAGTTCCTTGACCTGTTCGCCGACCCCAGCCTGGCTGAGGGTGCGCCCCTGGCAGATATTGCCGGTGTGCAGATTTTTGATGCCAACCGCACCATCATCAACGTACTCAAGGCCGACGGCACCCTGATTCGTGAGAAGTCCTACGTGCACTCCTACCCGCACTGCTGGCGCTGCCGCACCCCGCTGGTCTACCGCGCCATCACCTCCTGGTATGTGCGCGTCACCGACTTCAAAGACCGCATGAGCCAACTGAATGAGAATATCAACTGGATCCCCGAGAACGTCAAGCACGGTCAGTTCGGTAAGTGGGTAGAGAACGCCCGCGACTGGTCAATTTCACGTAACCGCTTCTGGGGCTCACCAATCCCTGTGTGGGTTTCCGATGACCCCAACTACCCCCGCACCGACGTTTACGGTTCACTGGCTGAGCTAGAGGCAGACTTCGGTCGCCTGCCCCTTAACAAGGACGGCCAGGTTGACCTGCATCGTCCCTACATTGACGAGCTAACCCGCCCAAACCCCGATGATCCCACCGGTAAGTCCACCATGCGCCGTGTAGAGGACGTACTGGATGTTTGGTTCGACTCCGGCTCCATGCCTTTCGCCCAATTCCACTACCCCTTTGAGAACAAGGAGTGGTTCGAGGCTCACTACCCGGCTGACTTCATTGTGGAGTACATCGGCCAGACCCGCGGCTGGTTCTACACCATGCACATTCTGGCAACCGCGCTCTTTGATCGTACTGCCTTTGAGAACGTCATTGCTCACGGTATAGTGCTGGGCTCAGATGGGCAGAAGATGTCTAAGTCCCTGCGCAACTACCCTGATGTGTCCGAGGTGCTGGACCGCGATGGCTCTGACGCTATGCGCTGGTTCTTGATGTCTTCCCCCATTCTGCGCGGTGGCAACCTGATTGTGACCGAACAGGGTATCCGTGAGGGGGTCCGCCAGGTCATGCTACCCCTGTGGAACGTCTACCACTTCTTTGCTCTCTACACCAACGCAGCTCACCAGGGCACTGGCTACGAGGCAAAACTGGTCTCCGAGGCCGAGCACGTCATGGACCGCTTTATCCTGGGCAAGACCCGCCAGCTGGTCGCCCAGGTCACCGAGGCAATGGACGCCTACGATGTTTCTGCCGCCTGCGATGCTCTGCGTTCCTACACCGATGCTCTGACTAACTGGTATGTGCGCCGTTCCCGCGAGCGTTTCTTCAACGAAGATACCGCAGCCTTTGATGTGCTTTACACCGCCCTGGTCACTATGGTCAAGGTTGCCGCCCCCTTGCTTCCGCTGACCAGCGAGGAAATCTACCGTGGCCTGACCGGCGAGCGCTCGGTTCACCTGACCGATTTGCCCACCCCTGGGGACTTCAAGAACGAAGAGGACCTGCTTGCTCTCATGGAGACTACCCGGGCAGTTGCTTCTGCCGGTTCGGCTTTGCGTAAGGCTAAGAAGTTGCGCGTACGCCAGCCCCTGGCTCACCTGACTGTTGCTGTTGCTGGCGGTAAGGAACTCGCCGGAACCTTCGAGAGCATCATCGCTGATGAGCTAAATATCAAAACCGTTGAACTGCTGGATGCCGCAGAGGTGGCCCCTGCTGACTTCGGTATCTCTCAGCAACTTAAGGTCAATGCGCGTGCCGCTGGGCCCCGCCTGGGCAAGCAGGTTCAGGTCGCTATCAAGGCTTCCAAGAGCGGTGACTGGAAGGTCGCCGAGGACGGTACTTTGGTCGTTGGCTTCCAGGCTGTTGAGGGTGGTATGGCTCTTGAGGCCGGTGAATATGAGCTTGAAACCGTGGTCGCTGAGGCCGATGGGGCCGCCGAAGGCGCGGTTTCTGTTCTGCCCGGTGGAGGATTCCTAGTTCTTGATACCGCCCTGACAGATGAGCTCCTTGCAGAGGGCACTGCCCGCGATGCAATCCGCGCAATCCAGTCCGAGCGTAAAGAAGCCGGCCTGAACGTCGCTGACCGTATCAAGCTCACCGTCTTGGCACCTGCTGCTGACCTTGAAGCGATTCGCGCCCACGAGCAGCTGGTTGCAGGTGAGACTCTGGCAGTGAGCATCTCATACGCTGAGGGAACTGAGTTCTCAGCAACCGTAGAGAAGGCCTAAATGACGGACCAGTCCCTGAATATAGACCCTGTCTTCACCGAGGTTCAGGCTCAGGGCGTCCTTGCGGATGACGCCCCCGGCCTGGCAACGGTCTACGCGGAGCTTCTTGGCCGTGCGCCCGAGAATAAGATGGAACCCCGTCTTGATGCAGTGCGTCGGGCTGTGGATATCCTGGGGGAGCCTCATCGCTCTGCCCCGGTGATTCATGTGACCGGAACGAACGGGAAGACCTCTACCGCCCGCATGATTGAGCGTCTGCTCATGGCCCACGATATCCGTACCGGCCGGTACACCAGCCCTCACCTGGGACGGGTCACCGAGCGCATCAGTATTGACGGTGCGCCGGTGGCAGATAGCACTTTTGTGCGTATCTGGGGAGAAATCAAGCCCTACCTGGATATTGTGGATGCTGAGCTTGAAGCCGCAGGTCAGCCCCGTATCACCTACTTTGAGGCCTTGACCATTCTGGCTTTCGCTATCTTTGCCGATGAGCCGGTTGACGTCATGGTTCTTGAAGTGGGTATCGGGGGCACCTGGGATGCCACCAATGTCGCCGATGCTACGGTTTCAGTGGTGACCCCCATCGGCCTTGACCACACCGACATACTGGGGGAGACCCTGGCCGAAATTGCCGCTGAAAAGGCCGGCATCATCAAACCTGATGGTTTCCTGGTTTCTGCCGTTCAGGACCCGCAGGTGGCACAGGTCTTACTTGAAGCAGCCCAGGCCCAGAACGCCGACTACCGTTTCGAGGGTGTTGAATTTGGGACGACCCAACGAACCGCAGGTGTCGGGGGCCAGCTCATCACTATTGAGGGCCTAGCTACCCGTTACGATGACATTGCCCTGCCACTCTTTGGTGCCCATCAGGCTCAGAACGCCTCGGTGGCCCTGGCAGCGGTGGAAGCATTCTTAGGTGGTGGGCAGAAAGAACTGAACCTTGAGCTGGTTAAACTGGCTTTTGGTGAGGTTCGTTCACCCGGTCGCCTGGAACTTGCCCGTACTGAGCCTCCCGTGGTGCTTGATGCGGCCCATAATCCTCACGGTTTGCTTGCATCGGCTACCGCTTTCAAGGAGTCCTTCAGCTTCCAGGAACTGCATCTGGTGGTAGGTATTCTGGGTGAGAAGGATGCTGCTGGCATGTTCGAGATCTTGCTCAGCGAGTACGTCGATCGTCAGGACTTCCGCACTGTTCTGCACCTGACTGCCTCTGATTCGCCGCGTGCAATTGCCCCGGAGGCTCTTGTGGAGCTGGCCCTTGAAGCAGGCTTTGATGAGGATAAGGTCGAGACCCACGAAAATGTGGCCGATGCTCTTGCTGCTGCTGTCACTGTTGCGGCTGATGTTCCCAACCTGAACTCTGCTGTGCTGGTCACCGGTTCTATCACCGTAGTGGGCCAAGCCAGCACCCTGCTAGGTCTGTAAGGAAAGGAATACCGATGGCTCGTATGACACGCGCTCAGCGGGAGTGGAAGCCCGGGCAAGCCCCCAAACGGCGGTCTATCAAGGTTTTGTTTACCTCCATGGTGCTTTCTTTGGAAGCTCTGGTTGCTTTCTTTGCGACCCTGGCTATTTTTGGCCACCATTTCAATGACCCTACCTGGATCAAAGTCCTGATCTGGGTGCTGGGTCTTTTCCTGGCAGGTGCCCTGGTACTTACTCCGGCTCTGCTCCGTAAACCCTGGGGCTACCATCTGGGGTACCTCCTACAGGTCCTGCTGATTGCGGTTGGCTTTGCTCTGCCTTCCATGTTCTTGGTGGGTGCCGCTTTTGCGGTGGCCTATTGGTTTGGAGTGACTCGCGGTAGCCGCCTTGACGCGGAAAACGAGATTCGTGCCCGCGAACAGGAAGAATGGGAGAAGGCTCAGCGAAATAGATAAAGACTGAAACCTCTTCTAGCTACAACCTTTTCAGGCGGCCCGGTGCCCTCGCCCGCCCTGTGCGGTTCGGGGGCACTGCGCTTATGTCTGATAACTCTAAGATTGATCCTCCTACTCTGGTAGGGTGAGAATAAACTTTTCCCTGACTACTAAAGGAGATCTTCATGTCTGAGCGCACCCTAATTTTGGTTAAGCCCGATGGCGTAGAACGCAACCTGACCGGTGAAATTTTGGCCCGTTTTGAGCGTAAGGGCTACCGCCTGGCTGAGCTAAAGATGCTGGTCCCCTCCCAGGAGCTTTTGGCCCAGCACTATGCAGAGCACGAGGGCAAACCCTTCTACGAGCCGCTGGTTTCTTACATGGGTTCCGGGTCTGTTGTTGCTCTGGTACTTGAGGGCGAGGGTGTTATTGAGGGTGCCCGCAGCCTGATGGGTTCCTCTAACCCCACCACTGCGGCTCCTGGCACTATCCGCGGTGACTTTGCCCGTGACTGGGGTCAGAGCGTCCAGAAGAACCTGGTTCACGGGTCCGATTCAGCTGAATCGGCAGCCCGAGAAATCGCCCTCTGGTTCGCCTCCTAAGGGTTTGAGGCAGGTGCCTAAAAGCTGTGGCCTCCACCGGTTGAGTGGAGGCCACAGCTTTTCTGATGGTGAGGCTGGGTTTAGAACATTCCCACGATCACGTCAAAGAAGCGGATAAAGACGATACCGAACACTAGAATTAGAATCAGTGTGATGGAGAACCAGGTCCAGGTGGGGGCGGCCAGACGGATTGATTCGGGAGCCGGGATGAGACCGGCCTGGAGGTTACGGGCTGTCACCCTAACAAAAATCATGGTCTGCATAACCCACACAATCATGCAGAACAGGCACAGGGCATTGATGTCAAAAGTAGTGTTGTACCAGAGCCAAAGAACGAAAGCCATAGCGAGCGTGTGCCCTACCTGCATACCGATCCAGTACCAGCGCTTGAAGCGGGCTCCAGCTATGAGAGCGGTGGAGATAGCGAGAACAATTCCGTAACCCACCAGACCGATGAAGGGGTTGGGGAAGCCGAATACTTCAGCCTGCCAGGTACGCATAACCGTTCCGCAGTTGAGGAGGGCGTTCAGGTCGCAGACAGATTTGTGGGCCCCGTCCATATAAATTTGCAGGCGCTCATAAACTAGCATCGAGGAAGAAGCTAAAGCGATGAGGCCAGGGAGTAGAGTGAACCAGCCCAGACGGCGGTCTGCTCTGGCATGTTCTTCTTCCGGTAGGGTATCAAGCCTGCTAACGGGTGTAGACACAGCGAATCCTTAGGTTTTATCTAGCGCTTACCTCTCCATAGTACGCGCAGGTTTCCCGGAGCAAGGGGGTAAGTGCCACCGTCGGGGTTTCTTTACGAAAGTTCACAGCTGCTGTATGGCTGTGGTCTTGATGGTCCTTGGAGCGGGCTGGTTTTGTGCTCGGTCTGCCGTGAAAGGCTCACCTACTTTAATGGGGCTAAATGTCCCTGTCTGTGAGAGAATGAGTGTGGTAGTGTGCCGTCCGCATACGGTTTCACCACCCAGTAGGCACCCTGATAGGAGACCGCTACGCCGCTAGCTTTGCGCTGTCGGAGCGGTTATTCCCTGCAAAGAGTGGCCCCGGATGGGCCGCCTCGGAGGTCGCCGCTGGCCCGGTTTTCACTCGGTACGGAGCATAGAAGCCTTGACCGACCGAGGATAAGCCTAGGTGCTCTAGCGAACCGGGTAGACAGGATTTCGGTGGACACCGCGTTAGTAAGCGGTGGGATCATCGACGAACTATAAGTCCGCTCATGCGGTGGCGGCACATGTACTTAAAGGAGAGTGGACGCTGATGAGCAGCGAACAGAACGAGGCCCCAGAAAACCTCGAACCCCAGTCTGTGGAGGAACCTCAGACTGCGGTTAAAGATCAGCCTGAGACTCAGGAGGCTCCGGCCGCTGAGAATAAGCCCGTCAAAAAGCGGACTCGCACCCGTCGCCCTGTCACGAAGGCTCAACCCCAAGAAGTCGCGCCGCAGGGTGAATCCGATTCGGAGCCCGAAAGTCTTACAGTAACCAGCGAAGTCGACGAGTCTGCCGAACCCGCTGAGCAGTCATCTACCGACAGTGGCTCGGAAGCCACCGAAGGACCCTCAGGGCAGACGGAGGAAGAGGTAGAAGAAGCTGTTGTCGCCGAGGAAGAGGACCAAGCTGGCGGGCTAGACCCGACCATGACCGCCGAGGAACAGGCCGCAGAAACTGCCCGCCAGAAGACCCTGCGTGAACAGAAAGAAGAAGAACTGGCCCGTATTGCAGCTGCTGCCAGCGCTAATAGCCTGCTCTTCTACTCACCCGACCTTGATTCCATCAAGGAACAGCTCCGCGCTGAGGAAGAGGCCCGCCGTGCGGCAGAAGAGGCTGAGCGACGCGAGCGCCGTCTGGCTGATCTTGACCCTGAGGTTACTTCCCGCCGCCGTCGTCGTCGCCGCCGCGGCGACGCTGACCTTGAGTTTGAGGGTGGCACTGAGGGTGATCCCGAGGACACCGTTGTTAAGGTGCGCGCACCCCGCCTGCCTGATTCTCACAGTAGCAACCGGGTCACCGGTGTTCGCGGTTCTACCCGCCTTGAGGCTAAGCGCCAGCGCCGCCGCGAAACCCGCGCAACCGGCCGTCGTCGCCAGATCATCACCGAGGCTGAGTTCCTGGCCCGCCGCGAGTCGGTGGACCGCCAGATGCTGGTGCGTCAGAAGGACGATCGTATCCAGATCGGTGTTCTTGAAGACGGTATTCTGGCCGAGCATTTTGTCTCTAAGACCCAGCAGGATTCCCTGATTGGCAACGTCTATCTGGGCAAGGTCCAGAACGTTCTGCCCTCTATGGAAGCTGCTTTCGTTGACATTGGCCGTGGCCGTAACGCTGTGCTGTACGCGGGGGAGGTCAACTGGGATGTCAGTGGCCTGGATGGTGCCCCCCGCAAAATTGAGAACGCTCTCAAAGCTGGGGATTCGGTGCTGGTGCAGGTAACCAAGGACCCCGTGGGGCATAAGGGTGCCCGTTTGACCAGCCAGGTTTCGCTACCTGGTCGCTACCTGGTGTATGTACCCGGTGGCTCTATGACCGGTATTTCTCGTAAGCTACCCGATGTTGAACGTCAGCGCCTGAAGAGGATTCTTAAGGACAAGCTCCCCGAAGATGCGGGCGTTATTGTGCGTACTGCCGCTGAGGGCGCTAGCGAAGAAGAGCTGAGCAACGATATCAACCGTCTGCGTGTTCAGTGGGAGGAAATCAAGGGAAAGAGCGAGTCCCGCAAGGTACTTGCCCCTGAGCTTCTCTACCAGGAACCCGATCTGACTATCAAGACGGTCCGCGATGTCTTCAATGAGGACTTTACGTCCATGATGGTCCAGGGGCAGGAAGCCTGGGACTCGATTGAGGCCTATGTTACCTATGTTGCCCCCGACCTGCTCGATCGCCTTAAGCAGTGGGAAGAGGACGACGACCTCTTTGACCACTACCGTATTGAGGAACAGCTCCAGAAAGCACTTGACCGTAAGGTCTACCTGCCCTCCGGTGGTTCGCTGGTGATTGACCGCACCGAAGCTATGACCGTAGTCGATGTGAACACGGGCAAGTTCACCGGTAGCGGTGGCAACCTGGAAGAAACCGTTACTAAGAACAACCTGGAAGCGGCCGAAGAAATCGTCCGTCAGCTCCGTCTGCGCGATATTGGTGGCATCATCGTGGTTGACTTCATTGATATGGTCCTTGAGTCTAACCGCGAGCTGGTACTGCGCCGTCTGGTGGAGTGCCTGGGCCGTGACCGCACCAAGCACCAGGTCGCTGAAGTGACTTCCCTGGGTCTGGTTCAGATGACTCGTAAGCGTATGGGAACCGGCCTGCTTGAGGTTTTTTCGGAGCCCTGCGAGGCCTGTGCAGGCCGTGGTCTGCTGGTGCATGACCAGCCGCTGAAGGGCCGTAGCGGCGGCGCGTCGGACTTCATTCACCGTTCTGAGCGCGATGACCGCAAGCGTTACCGCAACCAGAAGAATCAGGTTCGCCGTGCTGACATCGCCGAAATTGATGAGAGCGATGAGCAGAAGGCTGAGGCCCGTAAGGCGGCTCTTGCCAATCTGGTAGCCGCTACCAGTGGCCAGCACGAGGATGAAGAGGGAGAAGCCGAATCTAAGTCAGCTCGTAAGCGTAAGCGCCGCAAGCGTAACCGCCGTGCCGAAGCTGGTGCAGAATTTGATGTTAGCCAGCAGGGTGCAGAGCAGGTCCTTACTATCGGTGATGATGTCATTGAGCTTCCCACCGGTGGTGAGCTTGAGTCTCTTGAAGAGGGCATGGGGGAGCAGGGCTCCTTCACGCTTGAAACTCTGGCCGCTGTGTTCGACTCTGAGGCCCCGGATCAAGAGGACAACCGCCCCGTAGGCCGTGCCCGCAACCAGGGTAAGCGCCGTGGCAGTAAACAGCGTCAGGAGATTTCTGCCGATGCTCTGTCTGCGAACTCTGATGCCAGTTTGGAAGTTGACCCCGAGGCTGACTCTCGCTTTACGCAGAGCTCAACCAGGCTCGATGCTATCCGTGCCGCTGAGGCTAGGGCCCGCGCCTCCCAGCGTGCTGGCCGTGAGTACCAACCTCGCGACGGCGAAGAGTCTAAGGACTCTCCCCAGCGCGGTGGCGACCGTACGGGGCGTAGCTCCAACCGCCGTAACTGGAATGAGCGGGATAGCTCACCTGAAGGTGGTCGGGGCCGTGGCCGGCGTCCACGCAGGGCTACCAGCTCGGACGTCAAGTATGTCGCTCCCCTTGAGGTTCCTGCTGAACCCGGTGTCACCGGTGTGGCAACCCCAGGTAAGAAAGCTGCTGAGCCTGTTGCTGAGGTAGCGCAGGTCGAAGCTATCGCTGAGCCGGTAGCTGAGTCTCCGCGTAAGAAGCGCCGCCCCCGCCGTGCTGTCAGCTCAGGCGCCGGATCTTCGGCTGTCAAGACTGAGCAAGTTGCAGCTGCCCAGGGTACTTCGGTTGTTGCCAGCCTTGAGCAGGTTCAGAAGCCGGTAACCGCGGCTGAGAACGGCCCCGTTATGTTGGGTGTTGGTGTCTCTGCCGCCGATATCAAGCGTCAGGGCCGCTAAGCCCTAGCCGGTTGGCCCCCGCCCCTTCGCCGGGACGGGGGCCTATTTGCGTTTTGAGCTACCGCGAGATTGAGGGTGAGTGCTTGCCCACACCCCTGCTCTCTGCTTGCCCAACGCAAGGTTAAGGCGTAAACTTGTGAGCTGGTGCTGTTCTCACAAGCAAGCGTTAGCGTGAGTTCAGCTAGGGCATGAACATCCTCTAGGGTATTTCAAGGCCAAGCCAACAGAGGATAATTCATCACTGAAAATACCCGGTGCAAACTGTGGTAACCGGGTAAGGCACCTTGCTGTTGAGCCGGTGAAGCTTTCAGAGATGGTTATCTTGCAATTATTAAAATGACGTCAAGAGAAGTGAGTTCCCAAGTGGCATACGCAATTGTTCGCGCTGGCGGCCGCCAGGAAAAGGTCTCAGTAGGAGATCTCGTTACCCTTGACCGCGTCGCTGGTGAGCCTGGAAGCACTATTGAGCTTCCTGTACTGCTGCTAGTTGATGGGGACAAGGTCACCGCTGATGCAAAGACCCTGGCTTCTGCCAAGGTAACTGCTGAAAAGATCGAAGACCTCCGCGGTCCCAAGATCGTTATTCAGAAGTACAAGAACAAGACCGGTTACAAGAAGCGTCAGGGCTTCCGCGCCGAACTGACCACCGTTAAGATCACTGCGATCAAGGCGTAAGTTCGCACTAGACTGGTTTTAAAACAACCCATTCTTTTTACCTAAGGTAGGCATCAATGGCACATAAGAAGGGCGCAAGCTCCACCCGCAACGGCCGTGACTCAAACCCCCAGTACCTCGGTGTTAAGCGCTACGGCGGCGAGACCGTCAATGCCGGCGAGATTCTCGTTCGTCAGCGTGGCACCCACTTCCACCCCGGCAACAATGTTGGCCGCGGTGGCGATGACACCCTGTTCGCTCTGGCAGCAGGCAAGGTCGAGTTCGGTACCCGCAAGGGCCGCAAGGTAGTCAACATCCTTGCAGCCGCTGAGTAAGGTTTTATAGCTTTTTCAGTGTAGAGGGCGACCACGCTAGACGTGGTCGCCCTTTCTCATGTTTTTGGGTAAGGTTCGCAATAACCAGACCTGCTCTTTTTTGAGCCTGTAGACTTATACCCACACTATTTTTTATTTTTAGCTTTAAGGAGCTTTATTTCGTGGCAGAATTTGTAGATCGCGTGGTCCTGCACGCAACAGGCGGGCACGGTGGGCACGGCTGTGTCTCGGTTCGCCGTGAAAAGTTTAAGCCTTTGGGCGGTCCTAACGGCGGTAACGGGGGCAAAGGCGGTGACGTTATCCTGCGTGTGGACGGTCAAACAACCACCCTCCTGGAGTACCACCACAGCCCTCACCAGCACGCCCCTAACGGCGATATTGGCCGTGGCGACATGTCGCACGGCTTCAATGGGCAAGACCTTATTCTGCCTGTTCCCCAGGGCACCGTGGTTAAAGATAAAGACGGTAACGTGCTTGCAGACCTGATTCGCATGGGCGATGAGTTCGTTGCGGCTGAAGGTGGCATGGGGGGGTTGGGTAACGCGGCTCTAGCCTCGACCAAGCGTAAGGCACCTGGCTTCGCTCTGCTGGGCATTCCCGGTTCACAGCGAGATATCGTCCTTGAACTCAAGTCAATTGCCGATATCGCTCTGGTGGGCTACCCCTCAGCCGGTAAGTCTTCGCTGATTGCCGCTATTTCTGCTGCCCGCCCCAAGATTGCCGATTACCCATTCACCACCCTGATTCCTAACCTGGGTGTTGTGCAGGCAGGCGATACCCGTTACACCGTAGCCGATGTACCCGGCCTCATCGAGGGAGCCTCAGAAGGAAAGGGCCTGGGCCATAGGTTCCTGCGTCACGTAGAGCGCTCAAGCGCACTGGTACATGTCATTGACTGCGCCACCTTGGAACCCAACCGCGACCCCATCTCTGACTTCGATGTGATTCGTGCTGAGCTGGAAAACTACGAGGTTGACCCCACCGCCGGTGTGACCGTCCCCCTCAACGATCGCCCCCAGATTATCGCTCTGAACAAGGTCGATGTCCCCGAAGCGCGTGAGCTTGCCGAGTTCGTGCGCCCCATGTTTGAAGAGCGCGGCTACAAAGTCTTTGAGATTTCTACCGCCTCTCATGAGGGCCTGCGCCAGCTCACTTTTGCCATGGCCAAGCTGGTGGAGGAAGACCGCGAGGCACGCAAGAAGAGCAAAGAGACACCTGCTGAAGATGTCACCATCGTCAAGCCCAAGGGCTTCCGCTCGCGTAAGCGCCAGGAGTTCATTATCCGCAAGGAAGAACGTAACCTGGAGCCCCTGTTCCGCGTGATGGGCGAAAAGCCTGAACGCTGGATCAAGCAGACTGACTTTAACAACGATGAGGCCGTGGGCTATCTGGCCGACCGTCTGAACCGTCTGGGCGTGGAGGACGAACTTTTCAAGGCCGGTGCCGTTGCGGGTGATGCCGTGGTCATCGGTGAAGAAGCCGATGCAGTGGTCTTTGACTGGGAACCCACTATGGTTGGTGGCGCAGAGCTACTCTCCTCACCGCGCGGTACCGATGCCCGCCTTGAAGAGCTGATTCGCCCGACTCGTGCCCAGCGTAAGGCTGAGTTCCACGAGCGTATGGATGCCAAGGCTGAGGCTCGAGCAGAGCTTGAAGCTGAGCGTAAAGCCGGTATTTGGACCGAATCTGTTGCCCAGAAGAATTCAAAGCGCTCTCAGGATTCCTCGGACCAGTAGGGCGCCGGGTATAAATCTGCGATTAGGGTTTCATAATGTGCAATGAGTCGCCTGCCAGCGTGAGTTGGTGGGCGACTCTGCTGTATATTCAAAGAGCTAAAGACGATTCTTTAAGGGAGCTAAGCAATGGATTTGAAGGACGCCTTTCAAGCGAGTGCTGAGTCTCGGGGCAAACACCGGCGTAGCCCGATTCTCCATCGCTCGGATATGCCGCTGGCTCAGCGCATTGTGGTGAAAGTTGGTTCCTCATCCCTTACCTCTATTGAGAATTCGCTGGACGAGCTGGCTATTGCTACCATCTCCGATGTCCTCGCCAAGAAAAAGCGGCAGCACCCCAACATTGAGCTGGTTTTTGTGTCTTCAGGTGCTATTGCCGCCGGGTTGGCACCGCTGGGGCTGTCACGCCGTCCTAAGGATTTGGCGACCCAGCAGGCTGCGGCATCGGTGGGGCAGTCGCTGTTGATGAGCCGCTATACCGATATTTTCTCTCGCTACGGCGTGACTGTTTCACAGGTGCTCTTGACCGCTGAGGACCTCATGGCCCGTGACCGCTACCAGAATGCCCACCGCCAGTTGGAGCGCCTTTTGGATTTGGGAGTCATGCCCATTATTAACGAGAACGATGCGGTGGCGACCACTGAGATTAAGTTTGGCGACAATGACCGGATTGCGGCGCTGGTTGCCCATACGGTCAAAGCTGATGCTCTACTCTTGCTATCCGATGTTGATGCGCTCTACACACGTCACCCTGACCAGGGCGGTGAACGTGTCAGCCACGTAAAAAATGAGCAGGATTTGGCTGGGCTGAGTATTGGCTCGGTGGGTTCTGCCGGTGTTGGCTCAGGCGGTATGGTTACTAAGGTCAAGGCGGCCCAGGTGGCCGCCGCCTCAGGCATTCCTGCCCTGGTCACCAGCGCGGCTCTGGCCCGCCAAGCCTTTGCTGGTGAGGACGTGGGCACCTGGTTCTACGCTACCGGCGAGCGCCGGCCCGTCCAGACCCTGTGGTTGGAACATCTGGCCGACATTGAGGGAACCCTGGTCGTGGACAAGGGAGCCGCCGCAGCTCTGCTCCGCCGACGCTCGCTTCTGGCTGCTGGGCTGGTGCGTGTTTCCGGGAACTTTGAGGGCGGTAGCCCCGTAGCGATTGCCGATGAGTCAGGCACGGTTCTTGCCCACGCTTTGAGCTCCTACTCTTCTGATCAGACAGCGCAGATGGTGGGGCTGCATACCGGGCAGATTCAGCAGGCTATGGGTGAAACATACGACGGTACAGTCGCCCACGCCGATAATATTGCCCTGGTTGCTAGTGCCGTGCGTTAGATAAAGTTTTCCTGGCTGATGCCCTGATCTGTCGCTAGCATGGGGTGTAGGTTTTGAACGAGTGAAGGAGTTAGGGTGATGGCAGAGCAACTGCTTGTTCCAGAAGACGTGATGTGTCAGGTAGCCGATATGGCTGAGGATGCACGCATTGCCTCGCGTAGGCTGGCGAAGGCTGATACCCGGTGGAAGAATAAAGCCCTGCTTGCGGTAGCGGATTCTTTGGAACTTCACGCCGAGATTATTACGGAGCAGAACGCTCTGGACCTTGCCCGGGAGCGGGATAAGGGCATGAGCGAGGCCATGCTGGATAGGCTTGCCCTGAACCCCAAGCGTGTGAGTGAGCTGTCAGCTGCTCTGCGTGAGCTGGTTGCCCTTCCAGATCCCGTGGGCGAGCTGGTGCGGGGTTCAACCTTACCCAACGGTCTGCGTATGCAGCAGGTTCGGGTGCCCCTGGGCGTTATTGGTGCCATTTATGAGGCAAGGCCGAATGTCACGGTCGATATTGCTGGCCTGGCTATTAAATCCGGTAATGCGGTCATGCTTCGTGGCGGCTCAGCTGCTGCCAAAACCAATCAGGTCATTGTTCGAATTATCCGTGATGCTGTGCACGCTACCGGGCTACCGATTGACTCAGTGCAGTCTGTTGATGAGTTTGGTCGCGACGGCGCCAATGCGCTCATGCAGGCACGTGGCCTGATTGACGTCCTGATTCCGCGCGGTGGCCACCAGCTGATTCAGTCGGTGGTAAACAAGGCCCGTGTTCCCGTCATTGAGACCGGTGAAGGCAACTGCCATATCTTTGTCGATATTTCAGCCGACCCTGCTCAGTCAGCTGAGATTTTGGTGAACGCTAAGACCCAGCGCCCCGGTACCTGCAACACGGTCGAGACCCTTCTGCTGGCTGAGGGCTCCGAAGCATCCTCTGCTGTCCTGGCCGCACTGGTCAAGGCAGGGGTAACCCTGCACCTTGATGAAGCGTCACGAGCTCACCTGCCTGCCGGTGCTCAGGCACTTGATGCAAGAGAAGAGGACTGGGCTACCGAGTACGGTTCTCTCGACCTAGCGGTTAAGACCGTCCCGGACCTGCCAGCCGCTATTGAACACATCCGCAAATACTCAACGGGCCACTCCGAGGCGATCCTGACAAATAGCGTGAGCAACGCAGAAAAGTTTATCCGTGATATCGATTCGGCTGCGGTTTATGTGAACGCTTCGACCCGCTTTACCGATGGTGGTCAGTTCGGTCTGGGCGCAGAAGTCGGCATTAGCACCCAGAAACTGCACGCTCGCGGTCCCATGGGTCTTGAACAACTGACCACAAGCAAGTGGATTGTGCGAGGTGACTGGCACACCCGCGACTAAGTGAGTAAAAAACTTGTCGGCTATCGGGGAAAGACCAGCAGAAGCCGGCTCTAACCGGTAGCATGGTGTTAGCTCCATACTATGCCCGCGCTGAGGGGAGCATACGCCCCTAAGGTTTGAAAGGTACACACATGATCTCATCTGCTCTTGCAGCAGGCACCGCAGTCCTTGCCTCCGAAGAAGGTAGCCACCAGCTCCATGTTCTGGGTATGCCTACCTACATGTTTGCCATTTTTGGCTTTGTCTTCTTCGGCCTGCTCTTTTTCATTACTATTTCTTTCTCTGGCCGCGGCATCGTTCGCCCCGATCATGCAGCTGACCATCTCTCAGAGGATGAGGCCAAAGCTCTACGTGATTACACCAGCAAGCACAAGCACTAATTAGCCTTTAGTAGATTCGGCGCGGTTGCCTGCAGTGACCTTTCGGGGCGCGGGGCCCGCGCCGAATCTGTACCCCGAACCCGCTTCCCAGGAGTCCCGTGATTCGCCCTGCCCAAGATATCCGTAAAGCCTTGAGTATCCCTGAGCCTGACCCCTCAGCAACGAGGTTAGGTGTCATGGGCGGCACTTTTGACCCGATCCACCACGGGCACTTGGTGGCCGCCAGCGAGGTAGCTGCCGTGCTAGGCCTGGATGAAGTTGTTTTTGTGCCTACGGGCAACCCCTGGCAGAAGGCTAAGAAACGGGTATCTGACCCGGAGCACCGTTACCTGATGACGGTGATTGCCACAGCTTCTAACCCGCGCTTTAGCGTCAGCCGGGTCGATATTGACCGTGGGGGACCGACCTACACTATCGATACTTTGACTGACCTGCATAAAGATCGACCGAATGTTGAGCTTTTCTTCATCACCGGGGCCGATGCTATGAGCCAGATCGCTACCTGGAAAGACGCAGACAAAATGTGGGATTTGGCTACCTTCGTTGCGGTGACCAGGCCCGGTCATGAGCTCACCGTACCGCCCCAAGCGGAGGGTAGAGTCCGTGTTATTGAGATTCCGGCTATGGCGATTTCGTCAACCGATATTCGGGATCGGGTGCGGTACCGTCTGCCGGTGTGGTACCTGGTGCCCGACGGGGTGGTCCAGTACATCAACAAGTATGACCTCTACCAGCACACCGCCGATGAAGAGGGGGGCGGGCGATACAGCGATGGTTTGCCGGCCCACAAATAGGTAACGGCCCAGGTTGGCTGATGGGGACTTTAAGGCTGACTTGGTACTATTGAGTCAAGATTTAGGCACTTTCGTGAGGAATGAAACTGTGAGCAGCACACCCAAGAAGGCAGAGGGCACCAGTAAAAATGTCGCGCCCAGTTATCTCTCCGATACTTTCATCACAGATGATGGTATTGAGGTGCCACCTCCTACGCGGCCGATGGGTCCTCGTCGTCTTTCTCGCTACTATGATGAAGCTGCCAATTACCTGCGGGCCGTGGCGCGCGGGGATGATGAGCTACCCCCTCCTCCTATGTTTATGGGGAAGGTTGAGGGGCTGACCGTCAAAGCTGACCCGAGTGCTACCCTGGTGGGGCTTTCGCAGATGGGGAGTATTAGCACTGATGAGGGAGAGCTTGACATTGATTATGACCATAACCAGGTCACTCTTGTTGAGGACCCCCTGGGGCATATTGGCCAACAGATTCTTGGCGAACCCGATGATGGGCAAGCTCTAGGATCTGACCAGACTGACTTTGCGGCAGCACCGATTGAGATTGGTAGCGACAGCGATTTCATCAGTATTGAAGATCTTGCATCAGGGAGCGACGCCCACGAAACAGCCCATGAAAATTCTGAGGCTAACGATGAGCCTGCTGCCGGTGAAGAGGCCCAGGAAGAAGCCATCAGCCCTGAAGAAGCAGAAGTTAAAACGAATGAAACTGCCGACCAGGCCGATGATGCTGTAGCCCAAGCGGTCTCGGCTCCCCTTGCGACTCCTGCTCTAGAGCTACCTAGCCCCGTTCGTGCTATCGATGCCCAAGGCCTGGACTTGACTGAACTCGACACACCTGCCCAGCCTGCACTCGACACACCTGCCCAGCCTGCACTCGACACACCTGCCCAGCCTGCACCGAGTGAGCGTGCCCTAGCCAGCGAGACGGCTCATGCTGTAGAATCTGATAGTTCTGAAGAAAACACTCAGGTTCCTGAGGGCAAGCTTCTTGCTGAATCGGAGAGCGATACCTCAGATGAACCGTGCCAGGCAGATTTGGTTGACGGACCTGATGCTTCTGTCATCACAGGTCAGCAACAGGGTGGTACCGGTGCTCTTGACCTATCAGCAGATGCTGAGGCGACTGATGCTGTTGAATCGGCATCTTCGGAGAAGCCCGGCAAGGGCGGCACCCTTGTCGCTATGGGGGGCATCTTCCTGTTTCTGGTTGCCTTGGTTCTTGTCTGGGTCGTTTTTTACAATTAGATTTTAGATGAATAAAACCCCTCAAAAAGTTTGGGGGAGTGAAGTGCTCGGAAAGGGCGAAATGACTGCTGCTGCAGAGTCTATTGAAGCATTGAAGGTAGCCGCACGCGCGGCTGATCAGATGCAGGGTACTAACCTGCTGGCGGTCGATGCTTCGGATATCATGGGTTTGATTGACGGTTTCTTGGTGGTCTCGGCCCACAACGAACGACTGGTCAACGCGATTGTTGATGAGGTGGAGGACGAGCTCCGCGAAGAACTGGGCCTCAAGCCCTTGCGCCGGGAAGGCCGCGCCGAGGGCCGCTGGGTCTTGCTGGACTTTGGGGATATTGTGGTTCATGTTCAGCATGAAGAAGACCGCGCCTTCTATGCTTTGGACCGCCTGTGGGGCGAAGCGCCCCGTATCGACCTTGGCCTGGAAAGTGAAGCTGGTAGGGTTGATACCCAAGGGGCTGAAGCTGATTTCAATATCATTACCCCTGAGGCTGATCTGATGAACCAGCGCGAGGACTAAATTTTTTGCTCTAGCTAGCCAGGAAGGTAGCTTACTTTTTGAGGTGCCCTGCCCCGAGTGGGCGGGGCACCTTTTTCTGTAACTCCCAATAGGCGCAGGGTGTGGCACAGTTCATAAATGTTGCCGGTCGGTGAATTTGCCTTAGCGCTTGGGTGTGCCATAAGATGGAGAGGTCGCCAAGAGCGGCACATAACTTTATAAGGGGCTATGGCGCAGTTGGTAGCGCGTCTGCATGGCATGCAGAAGGTCAGGGGTTCGAATCCCCTTAGCTCCACGGGGGTATGGCGCAGTTGGTAGCGCGTCTGCATGGCATGCAGAAGGTCAGGGGTTCGAATCCCCTTACCTCCACCAAGAAAGGCGGTCTTCGTGATGACATATCACGGAGACCGCTTTTTCGTGCCCGATATCCGTTTCAGCCGAAGGGCTAGAGGGAGTAGAGCCGAGCCTGGGTAGCCAGTAGCGTGGGCAGGAAGTCCTCGTCCCGCAGGGCTGATATGTCATCCACCATCTGCTGCAGATACCCAGCAACCTGGCGGGCGAAGAGACCTGCATCCAGTTCAGCTGTCGGGCTTTCGGGCAGGTCGGTTTCCAGTAGCAACCGCTCAGCAGGCACCTGGCGCACATAGGTCCGCCCGCGCTTGGTTGCCAACATCTGCGGGTGCACCGAGATATAACCGCCCAGCTTGATTAGCCGGGTTAGCTCGTCGCTGCTGCCCCCAAAACGGTGCATGACCGGGACGACAGAGCAATCAGGTGAGGTTAATTGATCAAGAAGGTCAAGCACCGGGCTGACCGCCCGAACGGCATGCAGAGAAAGCACATAGGTTTGATCTGCCGGACATCCTGTAGCGGCTTGCTTGACTGACAGCAAGATACGCGCCAACACCTGCAGTTGGAGGTCAGCACTGGCTGTTTCTAAGCGCCGGGGGAGGAAGTCCAAGCCAATTTCACCGATAAACCTGGTGCTCATGACCTCTTCCTCAAAAATAGCGAGCTCCCGCTCTGCCTGCTCCGGTGAGGTAATCCACCAGGGGTGAAAGCCCAAAGAAAGCAGGGGAGCCTGACCTCTTAGACTAGAGCTGGGGGAATAAGCTGCTAGCTCTTTATAGGCTGACGGTAGCAGGGTTTGGGCAACAACCTGTGCACCCTGAGCGATCAGGGAATCCATAAAAGGTTCGCGCAGCTTAGGGGCCAGAAAATCAAGGTGAAAATGAGAATCCAGAAGCAGACTAGGCATGCTGGTTCCCTCCTCTTCGACAGAGTTACTCACCGGGCTGAGGAGCAAGGTAGGGCGGTGCCTGAATCTCTTCCATGCCAGCTAGCTGGCGGATGACCCTACCTGCCAGCATCTGACCCATAATAGGCGGCATATAGCTCATGGACCCCAGGGTTTCCCCCTTGGTGTTTCCACCGGTCTTTTCTACGGCAAAGGGTAGCTCTGTGGAGAAAAGAACCTCTAGACCGTAGATACCACGTTTCTTGCACTCCGAGCGAATGACCCTGGACATGGAGCAGTTATAGGTCTTACGGATATTGGCGAACTCCAGCATGGTCGGGTCAAGCCGGTTGGCTGCACCCATAGAGGCCAGCAGGTTAAGGTTGTTCTCTGCCGCCCAGCGGTAGACGGCCAGTTTCTGGGAGATAGTGTCGATGCAGTCAATGACGTAATCAGGGCGCGGGAACTGCCCAAGGGTCTCAGCAATGTTCTGCGGTGTCAGGAAAATCTGCTCGGCAATCACTTTGCAGTCGGGTTGAATCTCCTTAATCATGCCCTCCATGACCTGAGCTTTGACCTTGCCCAGGGTAGAGGTAAACGCCAGAGCCTGACGGTTGATGTTGCTCTCTTCAACCACATCTCGATCGAGCACAATCAGGTTACCTACCCCGCCCCGTGCTAGGGCTTCGGCGCAGGCAGAGCCTACCCCGCCCAATCCAAGAACCATGACGGTCGCATCCTGCAGTTTTTGTAGACCCTCATCTCTAAGGACCAGTCTTAGCCGGGCAAAGCGTTCACTCTCAATTCCCACGGTGGGGCCCCTCTCATCTCGCACCAGGTTATTATCGCATACTTGAACCTTATTGCTCAGCGTGAGATCTACCAGCCCGTTGGGTGCATCTGGTCATCTACAGGTTCATCTGTTAGGTTGACTTTTAGGCTCCTTATCTTTCAGATTACAAATAATTCTTTATTCGGAGTATCTTATGAACCTCGACCACATAACGTTAACTCGCATTGATCCAATCGCTGAGAGAGAAGACCTTATTGACTTTATAACGGGTAACCACTGGCCTTTTCATGTGACTCCACAGATGTCGCGTGAGCAGATTGAAAAAGCCATTGAATCCGGAGCCTACCGGAGTGATGAACGTGATTCTTACTGGGTTGATCATGCTGACCTTGGTCGAATTGGCCTTATTCGCTTTGAGGATTTGGAAGATGACACCCCGGTCTTTGATCTACGTCTAGCTAGCCGGTATCGCGGCAGGGGCCTGGGAGTTCAAGTTCTTAAGGTAGCGACGGCTTGGGTATTTGAGCACATGCCAGCTACACGCCGCTTCGAGGGGCAGACTAGGGACGATAACCTGCCCATGCGCCGTACCTTTGTCAAAGCCGGCTGGGTTAAGGAAGCATACTACAGACAGGGTTGGCCGGTCACCGGCGCTGAACCCCGCGATTCGGTAGCCTACGCTATCTTACGCAGTGACTGGGAAAGCGGAACAAGCACTCCGGTGCCGTGGGGCCAGGACTAACCGGCTCAATAGTTTTTAAGTAGACGCTCCTCAGCTCTGGCAATGAGTGCATCAACTTGCTCTTTGGGGTGCTTATGTAGAATAGAAAAGGCTATCACCTGCAAAGGGTGCGAGAGCCTAAAAAGCATGGCACGCTCGGCCTCCTCGCGGGTACGCGCGAGCAACCGGATGAACTGGTCCCCATGCCATGCAGCCAGGCAGGCGATATCTACTGCTGGGTCATCCACAGTTGCGAGGTCCCAGTCTAAGATTCCGCTGACCTTGCCACCTTCAAACAACATATTGGTTCCGGCTAGGTCAACATGTGAAAACACAAGTTGAGATGTGTCTAAAGTTGCTTGGAGGGCACTGAGGTCGTTAATAATAGCCAGCGCTCGCTCTTGGGCTGCGTAGCTCAGAAGCGGTATCACCTGCTCTAACATCTCATTCCGCCACCGTTTACCGCCGCAGAAGGCTCGGGGCTCTGCAAGATAAGGTCGGATATGGCTGGTGGAGGTAGCTCTAATTTCTTGAAGAACCCCGTATAAAACTGCTGTATTACCTCTCCCGGCGGCGTGAGGCTCTCCCCATAATCGTAGGGTTGGTACAGCTGTAACCCTCTCTTCTTGTAAGGGCTCTCCGGCGGAGCGGGGGAGGCCGAAAGAATACTCGGGTAGGGCATCAACTAGCTTCTGGGTCCGCAGAATTGATTTTGCCACTTCGGTGTTGCGGGCAATACGTATCGCCAGATCTTCAGTCAAGGCCACGACCGAACTTGTCCCCAGATGTACGACCTGATCCAGAGTTTGCTCTGGGGCAACTGCGCCGATGACCTCGTGGATTAGTTCTTGGTCTATAGTTACCGCGTCCATTGTTATCCCTCCGCTATCTGGCTAGAGTTTAGCGCATTGGTGCAGAAGAAGTCGCTACCTGGACGAGTTGGGCTCGAGACAAGACGCTTGACAACTGGCGCGAAGCTAGCGTTACCTAGATATGGTTATCAGGAGAGAAAGTTGAGATGGGGCAAGGGCTGATATGGGCGCACTACCTGTCGGGGAATATGGAACTCCCGGGCCGCTGCGGGACCGGCTTGTCGCCGCAATTCTTAGCGGGCAGAAGACCGCGACCTCATCCCTATACGAGGAATACCGGCGCTTTGGGGAAGACCTGCCCCAGGTGGGCCAGCGCGAAATCGTTCTTGATTCACACCAGCATCCGGTCTGTCTAACCGAAACCGTAGCCGTGGAGGTACTGCCGGTGAGCGACATGAAACTTGACTTTGCTCTGGCAGAAGGTGAAGGGTTTACCTCGGTTGACGATTGGTGGGCGGCTCACCGTACTTTCTGGGGATCAGAAGTCTACCGAACCCACTTGGGGCAACCGGAGATTGAGCTTGATGAAAATACCCTGGTGGTCTGCCAATGGTTTCGGATGCTCCCGCTACCGTCTAGCAGGTAATGGGCCAGAAGAGCTTGGCCCTTAGTGGATAGCAAAAATCATCAGGAGGGCCACCAGCACGAAGAGGGAACCAAAAATAAGGTTAAGAATCTTCTGCCCGCGCGGTGAATGGCTCAGCCGGGTCAGCGGCTGAGCCACCACAGCAAAACCGCCCCACATCACCGCAAGATCGATAGCCACCATGGTCACGGCCAGAATCAGATACTGGGGAAGTTGCGGCTGATCGGGTCTAATGAACTGCGGCATAAAGGCAAGCATAAAAACAATAGCCTTAGGGTTAGACATATTCACCCAAAAGCCCCGACCAACCAAAGTCAGAGGGCGAAAGTCATAGCACTATCCTAAATCGGAGGCAAGACCCAAGCCGAAAGAACAAACAACAAATGGACACCCCCATCCCTGTAAACCCCTCATACAATGGTTGCTATGACTGCCCCCGCTTCGCAACGCCGCACCCTCCTAGCCCTAGCCCTCACTCAGGTCTTTGGAACCATCGGGCTAGGAGTCGCCCCTACCATCGGTATTCTGCTTGCCAGCGAGATGACCCACAGCCAGGCGCTCGCAGGAGTGGCGAGGACGGCTTCCACTTTTGGTGCGGCCCTGTTCGGTATTCCGCTGGCCAACCTGGCAGCACGAACATCACGCCGGTGTGCTCTCTCGGTGGGCTGGCTGGTCGCAAGTCTGGGGGCTGCTCTTCTGGCATTCTCTGCAGGGGGCGCCTACCTTACCCCGGTTATCCTGGGTATGCTCATGATTGGTGCGGGGAGCGCAGCTAGCTACCAGGCACGGTTTGCAGCGACCGACCAGGCCTCAGAGTCTCAGCGTACCTCAGCCCTGAGCTTTATCGTGTGGGTGGGAACCATCGGTTCTGTGCTCGGGCCTAACATCGGTACGCCAGCCCGCCTGCTCTCTGAGCGGTGGGGTACCAACCTCTACGGCACAGCCTTCGGGCTAGCTGCCCTTGCTCTCTGCTTAGCTACAGCGATGGCCTACCTGTTCCTGCCTGCCCCCTCCCTTACATCGAATGTGACTGACCCGCCGGGAGTCAGCCCCCACCGGCCTTCTTTTGGTGCCCGGTGTGCAGCGGTTTACCGGCATATTGTTGGTAACGCTCAGGCACGGTGCGCTGTTCTTGCTCTGCTGGGTGCCCATACTGTGATGGTGAGCGTGATGACCATGACGCCGGTTCACATGAACCACCAGGGCGCCAGCATTGAAGTCATTGGCCTGACGATCAGCTTGCACGTTCTGGGCATGTTCGGCCTGTCCCCGCTCATGGGAATTGCCGCTGATAGGTTTGGGCAACGACCGGTTATTATGGCGGGGCTGATGACACTTGTACTTTCACTCGAACTAGCCATAGTTGCACCCGAGAACCAGCCTGTGATGGTACTTTCCCTGACCCTGCTGGGCTTGGGCTGGTCGGCGGTGTTTGTCGCCGGATCGGCGCTCTTTGCGGCCTCGCTCCCGCAGAAACAGAGAGTTGAAGCCTCAGGCGGCCTAGATGCGCTCATGAACCTGGGGGCAGCTATGGCAGCACTGGCATCAGGCCTTGTACTGGCGGCTGCATCCTTCCCTGTCCTTGCCGGGCTAGCTGGTCTGCTCCTTGCCCCCGGGGCGATAGGGCTGTGGGCTAGCAGACGCTAATTCCTGGGGACGGTCTACCTAGCTGACCTTAAAGTTCCTTATCTAATGCTTGACGTAGGTTCCTCGTGATAGCGGTTGCCTGCCCCATCACAAAGTACCTCACGGCAGGTTTAGCAATAAGGCCAAGTGGCTTGCGCACCAGGCCTTGGAGGGTACCTATCTTCTTGCTGTTGGGCCGAACCCATACGAGAGATAGCCGGCAGATGCACCCATTTGAGTCCTCGGTGAGCTGGACTGAAACCTGTTGAGTGTTCAGCTGCGGTTCATGGGGGAACTTGAGCTCATACTCAATGCGCTTACTTTCTGCGTCTTTTCCTATGAGAGTGACTTCTTGAACCTGCCGGCTTGGTTTGCTTGGAACCTTAGAAAATTTTCCGGTGGGAGCAGCTGAGCGACCAAGCCAGGGTCCGGTGGATCCTGGCTCTACCTCGAGAGACTCGATAGCAGGTAGCCAGTTGGGGAGGTTGCTGGGGTTACTGACGAATTCCCAGGCCTTTTGCGGGTTGGTCGGAAGGAATACCGTGTGACTTGCACCGATACGGTTCTGATGTGAAGTGTCAACAACCTGCCTGGATGTAGAGGAGGGCAGCTGTTCTAGGGCCGTTACAAGCGCTGAATGCTCTATCTTGGCTTCGCTCAGGATCTCTTGGATATACCCACTGGACTCTTGGGCCAGAGCAAGGGCTAGCTCACGGGATGTCTTTACCTGATTGAGAATTCTCCTTGCGCGGTCAGTCAGCTGGTAGCCAGCAAGCTCCGGGAGTGACACTGGGGCTGGTGCGCTGATACCGAGTTCTTTGAGTAGCTTGTTATCAACTGCTCTGGTCGCGCTAGCTAGGACTCTTGGGTGTGCTCTGTGACTGCGGAGGGTGACCCCTACTTGGCCAGCATCGAGTGCGAGAGCCATGAGCAGATCAGGCAGGTCGATGATATTTTTGCCGCGCTCTGTTGCAATATCCCGGGCTAGGGTAAGGGTTGCGATGTAATCAGTTAATGAAGGCGCCTGCTTCTTCTGTAGGGTCATGATTTCCTCCGTGGGAGAGGGATAGATGGGTCTATCCGTTTGGCGTATTTTTTGTGCACAGCCTGCCGGCTAACCCCTAGGCAATCTGCAATGGCCTGCCAGCTCATGCCGCTCTTGAGCGCGGCTTCGACTTGCTGATGTTCAAGAGAGTCGGCAAGAGCTTTCAGTGTTGCTACTGCACGCAGACCCCGTCTAGGGTCACTGGTGTTGGCTGCCTGATGGGTGGCTGCTTCTGGATCCATGATGTCAACCTTAGTTGCTAATGGTGGATAGTGTCAATATATGTTGACAATTGTCTAGATAGTTTTCCGTGCAGTCCCATGCTGACTCCGTGAGATAATAGGTCGGTGAATACCCTCCTGAGCAAGCAAATACTAGCCCTGGCTGACTCCCGTGGCACTGCCCTTGACCGACTCATTCTTGCTGACTCCAAAGACATGCGCCAGATTACTAAGGGGCCGGGGCAGGATATCTTGATTCTCGATGACCCCACCGGTGCTTTAACTTTGGAGTCACTAGCCCTAGTGCTTGCTCGCGGAGGGCGGGTGCTCAGCCGTCAACGCTCCTATGACCTAGCGCTAGAGCTCTTCCACACGGCTCACACCCTAGGGGAGGAAGCGTCCGCCCGCCTCCTCATAGCCGGCCTCGATAACAAAGGAGAGATAGACCCAGGCACCTTTGGCCTCACCAACTTTTTGGTAGCCCACAGCTTTCAGGGCAACTTAGCTTTGGGGCACCTACCTAAGAGCCACTCTGCACTAGCGGACACCAGCTACGATTTTTCCACCTACCAACAGGCCAAGGGAGCCGGGGCAACTCTGCTAGTAGGCGGTAATACTAAACACATGGTTCACACCTTTAACGAGACACTGGGGCAGAGCTTCGCCAGCGTTCGTGGACTGCGCGGCAAAGGCAAACACCGGTGCCTCTTAGCAACCGAACCAAAACCCCAGGGGAGTCCACCTAAGCTGGCTGGTGCGCTCGCCGCTTTTGGTGGGGTGTTCTCCGGCGGTAAGCCCGATGCTGGTGGTCAGCTCTTAGCCCGTGCCTTCCTTAGCGACCTTGCAAGCTCCGATAATGAGCTTGTGAACAAACGACCATTAACTCTGCTCGATTTAGGGTGCGGTAATGGCTCTGTGAGTTTGGACATCTTGGGTAGCTTACCTGTGGGGTGCCGGGTATCAGCGCTCTATGCCACTGACCTGGACCTTGACGCTATTCGCTCGGCTAGAGTTAACCTCACTAAGAACCCTGCCGTACAGGTGAGCTGGGATGATGCTGCGAGTAGGTTACCTGATGCCAGCGTAGATGCTGTCCTGCTCAACCCGCCCTTCCATCTAGGAACAGCGGTGGACCTTACTTTGATTGGTCCTCTCCTGAGAGCCGCTTACCGTGTGCTGGCACCCGGTGGGCGCTTATATCTAGTGCATAATTCGCACGCTCGCTATCGCCAGCAGGTAGAAGAACTCTTCATCAATACCCGCCAGCTGGAACGTACACCCACCTTTACCGTCTTGAGTGCCAGCAAGAAATAGGCAGAAAGAAACTATGACTATCAAAATTATTGCCATCGGTAAGAAGCACGAGAAATGGGTTGCGGACGGAATTGATCGCTACGAAACCCGCCTGCGCAAGCCCTGGGACCTGACCTGGCAGTATTTACCGCACTCATCTTTGGCAGAAGAAGCCGCTCGTGCCGAAGAATCCCGGCGCATCCTGGAAAAAATTGACCGTGATGATTACCTGATTCTGCTCGATGAGCGGGGCAAGATGCTCAGCTCCCCGGGGTTATCTCGGGTTCTTCAGGCACAGCTGGGTTTTAAACGGATCGTCCTGGTGATCGGTGGGGCCTACGGGGTAGATGAGACAGTGCGTTCCCGCGCCAATACTGTATGGAGCCTTTCGGAGCTGGTCTTTCCCCATCAGCTGGTCCGACTGATTATTACCGAGCAGATTTACCGGGCCGGTGAAATTGCGGCTGGGCGCCCCTATCACCACCAATAGGGTCGGGTCTCAGAGGTTAATGTTACTTAGCTTTCTAGGGAGCTTGAGACAGTTTTGAGCACAAACTGTCAGCTCCCGGCGCGTAGCATTACCTCAAGAGCCTGCCAACCGGCTATATTTTTATGTATGGCAAAGAAAAAAGTTACCGTAGTATCCGCGCTTGCGGCGACCGCCCTGCTCGCTGGCTGTGCGCAAACCACTGTTCCCGGCCTGGGCTTCGAAAAAACTGACGGCTGGGGTGGCCGTGACGACATCACCTTTGAGGTAACTGCCGAACATAACGGCGCCGAAGTACCCGCAACCGTCACTGTTTACCAGGACCAGATTAGTTTTGAGGGCAACAGCACAGAATTTGAAGGCGAAAACTTCTACAAGCTGACCTTCGACGACCTGGCAGACCTCTCAGGTTCCCAGCTCCGTATTTCAGTTTCAGCTCAGGATGCTGAGGCCGAGGTCTCCTGCGCTATTAAGGGTACCGGCTACTCTCTTAAAGAAGGCGAGCATGTTAACCACAACAACGCGGCTGAGGGCACCGGTAGCGCAACCTGCGTTCTCAATGTTGCATAACCAATAACACTCTCTCATCACACACAGGTGGGCGCCGCAGACGGTGCCCACCTTACGCTTTAAGGCCGAGCCAAATATGCGTTGAGAGCAAGAATATGAAAAACTAGCCCTATGAGCACTCCCGGGGCGCACGAACTAAGAACCATCGTTGCAGAAGCAGCTGACGAAGCCGCCAACATCGTTTACCGTGTTGGCGATAACATTCACTCATTCCGAGCCAAACGTGCCCGCCAAACCGGGCTTGAACCCGTCCTCGTTCCCAGCGTTGGGTACGGTGGGCAAGGTTGGGTCCGGATACTCGGACGGGCACTCTACAAAACAAACCTGTTTGAGGAGTTCTTTGACTCTGTTGAAAAGGGCGACCCCTCCGTGGACCCTGTGCGGGGCTGGCGGTCCTTTACCTCGGTAGCGATTTCTCACGCCCCGATTAACGTCACCATTGACGGTCTAACCCACACAGTTTATACAGACCGAGGGGGAGTAATTGATGAGAAGCTCAAGCTGGACCTTGCACCCGGTCTGCACGACGTCACGATGTCCACAGAGGGGAGCCAGCCGGTAACCACCAGCGTCTACATCGTACCCGAAGATCAAACCCTGGGCGTTATCTGCGACGTGGACGATACTGTCATGAACACGGCCCTTCCCCGGCCTTTCGTGGCAGCTTGGAACAGTTTTGTGCTCAACGAGCACGCCAGGAGTGCGACCCCCGGCATGGCGGTGATGATGGATCGCCTACACCGAGCTCACCCCAAGGCACCTTTCATGTATCTTTCCACCGGTGCCTGGAACGTTACCCCCACCCTCCGCCGCTTTCTGCACCGTAACGGCTACCCCAAAGGCACCTTCCTGCTCACCGACTGGGGACCCACCCCTGATCGCTGGTTCCGCTCCGGATCGCTCCATAAAGTAAACGCCCTCAAACGCCTTGCCGGTGAGTTCCCCAATATACGGTGGATTCTCATCGGTGATGATGGTCAGCGGGACCCCGAAATCTACAATGGGTTTGCTGTGCGCTACCCCCAGAACGTAGAAGCAATCCTGATTCGTAACCTCACCTTTGGCGAATCGGTCCTTTCCTCAGGCCGTGTCTGGGGCGATAATCGAGCCCGCGATATCATCAAAGGTGACCTCTGGCTGGAAGGCAATGACGGTACTGCCCTCTACGAGCAGTTGAAAGAACGCGGCCTAGTGTAGCCCTTGTCCCCCAAAACCTTAAAAAGCACCCTTGTCAAGCCTGGCAAGGGTGCTTTTTCGATGACACACCTTGGTAAAAAAATCTCTTAAATCTTGGTGAACAAGCCTTAAAGGCTCAAGGCTCAATTTAGGGTTAAGCGCCATTCCCTTGTAAATACGCGGTAGCTTTAGCCACCCGGTGCGAGCCCGGGAACAGAGCCTGCATCGTAACTCACATGATGGGGCAACTGAGCTACGGTAACCGATAAATATGTGGATAACCCCCTTAAAGCGCGGAAACCCGCGGAAGGCCCTGTGGATAGACGTCGACCAAAAATTTTTTCGTAACAGACCACACTATGTTGGGCTAGGTGCGTGCTTTGAACACTAGATGTAGTATTAAATCCCGGTTCGGGGGATAAGGGAGATTCCTCCCCAGAACACCCCCACACAGCTCGCAAGGGCTGTTCGCTTCAGTCACTTCCTGCGCAAGCGGGATACCAAGGAGAGACCCCACCATGACCGTAACGGTGTACACCAAGCCAGCATGCGTTCAGTGCAACATGACCTACCGCGCACTCGATAAGCTCGGAGTCGAATACAACACCGTTGATATCACCGAGGACCCCGCAGCGCTAGAACTTATCAAGGGCATGGGTTACCTGCAGGCACCCGTTGTGATCGCCGGCGAAAACCACTGGTCAGGTTTCCAGCCCGACCGCATTAACTCTCTAGCCGAACTCGCCGCTTAAAAATCTTCTGGGGCTCTAGAGGACTGTACAGCCAGCAAGGGCCCCTTGAACTGCCTCCGTATAAGAGCAGGCAAGAACCCAGTAACTACAACCTCAGGCCAGGCGACTGCGCTCATGGAAAAACCCCAGTACACACCAGAACAGATCACGAGCCAACCCACTATCGTTTACTTCTCATCAGTTTCTGAAAACACACACAAGTTCATCCAGAAAACCGGGATAAACAGTGTCAGGCTCCCCCTGAAAACCAAGGACGAGCCACCCCTAGTAGACCACCCCTACGTCCTCTGTCTACCAAGCTACGGGCGTCCAGGAGGGGCCGGATCTATCCCACCTCAGGTGCTGAAGTTCCTCAACATCCCAGAAAACCGCCGTTTCCTACAAGGAGTCATTGGAGCCGGGAACACAAACTTTGGTGACCTTTACTGCGTAGCAGCAGACAAAGTCGCCGCTAAATGTCAGGTACCGGTGCTCTTCAAATTTGAATTGATGGGCACCCAAGAAGACGTAGACACCGTACGAAAAGGACTAGAAGAATTTTGGACTCAAAACTCCCTGTACCCGGTCTCAGCCTAGAACCAGGCCACGAGGACCCAAGCACCCCCGAAAAATACCAGGGCATGGGGTACCACGAGCTCAACGCCCTGCTAAATCTATACGATGAGAAGGGCCAGATTCAGTTCGAGGCTGACCGGCAAGCAGCCCGCCAGTACTTCTTGCAGCACGTCAACAACAACACTGTTTTCTTCCACGACCTAGAAGAAAAGATTGACTACCTCATCAAGCACCAGTACTACGAGCCAGAGATCTTCGAAAAGTACCCCTTCGAGTTCGTCAAAGAGCTTTCTAAACTGGCCTACTCCAAGAAGTTCCGCTTCCCCACCTTCCTGGGGGCCTTCAAGTTCTACACCTCCTACGCGCTCAAAACTTTTGACGGTCAGCGCTACCTGGAACGCTTCGAAGACCGCGTGGTCATGGTAGCCCTGCTGCTAGCAGAGGGCGATCAGGCTCTTGCCACCAAGATTGTTGAAGAGGTCATCGCAGGTCGTTTCCAGCCGGCGACCCCCACCTTCCTGAACGCCGGTAAGAAGCAGCGTGGCGAACTGGTTTCTTGCTTCTTGCTGCGCATCGAAGACAACATGGAGTCCATCGGACGCTCCATCAACTCGGCCCTGCAGCTCTCCAAGCGCGGCGGCGGTGTGGCTTTTGCGCTCACCAACCTGCGTGAAGCCGGCGCACCCATCAAGAAGATTGAGAACCAGTCCTCGGGTGTTATCCCCGTGATGAAGCTCCTGGAAGACTCCTTCTCCTACGCCAACCAGCTAGGTGCCCGTCAGGGTGCAGGTGCAGTCTACCTGCACGCCCACCACCCAGATATCTACTCCTTCCTGGACACCAAACGCGAAAACGCTGACGAAAAGATCCGTATTAAGACCCTGTCCCTGGGCGTAGTCATCCCCGATATCACCTTCGAACTGGCTAAGAAGAACGAGGACATGTACCTCTTCTCGCCCTACGATGTTGAGCGTATCTACGGCCTACCTTTCTCAGATATCAACGTCTCTGAGAAGTACTACGAAATGGTCGATGATGCTCGCATCAAGAAGACTAAAATCAAGGCCCGCGAATTCTTCCAGACCCTGGCAGAAATCCAGTTCGAGTCCGGCTACCCCTACGTCATGTTTGAGGACACCGTCAACAAGGCCAACCCCATCGACGGCAAAATCATTATGTCCAACCTCTGCTCCGAGATCCTGCAGGTTTCCGAGCCCTCGGTTTACAACCCCGACCTGGGTTACGCAACCGTTGGCAAGGACATCTCTTGCAACCTGGGTTCACTCAACATTGCCCTGGCAATGGACGGTGGTGATCTGGGCCAGACCGTGGGAACCGCAATTCGCGCGCTCACAGCAGTCTCAGACCAGTCTGATATTCGCTCCGTACCTTCCATCGAACGCGGTAACTCCATGAGCCACGCCGTTGGCCTGGGACAGATGAACCTGCACGGCTACTTGGCCCGCGAGCATATCTACTACGGTTCCGAAGAAGCACTTGATTTCACCAACATGTACTTCTACACCGTCACCTACCACGCAATCCGCGCCTCTATGGAAATCGCCCGTGAACGCAAGGAAACCTTTGCGGGGTTCGACAAGTCCAAGTACGCCAGCGGCGAGTACTTTGAGAAGTACATCAACGGAACCTGGGACTTTGAGACCGAACGAGCCCGTGAACTCTTTACAGGACACTCTGTACCCACCGCTGATGACTGGAAGCAGCTGGCTGCCAACGTCGCCGAGTACGGTATGTACAACCAGAACCTGCAGGCCGTTCCGCCCACCGGCTCAATCTCCTACATTAACGGGTCAACCTCATCGATTCACCCGATTGCCTCCAAGATTGAGATCCGCAAGGAAGGCAAACTGGGCCGTGTCTACTACCCCGCGCCCTACATGAACAACGAGAACCTGGACTACTACCAGGACTCCTACGAAATCGGGTACGAGAAGATCATCGACACCTACGCTGTTGCCACCCAGCACGTAGATCAGGGCCTGTCGTTGACCCTCTTCTTCAAGGACACCGCAACTACCCGCGACGTCAACAAGGCCCAGATTTATGCCTGGCGAAAGGGCATTAAGACCATCTACTACTCGCGTATCCGCCAGATGGCTCTTGAAGGGACCGAAGTCGAAGGCTGCGTGTCCTGCATGCTCTAAAGGCTTGAAGCTTGCTGGGCTGGACTATGAAGCCCAGCAAGCTTTTTCGAGCCCGGCGGGGGAGCACCCCCAAACCCGCCTCAAGGTCACCATGCTTTTTACCCGGTAGGGTGACAGAATAGAAACAAAAGTGCCCTCACCGGCACACATACCACCCCCACGCGAGGAGAACCCATCACCATGAGTGAGAAGGTCGAACTGGTCCATCACGTTGAAGCAATCAACTGGAACCGTATCGAAGATGAAAAAGACCTAGAGGTCTGGGACCGCCTGACCGCCAACTTCTGGCTACCAGAAAAGGTGCCGCTCTCCAACGACGTCCAGTCCTGGAAGACCCTCACCGAGGAAGAAAAGCAGCTCACCATGCGCGTCTTCACCGGCCTGACCCTGCTGGACACCATCCAGGGAACCGTTGGCGCTGTCTCCTTGCTGCCAGATGCCGTAACTGCCCACGAAGAAGCCGTGTACACCAACATCGCTTTCATGGAGTCCGTACACGCCAAGAGCTACTCATCCATCTTCTCCACGCTCTGCTCCACCAAGGAAATCGATGAGGTCTTCCGCTGGTCCACCGAGAACGAGCACCTGCAGAAGAAGGCCCGCATCGTCATGGACTACTACCAGGGCAGCGATCCCCTTAAGAAGAAGGTAGCTTCAACCTTGCTGGAATCCTTCCTCTTCTACTCCGGCTTCTACCTGCCCATGTACTGGTCCTCTCGTGCCAAGCTCACCAACACCGCAGACCTGATCCGCCTGATTATCAGGGACGAAGCCGTGCACGGTTATTACATTGGCTACAAGTTCCAGCGCGCCCTTGAAAAGGAAACCCCCGAGCGCCAGGCAGAACTTAAGGAATACACCTTCGACCTGCTCTACGAACTCTACGAGAACGAAGTGGCCTACACCCACTCACTCTACGACGGGGTTGGCCTGAGCGAGGACGTTAAGAAGTTTCTGCATTACAATGCCAACAAGGCACTCATGAACCTAGGCTACGAGGCTATGTTCCCGGCAACCGTCACTAACGTGTCACCGGCAATCCTGGCAGCCCTGTCACCCAACGCTGATGAGAACCACGACTTCTTCTCTGGCTCCGGCTCATCCTACGTGATCGGCAAGGCCGTTAACACAGAGGACGAGGATTGGGACTTCTAAGCTAAGCCCCAACGTTTAACCTGAAGAAAGCTGCCTCTCCACCGCACACAAGCGGGGGAGAGGCATGACAGGTGCGTTCACCAGTAGCTGCCCGCGCCCCAGGAGACGAGCCAGATAGCCAGAGAAAGAGAGCTATGCCTGCCGCCATCACCAGCTATGTAGCTGTAGAAGAAATTTTGGCCGCCCAACTGTCGGTAGATTTGTGCCTACCTGAACAGGCCATTGCCATAGCTCGTCAGCACGGTTCTACCCAGCTTTCTGCGCCTCGACTACCGCTGGACCAAATGCACCCGGCCCGTCGCCGCTACCGTGACCACTGGGAGCTGAGGCTGATAAACTTTCGAGGGCTGACGGTGATTTGCGCCCAGCACCCGCGAGTCCGCGAGGCCGCCGATAACCTACTAGCAGGGGACAACGGCAACTGGGTGGGGGACTACTCCGAACTGCGCAAACTCAACGATTACCTGACCCCCTATGCGCTACAGCTAAGCGGTACCTCGCTCTTCTATACCCCCGGCAAAGATTTTTGGCAGGAGCAGAACCTACAACGGTCTGCCCCCGCAGGCTTTGAGTACCGGTGGCTTGAGCCGGAAGAATTCGAGAAATTCCGGGGCGATAGCCGCTTCGAAAATGCCCTGGGTTTCAAGGAGCTCCGCCCGGATGTCCAGGTATTGGGGGCCCTTGCCGGGGGCGAAGTGGTTGCTCTTTCAGGGGCTAGCGAAGACTCCAACTGGTGCCGGCAAATTGGGATTGATGTGCTCCCCGAGTACCGGGGTAGGGGGCTGGCTTCTTATCTGGTGCGTGAACTTGCAGTTGCTATTCTGCTGGAAGGATTCGTTCCTTTCTACGGTACAAGCCCCTCACATATCCTGAGCCAGCAGGTAGCCCTGAAGGCCGGTCTGCGCCCGGCCTGGTGGGAGTTCGTCTCGACCAGTCTTAATGAAATTTCGGTGAGCTAATGGTAGAGATTCGGCGGCCTGGCCGAGAGGGGTCGAGGATGGCCAACACGATTGAGCGTGCTTTAGAAACCGTCAGGGCTGTGGGCAGGGGGGAGGAAGAATCACATATCAGGCTTTACCGCCCTGCGGCTGCTCTTGCCTTTGGACGTAGGGATCAGCTCAATCCTGGCTTTGAAGAGGCAGCGCAGCTAGCGCAAGCACACGGTTTTGAACCCCTTGTTCGGCGGGTGGGCGGACGAGCTGCCGCTTACCACCGGGGGTGCCTGGTCATTGACCATTTTCAGCACGACCCGGATGCTGTCAGTGGCAACCACCTGCGCTACCGGCAGTTTGGGGACTTACTCGCTCAGGCGCTCGAAACACTGGGGGTAGAGGCTGGCCTGGGAGAGATAGCGGGGGAGTACTGCCCCGGTGAGTATTCGGTCTGGGGTCAGCTGGCCAACGGTAAGAAGGTTAAACTGGTTGGAACAGCTCAGCGGGTTGTCGCTGGTGCCTGGTGGTTTTCAGCGGGGATAGTAGTGCAAGATTCAGCACCCCTGCGCGCGGTCACTCGCGATGTTTATCAGGCTTTAGAGCTACCGTTAGACCCTGCAACAGTCGGTGCAGTCCAGGACATTGAGCCTTTAGTGACCGTTGATGATGTCGAAGATGCCGTCCTTGAGGCCTACGAAAAGGGGGGGGTCTCATGTGTGGCCGCTACGCCCTAGAGCTTGCTATGGAACATCCCCAGTATGTGGCCGGTGTTGAGCTAGCTGAACCCGTCCTTAATTACAACGTTGCACCCACAGCCTCCGTGCCTATTCTGGTCGATAGGCTTGAGAACGGTAGCTTTGTGCGCGAACTGCACAGTGCCCGTTGGGGTTTGCTACCTGCCTGGGCTCAAGACCCGGCGCAGTCTTCCCGTGCCTTTAACGCCCGGAGCGAGACTATTTTTACTAAGCCCACCTTCCGTGATGCCGCTGTAGCCGGGCACTGTGCAATCCCTATGAGCGGCTACTACGAATGGAAGACCGAGATCACTGCTGGCGGTAAACAGGCCAAGACACCCTACTTTGTGCACCGTTCTGACCGCAGACCCATTTATTGTGCGGGGCTGTATTCCTGGTGGCGGATTCCTGAAGACTTTGCCGGTCCCGGTCAAGTATTTGAGGGTCGAGCCAAGAGCTGGTTGCTGTCCTGCTCCATTATCACCATGGATTCACCAGGCAATGGTGAGTTTGACACCGGAATTGTGGCTGATGTGGGAGGGAACCCCGCCTGTGCCAGCCCCATGGAAGAGGAACTGGGGAAGCTACACAGCCGGCTACCGGTGCCTCTCTCTGTCGCCGATGATAAAGCTATCAGCCCCAGTGACAGTCTCACCCGCTG
Organism: Rothia sp. P5766; assembly: GCF_048513555.1. Taxonomy (NCBI): domain Bacteria; kingdom Bacillati; phylum Actinomycetota; class Actinomycetes; order Micrococcales; family Micrococcaceae; genus Rothia; species Rothia sp. P5766. Next base: position 12,113 of record NZ_JBLXXS010000016.1, on the reverse strand, counting down.
GTTGCAGGCAGGTCGGCCCGCTGGCGGGCAAGCACCCTCAACCTCTGCCCTCAAAGCGCAGTATCGACAGGCCGCGGAAGCCGAGCTAGACTCAATTCGCCAAGAAGCCTTCGCCCAGCTCTCTGCCTGGACCCTGCACCCGGTCAGTAAGGACGTAGGTAACGTGCACAATAAGGCCAGCTACCTGATCGAGCCAGTTGAGGACCTACTGACCGGACTGTAAAGGCAGGCTGCGGGAGGCCTAGATAATATCCTCGGGCTCAGGGAACCAGCGGTTAAAGTCCAGGGTCAGGTAGAGAGCTAGCGCGGCAGCGTTATTATCGCTAATACATACCGATACCTGCTGGTAGCCGTCTGCAAACATCTGATCCAGGCTCCGGCGAATCAGCTGCTCAGCCAGGCCCTCACGGCGGCGTGAGGCCGCAGTGAACAGCTCGTAGATGGTCGGTATATTTTTGGGCTCGGTCACGATGCGGTTTTTGAGGCAGAGCGCAGCGGCGATGATCCTGCCGTGGTCATCTAGGATGACGGGGGAGGCTTCAGCATAGAAGTCCCCGTGCTCACCGCGCAGGATGCTCGATATTTCTTGCTCAGCTTCTGACTGGGAACCAAAGCGGTTCTCGTCATAGGAGGCAAAGTACAAACGAGCCAAATCCTGAGCATCCTGTGGCTGCGCCCATCGAGTGTTTACCGTTAGAGGCTTATGTGACTTAGAGGTCTGCGATACCAGGGTAATTGTTCCGCTCATCTTCTTCTCTCCTCCTCAGGGGATGTCAAGTTTTGTACTTGTGATTTATAGAATACCGTCTTGAGGGGGTATTGCCTACTTATCCTCAGTAAACCGGGAGCCGCAGGATAATTTTATCCTGCGGCTCCCGGGGGGCCGCCTGTGGCGTTCTCTGTAGGTGCTCTATGGTCCGTAGACTGCTTGCTTTTTAGGCTGCGTGCTGGCAGGTGGAGCAGCTGCAGTTATCGCAGAGGCAGTTGGCGCAACTGTCACTGCACTCTGCGCACTGGCAACTCTGGTGGTTGCAGGTGGGGCAGTCGCAGTTACTGCATTCGCAGGTGGCGCAGATGTCTGAGCAGTCCTGGCATTGGCAGGTGCTGCATTCATCGTAGTGGCCCTCGTGCTCACGGTGGGCGTGACCATCGTGCAGGTAATCTACATGGTCCAGGTGGATGATAGCCTGGTGGCCGCAGTCTGGGCCGTGGGTGTGGGCGTGGGCTTCTGATTCGCGGTGGCTAAGGGTGCTCATCTTTGTTCCTTTGTATGTTGTTGGACATCTTGAATGATGTGTTTGATATGTTGATCAGCTAGCTGGTAGAAGGTTTTGCGGCCCTCTTGCCAGCTAGTAATAACCTGGGCCTCTTTGAGGAGCTTGAGGTGGTGGCTGGCCAGGGGCTGGGAAACCCCTAGGCAGTTATGAATCTCACTGACCGTATGGGGTTGGTCCATAATGTGGTGGCACATAGCTAGCCGCAAGGGGTGAGCTAGAGCCGAGAAGAGCGCCACTGAGGGCTGGTAGGTCTCTAGTGGGTATTCTTCAGCGGTATCCATAAGAAATATTTTATATAAAGAAATTTTTATAAGTCAAGGGCTTTAAATCGCTCATCAGGAAGACTGGCTGGGTCCCGGTGGCGGGGATACCCTAAGGGTAGGGAAGCTCGTGGGGTATCCTATAGCTTGTGTCAAAACGTTCTTTGTGGTCAGTAGATAGTTCCAGCATGGTGGTTCACGGCGATAATCTTGCCGTGCTCAAAAACCTGCCCGAAGAGAGTTTCCAACTCATCTACATCGACCCGCCCTTTAATACGGGTAAAACCCAGAAGCGGCAGAGCATCAAAACCGTGCGTGCTGAGAGCGGAACCCGGGTCGGCTATAAAGGCCAGACTTACGAGACTATTAAGGGCGATATCTACGGCTATTCAGACTCATTTGAGAACTACTGGGAGTTTCTAGAGCCCCGGCTCATGCAGGCCTGGCGACTACTCAAACCCAGCGGCACGCTCTACCTGCACCTGGACTACCGCGAGGTGCACTACGCCAAGGTGGTACTCGATGCGCTCTTTGGCCGTGAATGCTTTTTGAACGAGATTATCTGGGCTTATGACTACGGTGCTAAGTCAAAGAAAAAATGGCCCGCCAAGCACGACAACATTCTGGTCTACGTCAAAGACCCCCAAAATTACTACTTTAATTCATTGGCTGTTGATAGGGAGCCCTACATGGCGCCCGGGCTGGTTACCGCAGAGAAAGCCGCGATTGGCAAACTGCCCACTGACGTTTGGTGGCACACTATTGTCTCACCCAGCGGTAGAGAAAAAACTGGCTATGCCACCCAAAAACCCCTGGGTATTCTGCGCCGTATAGTACAGGCATCGAGTGCCGAGGGTGACTGGGTGCTGGACTTCTTTGGTGGCTCCGGTACAACCGGGCACGCCTGTGCGGAGCTGGGCCGTAAATTCTTGATGATTGACCAGAACCCCGAGGCCATTAAGGTCATGCGCAAGCGCCTGAAAGCTGTGGACGGTCTGGACGTCACCTTTAAGAAATCACGAGCTAAAGCTTCACAAAATCTCCCAGAGGCTGTCTAAAAACAGCATAATTGTTGGTGCAACCATGTCTCCCAGAGAAAGTGCAGATTCATGGCTCAGAACCAACACACCTTTGAGGTAGGCCCCCGCCTTTCACAATTCCTCACCGAGACTCAGGAGCTGTGGCAGGCCTCTATCCAGCACAGGTTCGTTGATGAACTCTTCAATGACACCTTGGACCCAAAAGTCTTTTGCCGCTACCTGATTCAGGATTACCAATTCTTCGAGGCTTTCATCTGCATGTTGGGCTCTTGCGTTGCCCGGGCTGACAGCATGAAAGCAAAGATCCGCTTCTCACAACAACTAGGCTTTCTGGCTAGCGATGAAGACTCATACTTCCTGAAGGCCTTTGGGGATTTCGGAGTGCCCGAAGCGGACTATTCGCAGCCTGAACTGGATGCAACAACCAGGCAGTTTCAAGAGCTGATGTACTCAGTGGGCCGGGAGGGTAGCTACGCGGAGCTCCTGGTCATGTTGGTTATCGCTGAAGGGCTCTACCTGGACTGGGGCTCTCTGCAGAGGGAGCTTCCAGAGAATGACCTGTACCGGGGGTGGATTGATCTGCACCGTGGCAATTCTTTCAAGGAGTGGGTGAACTTCTTGGCAGGGGAGCTGGAGCGCCAACTTCTTGATGGTGAGCAGGTTCAGACCCTGCTGCCGCTGTGGAGAAAGGCTCTTCAGCTTGAATATGACTTCTTTGAACTGGGGTACAAGGCACTTTCCTAAGTTTCGCTTGCCCCGCAATTTCTGCGCGGAGGTCTTGTGCCCCACCCCCCCCATCTGTATTATTAAAACTAATACAGATAGGGGGGAGACCATGAACATCACCATTAGGGATAATTCGCCGCTACCGGTCTACCAGCAGATACACGATGCGGTGGTCCAGGCAATTGCTACCGGCCAGCTGGCCTACGGCGACCAGCTTCTTTCCGTGCGAGCCGTGGCCCAGGAACTCAGCATTAACCCCGCCACGGTGCTCAAAGCCTACGACCTGCTTAAGGCAGAAGGCCTGGTTGTTAGCCACAACCGAGGGAAAACAACCGTCGCCGCCGACCCGCACCATACGGCTACAGACCTGGACAGTAGTAGTTGGGAAGAAGCCCTCCTGCAGCTGTTGGCCTTAGGGCGCGCCCAAGGCAGAGACACCGAAGCCATTCTTCTCACCGCGCGCCAGCAACTGACCTGGCTCGAATCCCAGCAGGAGGCTAGCCATGTCTAACGCATTAGCGCTGCCCGTACTTACCCTGATCACGGGCCTCTTTATGCTGGCCGTTCTGCTGACAACCCCGAATCTCGTAGCGGTCAACAAGCCCTACGGGGTGAACATCCCCCTGAGCTACGTCCACACACCGGAGCTCAAGCAGGCAAACCGGGTCTTTACTCTCTGGACGGTAGCCACATCTCTACCGCTTATTTTGGGGGCAAGCCTTTTAGCGGTTCTTAGCCAGCTGAACGGGCTGGTGGCTCTCACCCTGCTCCCTTTTCTACAGCTGGCCGGAACGGCCTACGCTATTGCCAAAGCACGCACGGTGGTTGCAGACCTTAAGGAGCGGGGCAACTGGTACGCCGGGGTAGAAACCGGAAAGACCTTTAACATCAAGGTCAGCCAAGGCTCACCCCTGAGCATGCCAACCGGCTGGTTTGTGGCCTCTCTGCTCCTGGTAGCCCTGTGGGCTCTCGCCCTTGCACTGCGCTACCCCCAGCTGCCCGACCCTTACCCCGTTCACTTCAATGCGGTGGGTGAAGCCGACGGCTGGGCGGCTAAAACGGTGTGGGCCGTCTTTATGCCTCTTTCCAGCGCCCTCTTTACCCTCGGCACGGTATGGCTGTGCGGATGGTTTGTGGCCCACCAGATGAACGGTCAGGCCAAACCGGGTGAGGCCAAGCTGGCTGGTCTTTCTGCCAAGCCGCCCCAAAACCTTGACCTGTTGAGCGATGCTTTGGGCGTGAGTGCCGCAGACTATCGGGGACTCCGCACCAAGGTTGCGGCTCAGAAAACCTTGCATTCCTTGGGTCTACTTGCTTTTACGCTGACGCTCGGTATTGGACTACTGGACCTCTCCGCACTGATTACTCTGCCCGGTTGGTTCCAGGCCGCCCAAATCTGGATATTCTTAGTGCTGGTCTTGGGAGCCACTCTGCTGGTCAGCTTGGCCGGTGTCAAAGCTACCCGGTCGCTCGATAGGGCCGTCCTTGCGCTTGCCCAAGCCGGGGCAGTGGACCCCGCCGAACTAGAACTGCCCGACGAAAGTGACCACATTAAGTACGGGGTTTTCTATTACAACCGGGATAACCCCAGCCTCATGGTGCCCAAACACATCGGTGTTGGCTACTCACCCAACTGGGCGCACCCGGCAAGCTGGGTCTTTGGCATCATTTTTCTGGTCATTGTGGTCTCCAGTATTCTGCTGCCCTTCCTGCTGGCAGGGTAGACTTGATACTGTTCTGTACCCTCGTACCGTGCAGATGTACACTTTAGCTCACCCGTTGTAGGGGTGGGCACTACCCTTTAGGAGACTCCTTGTCATCCCTTTCCATCACCCTAGCCGGCGCCGCTCACACCGTTGAAGCAGGCACCACCGCAGCCGACCTGTTCGCCGAGAACCCCGAGATTGTCGTTGCCCGTATCGACGGCACCCTGGTAGACCTCTCCACTGAACTGACCGACGGTTGCACCCTTGAACCTGTCAGTATCCATGAGGAAGACGGCCTGAACGTGCTCCGCCACTCAGCCGCACACGTCATGGCGCAGGCGGTGCAGGAATACCGCAAGGACGCCAAGCTGGGTATTGGCCCCTACATCACCGACGGCTTCTACTTTGACTTTGACGTTGAAGAACCCTTCACCCCCGAAGATCTGAAGAAGATCGAGAAGAACATGGTGAAGATTATTAAGAGCGGCCAGACCTTCCGCCGCCGCGTGGTCACCCAGGCTGAGGCCGAAGCGGAGATGGCAAACGAGCCCTACAAGCTGGAACTGCTGACCCTCTCCCAGGGGCCCGGCTCCGGTGCCGATGCCGCCGAGGGTGCCTCCGTTGAGGTAGGCGCTGGTCAAATCACCATCTACGACAACGTCAACAAGAAGGGTGAGACCGTCTGGAAGGACCTCTGCCGCGGCCCCCACCTGCCCAACACCAAGCTGATTGCTAACGGTTATGCGCTCATGCGTGCCGGTGGCGCCTACTGGCGCGGTTCTGAAAAGAACCCCATGCTCCAGCGTATCTACGGCACCGCTTGGCCCACCAAAGAAGAACTGGTGGCCTACAAGGACCGCATTGCTGAGGCTGAGCGCCGTGACCACCGTCGCCTGGGCGAAGAACTGGACCTCTTCTCCTTCCCCAAGACTATCGGCCCCGGCCTGCCCGTCTTCCACCCCAAGGGCGGTGTCATCCTGCGCGAGATGGAAAACTACGTCCGCACCCGCCACATTGAGGAGGGCTTCCAGTATGTAAAGACCCCGCACATCTCTAAGGAAGACCTCTTCTACACCTCCGGCCACCTGCCCTACTACGCAGACGGCATGTTCCCCGCAATGGAGGACGAGGGCCAGGCCTACCGCCTTAAGGCTATGAACTGCCCCATGCACAACGAGATTTTCCGTTCGCGTGGCCGCTCCTACCGTGAGCTACCTCTGCGTCTCTTTGAATTTGGCACCGTCTACCGCGATGAGAAGTCCGGCGTGCTCCAGGGCCTGACCCGCGTGCGCATGATTACCCAGGACGACTCCCACTCCTATGTGACCAAGGAGCAGGCACCGGACGAGGTCCGCCACCTGCTCAAGTTCATGCTGTCCCTGCTGGAAGATTTCGGCATGACCGACTTCTACCTGGAACTGTCCACCCGCGACACCGAGGGCGATAAGAAGGACAAGTTCATCGGCACCGATGAGCAGTGGGAAGAAGCCACCGCTGTACTGGAACAGGTTGCTACCGAAACCGGCCTGGAACTGGTCGCTGACCCCGGTGGTGCCGCCTTCTACGGGCCTAAGATTTCTGTTCAGGCTAAGGACGCCATTGGCCGTACCTGGCAGATGTCTACCGTACAGTACGACTTCAACCAGCCCAAGCGTTTTGGGCTGGAATACCAGGCATCGGACGGTACCCGCCAGGAGCCTGTCATGATTCACTGTGCAAAGTTTGGTGCTTTTGAGCGTTTCTTGGGTGTACTCATTGAGCAGTATGCCGGTGCGTTCCCGGCCTGGTTGGCCCCTGTTCAGGTCATTGGTGTGCCGGTTGCTGAGGCTTTCAACGATTACATGGGCCAGGTTGCCGCTAAACTACAGGCCGCCGGTGTGCGTGTTGAGGTGGATTACGGTACCGACCGGTTCCCCAAGAAGATCCGCACGGCCTCTAAGCAGAAGGCTCCCTTCATTCTGATTGCAGGGGGAGAGGACGCCGAGAACGGCGCAGTCTCCTTCCGCTTCCGCGACGGCTCCCAAGAAAATGGTGTACCCGTTGATGAAGCTGTCCGCAGGATTGTGGAGCACATCGAGGGCCGAGTGAATGAGGATCCTAGGGAAATTTCTGCAGAGTAGGGGAGATACTTCTAATCCGGCGCTGATTAAGTACTAAATATAAGCAAAACAACAGTGGGGGCCTTATCATGATAGGTACGGCCTCCATTGTGGTCTTGCCTAACTTTTACTCTATCTATCTACTAACGGGATAAATAATGTTTGATTGGTTTTTCGCCCCAGAAACGTCAAGAGTTCTTCTTACCACCCTATTAGGATCAGCTGCCGCAATATTCTCTGCAATTATTGCTTCACGCAATGTGTCAAAAACAATTAGGAACCAAAATAAGGGACTTCCACCTGAACTTTTGCGTCTTGAAAAGATTCAACAGATAATCATAAACCATAATTCTGATGATATTTTGAAAAATATTGATGTGATAGGCTTTCGGGGTGAATATAAAAAAGCGATTCATAGGTCAATTTTAGAGTCAAAGTTGGGTGGGTTGGGGATACAGGATGAGTCTGCCAGAAAAAAGCTACTTAGAATTCCTGAAAAAGTTACAGATAATTCCTCGTTTCCCGACTTAAACACTATACATGGAACAAAGATTGATAAGTTTGGTAGATGGTATGGAATTATATTGGCAATATTAGGGGTTGTTCTGGTGGTCTCATCTGTAATTCTTTTATTTTTTATCGTTATTTATTTATTATGGCAATTTATGAACGGGGGTGGCTTGATGGTGGAAACGGTAGTTGGCTCGTTTTTACTTGCGGTAGCTCTCCTCATTCTTAGTCTTATTTTCATATTTCTGGGCAGGTCTTTGATTAATCGCCAGGGCATCCTTGATATCGAGACTGATTTAACTGTAAGAAATGTTTACCAGCACTATTCAGAATATTTTACCGGAAGTAATTCTGTGGTGAGGGAAAATGAAATTGAGATTAAAAAAAGAGTGATTTTTGAAAATTCTAAAAAGTATAGAAAGTGGCTGTCTTCGAATCCAGGAAAATCTTCTTGGGACTATGGTTTTAGTCCTGAATTTCCCCTATGTGAACAGAAGATAAGAGGCGCAATTCCTGTAGGATTTTCGGTTATTGAGGATCAAATTGTTTTTGACCTACACAACTTTATCTTCAAACTTAAAGGTAGAAAAGTTGTAAAATCTAAATCTCAGAAAGATTTGTTAGAAAATCAGGTTGAGTATTATATTTGAAATCTTTTGATAAGGATAGATGAAGAAACAGCGGAGGGCTTGGAGAAGTTCATTCTGTATTGGAATGACTGCGTGAATTATGGGATCCAGACCGGTGACTTTTCATACGCAGAACCTTTAGTGTCTCAGGACTATACGGCTGATTTAGAGTTATACGTGTGGACAGAAGAAGTATATGCTCATGGCGGCTGGGTAGTCGGTGGTAGACGTGAAGCAGTTCTTAACGAAGGCTCGTTAGCTGAACAGGGTAATGGGGGCTAGGGATGGGGAGGCAACCTCAACGTAGAAGATATGCAGGCATACCTTAATGAGCCTGGAACAATAGTTGATGGTTCGCAAACCCGGGGCAAGAGCGTCTACTTTCAAGCTACTTATAAAGACAAAAAATGAGCAATAGATATAGTTGCTTTTTTGAGGCGTTACCATCGTAGGCCTCAAATTTGTTTCCCTACATATTCTTTCTTTCCAGTGCCCCGTTGAAATACATAAAAGATATTTTTAGCTCACCAGCTTATCTTTTCCTGATCAACTATCTTTGACACATTTTGCCACATTGGGAGCTATTCCCGCCGTAGCTAACCGAATGTCCGTGGGGAGATGATTCTCTGCAACTATTACATGCTTCTTGAAAACTGTAACAAGCTGACACAAAGGAGAGTTTTTCCACAGCCTCGTAGCCCACTGCTTGCATGGGAACACCGGCAGTGGTAGAAACTGTGTAACAGTTCATTGCCCCACGTCACCCAGGAGAACCAGCATGGTAAGCCGCAAAACTCTCGCAACACCCATCGCCCTTGTCGCTCTAGCAGCACTAACTTTTACCGGCTGTGGGGAGCAGAAAACTGGATCTATTCCTGAGCCATCTACACCTTCCAGCAGTGCCGTATCTTCAACCAGCGTCACGGGGACCCCAGCAGAATCCGGTGACGTAGCCGAGCATTACTCAGGCGGGTCTAAGGCACCGGAAGGTGAATATCGACCAGCTGATGAGCAGGGGCCTGCCCAGAACGTACCGAAACCGGTGAAGCCGGAGGGCATGAATGTTGAGTCAGAGGATGGACTCTTTAAATTCATTGGCTACTGGAATGATTCGGTCAATTATGGAATACAAACCGGCGACTTTTCGTATGCTGAGCCCCTAGTTTCAAAAGATTATACGGCTGATTTGGAACTGTATATATGGGCAGAAGAGCTGTATAAACGTGGAGGCTGGGTGATCGGTGGTAGGCGTGAAGCTGTATTAGGCGAAGGCTTGTTGGTATCGCAAGGAGATGGTGTATATACCTGGGGAGGGAACCTCAACGTTGATGATATGTTGCCATACCTCAACGAGCCCGGGACGATAGTTGACGGTTCTCATACCCAGGGCAGGGGCGTCTATTTTCAAGCGACCTACAAAGGCGGAAAATGGTTAATGGATGTAGTCGCTTTTGTTGAGGGGCAATAAATGAAGAAATCTAATATATTTATGGCTCTGATTGCAGCAACAATAATTTCCGTTTCTCCAAATAGTTATGGGATTGATTCATCAATCGATAGAGACAAAATAAAGATCCGCAGCGACAACTCAATGATTCACTCTGCACCTGGCAACAGTCCCGTGACTATTGAGGGTAATAGTTATCAGCCAGCTCAGCCAGCATATAAGCCTTCAGAGGAAAATATCAATATTAGCGCGAGTTTAGCTGAGGGTGCCTCGAAGTCTTCTCCCGTACACGTCCCCTGTAGCAGTCCTGACGCTTCCCGCAATCTGGTGCTGGCCCCACCCGACGCTCCTGGCGTCCAGCAAGGCAAATTCGGCCAAACCTACCTCTGCCTGCCCAAAATACCAGACGGACAAGCCGCGGACCCCATCGAATACACCCTACCCGACGGCCAGACCGTCACCGCCCCAGAACCAATCATCGTCACCACCGAAGACTTCCAAAACCTCGGCATCCTGCCCTCAGAAGCCCACCAAGAACGCGCACCGCACACCCTCAAAAACTACAACACCAACTTCTGGGCCACACCCCAAGAACAAACCTTCGATATCGAAATGGGCGGCCTACCTGTCCAAGTGCGTGCTATCCCCATCTCCTACACCTTCACCTACGGCGACGGGCAAACCCTGAACACCACCAACCCCGGCTACCAACTAGGCGAAGACATCTGGGACCAAGAAACCCCCACCAGCCACAAATACACTGAACCAGGCGACTTCAACTACAGCGTCACCACCTACTACCGGGGCGAATTCAGCGTAGCCGGCGGCCCCTGGCAGGTTATCGACGGAACCGGCCAAGCAAGCAGCCAGCCCCAGCTGATTCGGGTGTGGCGGGTCAAAGCTGGACTCGTTGCAGATGATTGCGCCACGAACCCTAGCAGCTGGGGTTGCCGAGGGCAATAGAAAACAGCCAGCACAACAAAGCGCGGTGCCGCCTCTTCTGGGAGCGGCCCCGCGCTGTAAAACTTACTACAGGCTACTTACAAGCCCGTATACCCCCACTTAGCCGTTAGCGCCGGTCATAGCAGGCGGGTTGCCAGCCGGGGGAGCACCCGCGCCACCGGGCATAGAACCAGCCGCAGGTGCGGTCGTGGTATCAATCGGCACAGGCAAGGCATCGGAGGTGTAACCGGCATCGGTTGAACCGGTCAAAGGTAGTAGCTGCATATCCCAACCATCGGAGAAAACATTGTCCGTTTCCAAAGTAATCTGGGCCAGGTTGGCGGCAGAACCTGAGTAGGCTTCCAGCGCGTAGACCTTATCGCAAATCTCCTGGGGTATAGCCATCTGTGAGGTCAGAATAGCCTTGGTGGAGTCCACAATATCGTCAATGGAGGTGAAGACCTCAAAATGGATATGAGGCCAGCGGCCAGCGTAGCAGCCGGGAACGATAGTCTCAAAAGTCACCTTGCCCTCTGTATCGGTCACCTGCACACCGCGTAGCCAGGTCTGGTCAGTGTAGCCATCAGAGTACATGGAGTAGTTACCCTGGGCATCGCAATGCCACACGTAAACAGCCGCATTAGCCATCGGCTTGTTGCCGTTGGCCATATCAATGACCTGTAGGTTCAGGGTCAAAGGAACCCCGGCAACCTTCTCGGTTGAGCCAATGCTGGTGGTGATGTTAGAACGCTCAACGCCGGTTACTTCCAGCACGTCCTGGCCGTTGGAGCCGTCACCGGGGTAAGGGCCAGCCGTTTCCCCCGGCATCTCCGTGGCATAAGTATCATCCACACCTGTGCTCCCCGAAGGTGCAGGAGCAGAACTAGTCGATGTCGCAGAACCGGACGTAGCCGACTTCTGCGAAGAACAAGCAGCCAAAACAAAAGCAGAAACACCAAGACCTGCCAAGCCCAAAGCCTTCCTTCGATTCAGTAAAGTACCCAGGTCAAAGGTAAGCCCCTGGTCTTCAATATCCTCTCCCGGCCGGTCCAAAGGGCGACCTTCAAAAGTGAGCTTTTGATGAGATTCCACATCATCTGCTTCACGTGCAGGAGGGAAAGGGACCGACCAGAATTTAGAGAAACAGGGCATGAGATCTCCTCCATAAGTTGTCAATGAATTAGGTATAGAAACCAGAACCAAAGTTATGTTCACCCCTAACACTAAATAGAAAATCTGAGCAGATACTTGCCCACAACAGGTGCCAGCCTGGGCATCAGAAGATAATTACTGGGTAAAAGCTAGGGAGAATCCTGTAAAGGTGGAGCACTGGCCCTGACCGGCGACCACTAGAATATGAATATGAGTAAGCAAGCGGAGCCAGGGCCGGCGCAAGATCTAGAACATGAAAATAAAAACCTGTGCATGCCCGGCCTACCCCTCAGCCTGAGAAAACAGCAGGAAGTCGCCCACTACC
>NZ_JBLXXS010000015.1:0-59735 GCF_048513555.1 Rothia sp. P5766 | reverse complement strand
AGATTTGTTTCCTCGCTCGCTCGGAATCTTCGCTTCCATCCCCGCAAGAAGCTGACCGGCAAGTAAACAGCCCGTCAAGCTATCAAGGGCCCTCCCCACCAAGTATGGGGAGGGCCCTTTGCATGCACTATCACCCCGATAGTTCATGCAAAGGCTAGCGTCAGTTAACCATTTGTTAACCTTGTGCACAGACTATTAACAGGGCTCCAATTGCGCCCGCAAGCCAAACCAAAACTCTATGAAGGGGGCCCTGTGGATTCCAGCGCGAATTCGGGTTCAGATCTTGCAACTCCTGCCTTACAACGAGACACCACCGACAAATGGTGGCACCTGGGATTCGGCGGGCTCATGGCTGTGGCATTCACCCTGTTTACCTTCTGGTCAGTTAGCTACGTCGACCAGCCCAGCCAGGCCATCATCCTAGGTGTAGCAGTTCTCCTAGGCCTCTTCATGGCCTTCAACATCGGTGGCAACGACGTCGCTAACTCCTTCGGCACCAGCGTTGGTGCCGGGACTCTCACCATCAAACAGGCCCTGCTCATCGCAGCTGTCTTCGAGGTTTCCGGTGCCGTTATCGCAGGCGGGTCAGTCACCGGCACAGTCCGCAGCGGCATCGTAGATCTAGGGGCCATAGACCTGGCACCCATGCAGTTCGTCTACATCATGATGTCAGCCCTCCTCGGTGCTGCCATTTGGCTACTTGTCGCAACCCGCATGGGCTGGCCGGTATCCACCACTCACTCCATCATCGGTGGCATCGTTGGTGCTGCCCTGACCACGGGCTTCACCACCGGCGCCGGGGGCCTGGACATGGTTCAGTGGAGCAAGATCGGCCAAATCGCTCTCTCCTGGGTCATCTCGCCCGTTCTCGGTGGTCTCTTCGCCTGGCTTCTCTTCGGCTTTATCAAGAAGTACATCCTGGGCTATAACGAAAAAATTGATGCCGCCATGCTCGAACTGAAAAAGCGCATGGAAGAAGAGCGAGCCACCCACACCCCGCACGTTGGCTTCCAACGCATTACAGACCTGCAGCAGGATGCCTACTCCAACGCCATGCTTCGCAAGAAAAAGTTTAAGCTCAAGAAGCTGGACCCCGATGCACCTGAAAGCGAATACTACCGCCAGGTCCATAAACTTGATAAGAAAGCAAAGAGTAAGGACTCCCACCGGGCCCTTGAAGTTTACGTCCCAGTGCTGGCAGCAGCCGGATCTGTTCTTATCACAGCCATGCTACTTTTCAAGGGGCTCAATAAACTCAACCTGGGCATCTCGTCCATGGGTAACATCCTGATTATGGTCATGGTAGCTGTCATTACCTGGGTTAGTGTCACTATCTTCGCACGCAGTCTTCAGCACCTAGAACTCTCCCGGGCAACCTTTACTATCTTTGCCTGGCTCCAGGTCTTTACCGCTGCAGCCTTCGCCTTCAGCCACGGCGCTAATGACATCGCTAACGCGATCGGTCCTTTCGTGGCTATCCTCGACGTACTGAAAACCGGTCTTATCGCCAAGGAAGCTATCGTTCCCTTCCCTGCCCTCATCACCTTCGGAGTTGCACTGATTGCCGGGCTCTGGTTTGTGGGCCGCAAGGTCATTGCTACGGTAGGTCACGGTCTAACCAAAATGCACCCATCATCAGGCTTTGCTGCGGAGCTAGCGGCTGCAGGTGTGGTCATGGCAGCGTCGGTTCTCGGTCTGCCGGTCTCCTCCACCCACATTCTGATTGGTGCGGTTCTCGGCGTCGGTATTGTCAACCACTCCGCCAACTGGAAACTGATGCGCCCCATCGCCCTGGCCTGGATTATCACCCTACCTATCTCAGCCGCAATCGGCGCCGGTGGCGTTCTGATCATCTCTGCCCTCTTCTAAAAGCTGGATGCCCAAAGCCCCGGTAAGTCCCTCCAAGCCAGGCTTACCGGGGCTTTGCCCTATCTGGCAGATCTACAGATAGATTGTTCTAGGGCCTATCAACCCACTCGGTGCCTGCCCACTCGATATGGCAAGCACCGGCTGAAATCTGGGCCAGCATATCCTCCGTCCTTGCCTGTAGCTGCGAATCGTCAAAGACAGCCACCGTAATTTCGGCATGGGAGGCGCTGTAGTCTGTTCCCAGCACAGCGTAGCCCTGCGCTCGTAAATCGTTCTCTAATCGTCCAGCCTCGGAATGGGGGACGCTGATAAGACCCAGTCGGAGACGTTCTCGGGGGGTGAGCCGGGCGGTATCGAGGGCAGCGGCGACAGCCTCTGTGTAAGCTCTGACCAGCCCACCTGCCCCCAACTTGATACCACCAAAGTAGCGTACTACCACAGCACAAATATCTGAGAGGTCAGCTGTTTGCCCCTCTCGGCCTTGGGCCCTGCGGGCCAGCAAGGCCTGCATCATGGGCACCCCGGCTGTACCAGCGGGTTCACCGTCATCACTAGAGCGCTGGAGGTCACGGTCTGCCCCTATGACAAAGGCGGAACATACATGCCGAGCATCGTGGTACTGCTTGCGTTTAGATTCGATATAGGCGCGCGCCTGGGCCTCAGACTCAACTCGGAGTAGGTAGCAGATAAACTCGCTTCGTTTGATCTCAAGGAGATGACGGACCGGCTCCTTGCTTGCAAGTACGGTATAGCGGTTGGCGCGGGTTTTATCACTCATGTGTCCATTCTAAAGTGGCCCGGGAAAGCCGTTAGGCTAGGAAACGGAACTGGCACAGCACATAGGTAAGAGGAAGAGAAGACAATGGTTATTCATATCGGTCTGACCGGGGGAATCGGTTCCGGTAAATCAACGGTGGCTCAGATCTTGGTCAAGCTGGGTGCTACCCTGATTGATGCCGATGCTATCGGTCGTGACTTGATGCAACCTGGTCAGCCTGTGTTTGCTGAGGTTGTGCGTGTATTTGGGCAGGGTGTGCTGGCTAAGAACGGTAGCCTTGACCGTGCTGCCCTGGCCTCACTGGTCTTTGCTGATGAGAGCAAGAGGGAGAAACTAAACTCCATTGTTCATCCGGCGATTCGGGTTCAGGCCCAGCGACAGAGGGATAGGGCCGCAGAAAAGCTGGGGCAGAGCGGGGTCATTGTTGAAGATATTCCCCTGCTGGTTGAGACGGGGCAAGCTAACCGTTTTGACGGTGTGATTGTGGTTGAGGCTGACCCAGCGGAGCGGCTCAGACGGCTGGTTGAACTCCGAGGTATGTCAGAGGCTGATGCCCTTGCACGCATGAATGCGCAGGCTACCGATCAGGAACGCCGCGCTCTTTCTACCTGGGTCATTGATAACTCCGGTTCGCTTGCAGAAACGGAGGAACAAGTAGGCAGGGTGTATGGAAAAATCACGGGGAGAGAGTTCTCATAGAGTTATTTAGGCAGTCAGTCGATGGGGTGAAACTGTGAGAAAGATCTGTTCTGACTAGTATTGACGGGCGAGAACGGGCCTGTGTCTAAAAATCAAGTGGCCTGGGTATGCAGTGGAAATACAATATAAAGCTGACTTAGAATTAAAGGCGCTGCCTAGATATTGGGTGGCACCTCTGCGGCTGGTGGATGCAAGAAAGCCGGGCAGAGGGAATCGCATTTTCCACCGGGATTGACCGTGCTGACTAAGCTACACAACCTCTTAGGGCTGAGAACCAGCCCTGCAATTTTCTTTTCCTCGGCCTTCTTTATCGTGCTTTTCACGGCCTTGATGGCGGCTTTTCCCACCACGATGTCAGACGGTATCGGCGCGGTTTCCGGCTTCATCATTAAATACCTGGGCTGGGTTTACACCCTGGGTATTGCCATTTTCTTCTTTTTCTTGGTCTACATGGCCATGAGCCGTTTCGGGCGTATCAAAATTGGTGACGACGATGCTGAACCCGCATACTCAGGATTGGCCTGGTTCGGTATGCTCTTTGCAGCAGGTGTGGGTGCTGTCTTGCTCTTCTGGGGTGCTGCTGAGCCCATTTCTCATTACGCCAAGCCACCCTACGATGGCGTAGCACCACAGTCTGATCACGCGGCACTCGATGCTCTAGCGATTGCTAACTGGCATATTGGTCTGGGCGTGTGGATTATTCTGACGGTACCTGCTTTGGCTTTTGGCTACTTCACCTATAAACGCAAGCTACCCCCGCGCGTTTCCTCGATCTTCCAGCCCCTGCTGGGTGAACGAATCCACGGACCCATCGGTAAACTCATCGACTCGGTAGCCATTATTTCTACCGTTTTTGGTATCGCAGTCTCTGTAGGTATGGGTGCCCTCCAGCTTAATTCAGGCATGGGGATCATGTACGGACTTCCCCTGGGCGGTATTATCCAGGCAGGCATCGTGGCCATCATTACGGCCGCAGGTATCACCTCTGTGCTCATGGGTATGGATAAGGGTGTTAAGCGACTGTCCTACATTAATATCCTCTTGGCTATTGCTCTGATGATTTTTATCCTCATGACGGGAGCTACCCGTTTCGTCACCCTGGGAACCGTTGAATCTGCCGGCTACTTCCTGCAGAAGCTCCCCGTCATGATGCTCTTTAACGACGCCTTTGCCGATACTGGTTGGATCGGCAGCTGGACGGTCTTCTACTGGGCATGGACTGTGACCTGGGCACCTTTTGTCGGCCTCTTTATCGCTAAGATTTCCCAGGGGCGCACTATCCGCCAGTTCGTGGTGGGGGTACTGTCTGCCCCTACTGCTTTTACCTTGATGTGGGTCGGTGTTTTTGGGCTAAGCGCCTTTAACATTGAGCGCAAGGAGAACGGCACTCTGGTGCAGACCGTTGTTGAGCAGGGCGATATTCCCGCCGCGCTCTTTGAGTTCTTGAGCCATTTCCCCCTCTTCCCCGTGGTTGCGGTGGTTACTCTTCTGGTGATTACCATTTTCTTTATCACCTCGATCGACTCAGCCGCCCTGGTCATGGATGCAATCGCTAACGGGCACGAAGACCCGGCACCCAAACGGCAGGGGGTCTTCTGGGCTGCCTCCATCGGTCTTGTGTCAGCCTCAATTCTTGTGGCAGCAGGCGATAATGGGCTCGTAGCCCTGCAGAACGTCATTGTGGTCATCGGCTTCCCCGTCTGGCTCATTGGGTTTATGCAGATATGGATGCTGGTGCGGGCCCTACGAGAGGACGCTGGCGAACTGCCACCCATGAAGACCCGCCAGTGGAAACAGGTTCTCCCCGTGGAGGAATACCACCGCCGAGCCCAGGAAGACTTCTCGTCCATTGGTGAAGTCACCATTCGCCCCGAGTATGAGGTAGGTTCAGAGCCGGAGTATGAGGGCCTGGTTCCCAATACGGGACAGATTCCTGTAGTGACTGCTGAAGCTGTGGCCTTGGAGGCCACTGAGAAGGCCCAGCAAGACAAGCAGGTTTAGGGTATCTCAGGTCTGCCTGAGGGGATGGAGCTATTCCTGTTCAGCAAGATATACTGCTGGCTTACTGCCTAGAAGATGGGGAGTAAGCCAGCAGTTTTTGCCTGGGGAGGGTAGTGGGGTGAGAACCAGTAACCTTCTGCCTGTAAGCTCTAGAGGCTATATTCGTACTGGTGTTCTAGTTTTTGCCCTGGTTTTTCGGTAGGGTAGGGGCATGAGTCTTGCCCAGGAAATCAACCGGATTGTTGCCCCCTTTGAAGTCGTCTCCGAATATCAGCCAGCGGGCGACCAGCCCAAAGCTATTGCTGAGCTCACCGAACGAGTGCAGAACGGTGAAAAAGATATTGTTCTGATGGGCGCGACCGGTACCGGTAAGTCGGCAACCTCCGCCTGGCTCATTGAAGCTGTCCAGAGGCCTACTCTGGTCATGGTCCAGAACAAGACCCTGGCCGCCCAGTTGGCCAACGAACTGCGTGAACTACTGCCTCATAACGCGGTGGAGTATTTTGTCAGCTATTACGACTACTACCAGCCCGAAGCCTATGTGCCGCAGACCGATACCTTCATTGAGAAGGACTCGTCTATCAATGAGGAAGTAGAGAGACTGCGTCACTCTGCCACCAACTCCCTGCTGACTCGCCGCGATGTGGTGGTGGTGGCAACCGTCTCCTGTATCTATGGGCTGGGTACCCCCGAAGAGTATGTGGCCCAGATGGTTACTCTGCGGCGGGGCCAAGAACTAGACAGGGACGAGCTACTCCGTCGTTTTGTGGGCATGCAGTACGCACGCAACGATATGGACTTCCACCGCGGAACCTTCCGGGTGCGCGGCGATACCGTAGAAATTATCCCCATGTATGAGGAAAACGCTATTCGCGTGGAATTCTTCGGGGATGAAATTGAGGCTATCTACACCCTGCACCCACTTACCGGTGAGGTCATCCGTGAGGAAGAGGAAATGTATGTCTTCCCTGCCTCGCACTATGTTGCCGGTGCTGAGCGCATGGCAAGGGCCATTAGCTCTATTGAGGATGAACTGCGGGAACGGCTCCAAGAACTAGAGTCTCAGAATAAGCTGGTTGAAGCCCAGCGCTTGCGGATGCGCACCCAGTATGACCTGGAAATGATGGAGCAGATGGGATTCTGCAACGGCATCGAGAACTATTCCAGCCATATCGACGGTCGCGCCCGGGGAACTGCGCCTCACTGCCTACTGGACTATTTTCCCGATGACTTCCTGCTGATTGTGGATGAATCCCACGTCACGATCCCTCAGATTGGTGCCATGTTTGAGGGCGATATGAGCCGTAAACGAACCCTGGTGGAGCACGGTTTCCGCCTGCCCTCAGCCATGGATAACCGCCCCCTGAAATGGGAGGAGTTCCTGGACCGTATCGGCCAGACCGTCTACCTTTCAGCAACCCCCGGTAGGTACGAACTGGCTCAGGCCGATGGGGTCGTGGAGCAGATTATTCGCCCCACGGGTCTGGTTGACCCTGAAATTGTCGTTAAGCCCACCCAGGGGCAGATTGATGACTTGCTTGAAGAAATCCGTGTGCGGGTCCAGGGGGATGAGCGCATACTGGTGACCACCCTGACCAAGCGTATGGCAGAGGATTTGACCGACTATCTGCTTGAACACGGGGTCAAGGTCCAGTACCTGCACTCCGATGTGGATACCCTACGCCGTGTGGAACTATTGAGCGAACTGCGCCAGGGCGTTTTTGATGTTCTGGTGGGCATCAACTTGCTCCGTGAGGGCTTGGACCTGCCCGAAGTCTCACTGGTCGCTATCCTCGATGCCGATAAGCAAGGTTTCTTGCGCTCCACTACCTCGCTGATTCAGACCATCGGGCGTGCCGCCCGTAACGTGGGCGGACAAGTACACATGTACGCCGACAAAATCACCGACTCTATGCGGGTGGCCATTGACGAGACCAACCGCCGCCGCCAGATACAGCAGGCCTACAACAAGGAACACGGCATTGATCCGCAGCCTCTGCGGAAGAAGATAGCCGATATCACTGACAAGCTGGCCCGCGAATCAGAGGACACCGCTGAGCTCCTTGCCTCGCGCAAGGGTAATGCAAAGACTGTATCCAAAAAGGGCACCAAGTACGCGGCTACCTCACCGGAAGCCGAGGAACTTCTGAAAAAGGCCGAAGCCAAGGTACGTGCCGACGGACTTGCCGCCGCTCCCGCCGAGGACCTGATGAGCCTGATTGAAGACATGCACGCACAGATGATGCAGGCCGCTGAAGAACTCAAATTCGAGCTGGCAGGCCGCCTACGAGATGAGATAGCCGACCTGAAGAAGGAACTACGGCAGATGCAGGCAGCGGGGCACGCCTAAACCCGGAAGGGTGGTAGAATTGTGCGGTTTGTGTCCTTACCTTTTCTAGGAGCCACCGTGAAGCAGAGTGTTGCCCGCATGCCCGGTATGCCTCAAATTCTCATCACCTTTGGTCTGAGCATTAGCAGCCTTGCCGTTCTGCTCCCGGCCTCACCCGCCTGGGCTGTAGCCGGCGGTGCTGGCTCCTTCGGGGCAGGCGCAACCAACGCTGTACTCATGGCTGTCACCGTGGCCACGCAGTTCTCGGTGCCCACCCTTACCCGCCATTTTTCCTGGGCACATGTACTGCCCCTTGGCACAATCCTCTTAGGTCTACCCTCCCTCATTCAGCTCCTCAGCCCTGCCCTGACCAATATCCTGCTGACCTCAGCCCTGCGAGGGGTCGGCTTTGGCATTGTCACGGTCTGCTGTTCTTCGGCTATGTCCTACCTGGTTCCCCTGGAATACCGAGGCCGGGCGGTGGGGCTCTACGGACTAGCCGCAGCTGGCTCACAAATGTTCTTCACCCCGGTTGCCCCCTGGGCTATCGAAGTCTTTGGGCACCGGCCCGTCATTGCTGTGGGCGCGATTGCTGCGCTCGCCGCACCCTTTGCTTTTCAGCTGGGACGCTCCGTTGATCGCTATCTGGCACAAGACCAAGAGGGCAAGCCAACAATATCTGCTACCCCTAAGACCTCGACCACTACGATTATCAAACGTATCTGGCCCGCCCTACTGACGCTCACCCTGGTGACCTCAGTGGGCGGTGCCTTCATGACTTTTTCCACTGAAATAGCGCCCACCGCAACACTGGCTACAGGCGGCTTGCTCCTGCTCTGCCTCCTAGCTACCCCCACCCGTCTCTACGGCGGTTCACTTACCGACCGCTTTGGGACCCGTCTGCTGATGACACCGGTACTGGGATTCGTCGCTCTGGGGCTGGTTCTGCTTGCCCTGATGGATGGGGCGAGCTCTCTTTCTGTGCTCTTCTTTCTCCTGGGCGCATCCATCATGGGCTTTGGCTACGGCTTCCTGCAATCGGTGACTATGGTGCGAGCCCTGAGCGATGCCGGGGGAGCCGATGCCACCCAGCGAGCATCGGTTGCTTGGAACTCACATTTTGATATTGGTACCGGACTGGGGGCCCTTGCCATTGGGGCTCTTGAACAGTCCACCAATTTTGCAACTGCCTGGGTGGTAGCGGCACTTATCCTAGCTCTCTGTGCTCTTGGAATGGGCTTACGAGACGCCCGTTCCTGAGTAGTCGCTGTTCAAACGGTGCCCGCGTAGGTTATAGTTGAGGTTCGAGCAAGGGAGTATCCCGCTAATTCCTGTTTCGTCAGCACGTTGATCGATGGCGCCCAACCGGGGCAGGAAACCACATAAGCTAAGGTGGTTGGGAGAGACTTGTGGATTTGGTTAACCCTCAACCACAAGAAAGGCTCTCATGCATATCAGTGGTTTACAGTGGGCGGTAACTATCGCGGTTATCCTCCTGCTTTTAGCGTACGATTTTTTCTTCCATGTGCGGAAGGCTCACGAGCCCACCATTAAAGAGGCCGCTATCTGGTCGGCTCTCTACATTGGTTTGGCACTAGCTTTTGGCCTGGTCATCCTTTTCTGGGACGGCACCCGGTTCGCCGCCGAATACTACGGCGGCTACATCACCGAGAAGGCCCTGAGCGTTGATAACCTTTTTGTCTTCCTCATCATTATGGCCAGCTTTAAGGTGCCGCGCGCTGACCAGCAGAAGGTGCTTCTCTTTGGCATTGTCTTTGCTCTGATAGCTCGCACTGTTTTCATCCTTGCCGGTGTCGCTTTGATTAATACCTTTAGCTGGATCTTCTACCTCTTTGGTCTGGTACTTATTTACACTGCGGGCAATTTGATCACGGGTGAAATTACCGATAAAGAGGAAGAAGACGAAGCCAATAACATCGTTATCCGTCTGGCAAAGAGAGTCTTACACACCGTTGACTACTACGATGGCGATAAGCTCTTCACCCTTGAAAACGGCAAGAAGGTCATGACCCCCATGCTGCTCGTTATGGTAGCTATCGGCGGCACCGATATTCTCTTTGCGCTGGACTCAATTCCCGCAATCTTTGGCCTGACCCAGGAGGCCTACATTGTCTTTACCGCAACAGCCTTCTCACTGATGGGCTTGCGTCAGCTTTACTTCCTGATTGACGGCCTGCTGGACCGCCTGATTTACCTCTCCTGGGGCCTGTCTATTGTCTTGGCCTTCATCGGGGTCAAGCTTTTGCTCCACGCTTTGCACGAGAATACTCTGTTTTTCCTCAACGATGGGCAACCCGTTCAGGTGATAGAGGTTGGTATTGAGCTGTCCTTGGCAGTCATTATCAGTGTCCTAGTCATGACAGTTCTTGCTTCACTGTATTCCCCTAAGGGTAGGGCACTTGCTACCATCCAGAAGGTTCAGAATCTCTCTGATGAATACCTGAACCTACCTGCTCATGCTCCTGCCGCACAGCGTGCTGAGCTTCAGAGCAAGTTGGATGCTGCGGCCGCTAAGTCACGTAAAATTCCTCAGAAATACCGGGATGAGCTGATTGAGTCCGAGGCGGAGTACCAGGATCTGGTGCATCGTGCTCGCACGGCCCATGCGGAGCACACTGCCTAAGGGAAGAGGTTCGAGGCTGGTCCCTGGGATTTGCTGACCTTCTTGGCCGATGCCGCCAGTATCTTCCCTTTGCGGGGAGGTGCTGGCGGTTTTGTTTTGCTTTATCACCGCTGCTATGCGCCTAGAATGAGAGATATATTAAAGGCAGTCTCAGCTCAGTCAACAAGAGGGGGTCCGACTGTGTCGCTCATAGACTATCTACCGCTTGTTATTTCTTTAGTAGGGGCAAGCATAGTATTTGTGGTGACAGCTCAGATGGGAGCACATGGCCGCCTGCCTCCCAATGGGGTTATTGGGTTTCGTACAGCATCGACTCTGCAATCTGATGCCGCTTGGGAAGCTGGACACCGCGCTGCCGTCCCCGCCCTGCGGATCCTGGCATTGGTGCAGGCTGTGGGCGCTGGCCTTACCTTTGTTTTGGGCTGGTTTCTGCAATCACCTTTCGCTATTCCTTGCGGTATAGGCGCCTTGCTCCTGACGGGTGCTGTATTACTTGTACTTTCAGCTACTTCTGTTAAGACTGCGGCTCATACTGCTCATCAAGAGTGGTTAGAGCGCCAGAGCCGAAAGCTATAGCTGACTTACCTAGATGATTATTCGATAGCTCAGGCAAAAAAGCCAGGCGCTGACCCTGATCAGGGGCGAGCACCTGGCTTTTGCTTTCGTAGATCTAGCGCATATCCGCTAGCAGGTTCTTTAGATGGCCCAGGATGGCCGGGCCATCGACTCCTAGGCCGTCATGGTGGTGAGTCTGCGAGGTCCACACGCGGGTGTTTCCCACAAAATCGGCGGTCTTCATAGAGTGGGTGTAATCGACAAAGACATCGGGCACATAGGCTGCCGCCGCTAGAGGCACCCGGTTCTGAGCCAGCTGTTCGTGGTCATAGAGCCTGCCCCAGTCCTGCTTTTCAGCCAGCAGGTGGGCAACCTCGGCCAGCGGGCCTAGAGCCGGGTCCTCCTCAAAGTACCAGGGGAAGATATGCTCGCCCAGCCAGAGCAGGTTTTCTGCATCTTCTGCAAATTCTGGGCGCTCGGCGTGCATACGGGCTGCTGACCAGCGAGTCGGTGCGGGGGAGGGGGAGCCTGGCGCCCCGTCTGCGTAGATACTCTCGTGGAGAAGCCCATAAAGGGGAGCTGATGCGAAACTAACCTGTGCGCTCACCGCAGTCAAGAACTGGTCGGACAGCCAGTTTTTTGACTCGGCAAAAGCAGACTCCAGAATATAGTGCAGGTTGCGTGCCCGCCCGTTGCCGCCCAGAAGGTGACCCAGCATCTGCAGGCGATGGGGTGTCAGCCGTTCACCGGTGGGTAAGACTTCCTGATGGGTAGCAAGGTGCTGCGCGATACGGGCCGCCAGCTCGCGGTCCTGGGGGTACCAGCTGTAGTATTCCTCGCTCCGTTCCTGCATACGGTCCAGGGTTGAGCGGTAGACCTCATCAAGGTGAGAGCGGATGGGGGCAAGCCCGGCCGTCATGCGGGCATCTTTGATGGATTCAGGGGCGAAGGATAGGTAGCTGAGGGTCAAAAAGCCGCCGAAGCTCTGGCCCATTGTGGACCAGCGCTGATCTTTGCGGTCAGCTAGAAGGAAGCTACGGACGACCTCGGCATCGGCAATGATGGAGTCGGCCCGGAAGAGCTCACAGTATTCTGCCTGAACTTCTGCTGACCCTAGTTGGGCGAGTGCCTTGGCAGAGAGCGGGGTGGAGTTGCCGGTTCCGCGCTGATCTAAGAGCACCAGTCGGTGGGTCTGTGCTAGCTCCTGCACCCAGCCGCCCTCTGTTGCCGGACGGGGGCTTTTGCCACCAGGCCCACCCTGGAGGTAGACCATGTAGGGGCGCTCATCTGCAGGAAGAGTCAAAGCCTCGGAGGTATCAACTACTTCACGGGCAAAAACGGTCATGCTCTGCTGGGCAAAACGGGACTCTAGTGCCGCTGACTCACTCTTGCCAAAGATTAGGCCGTGGGTCGCGGGGACGGTGAACCAGTGATCGATGAATTTGAGTGAGCCGATGGTATGTCTAGCCCCAACACGATGGCTGGGTGTTGGTAGGGCAGAGAGGGCCACGGTGACCTCCTAGTAGGGACGGAAAAGACTTTTAAGCTCTCGTTATATATAACAATATACTGTTATATTCCAAGATATAACAGTATATTGTTATATATGTTTGTCATGACCGTAGACCAGCGTAACTCTTCAACCGGCCAAGACCTGGTACCCCAACTGCACAGTGACCTAGCCGGAAACAGCAATATTGCCTCACCGCTAAGGCCCTTCCAACGCACCGCAGGCGACGAAGTCCAAGCGGTCTTCGATGACCCAAACGGTCTGCTCGAAACCGCCCTAGTGCTGGCCCGCCAGGGAACCTGGCATATCGGGATTGGGGTCGGTGCCGTCAATGAGCCGCTACCGGCCAATGCCCGCGAAGGGAACGGCCAAGCCTACAGGAAGGCGCGAACCGCAGTGGAGCGCGCCAAACGCTCAGCCGGACACATAGCCTTTGAAGGAACAGGTAGATTTTCCGAACTGATTGAAGCCAGCCTGCAACTTGTCATGGGGCTTGAAGAAGACCGGAACGACTCCTGGCAGGCCATCGGAGAACTCTACGAGCAGGGCATGACCCAGATAGAAATTGCCACGCACCTGCAAACCTACCAGTCAGCGGTCAGCCGTGCCCTCAGACAGGGGCGATGGCAGGAAACCCGCCGCATGGTACAGGAGCTCAAAACCCTACTCGCTGAGGAGAATGTATGAACCTGGTAATTTGCATCCTGCTGGTAGCGCTTTTTACCCTGTCACTGCTGTGGCTAAAAACCCAGAACGCCAGCGCCCCCAAAACCTGGACTCTCATGACCCTACTCGGCGGGGCCCTTGTGCTGTCTACCCTGGCACAGCCCCTTGAAGCCCCGGTCCGTGAGCTGACCACAACGCTCGAGTGCTGGTGAGCTGTTTGGGCGGGTCAACTCCAGCAATCTACTTCGTGGGGAAGATTAAACAGAAACAAACAGAAGAAAAGCCCAAGGGCCAGCACATCACCGGCACCCTGGGGATCCTAAACCTACGTGCAGACATCACCCAGTCCGACGAACGTATCGAAGCCGAAGGCGGAGGCCGCCTCATCGGCATCTTCGAACGGCTCGCAGTAGCGCTCTGCCTCATCACCGCACAAACAAGCGCTCTAGCTGTCATCGTTGCAATCAAAGGACTAGCCAGGTACCCGGATATCAAAGCCGGGCACCTGACCGCCGAAAAGTTCATCGTGGGGACTTTCGTCTCCCTGCTCTGGGCAGCAGGCTGCGTCCTGATCGCCGTGAACCTGCGGTAAGTGCTGCGCTAGAAAGCCCCTACGCTCTCAATCAGCACCACGGGAGCGCCTTCCGCATCGGAGGCCGCCAAATCAACCCTGGCAACAATACCGAAGTCATGGTTCTCATCCGGGTCCGAGAAGGTCTGCCTGACCAACCAAAACCCTGGGTGCTCAGCAGTATCATCGTCAATTGTCAGCAGACGGGGGGAGCGAGCATCGGCATCGGTGTAGATATCCTCGTACTCCTCAAAGTAATCGTCCATAGCGTCGGCCCAACGGTCAGAGTCCCAGCCAGAGCGCTCGCCGTCTAACTGGCCCAGAATCTTGTCGCGCTCATCGGCAAACAGCTCCACCCTGCGGAAGAGGGCGTTACGCACCATGACCTTAAAGGCACGCGGGTTAGCGGTAAGAGCGGGTGCGCTTTCTGCCACCAGTTCCTCCAGAGAGTCCTGGACGGGTAGGCCTTGGTCACCGGAGGCCATACGCTCCCACTCATCAACCAGGGAGGAGTCTGTCTGGCGGATCACCTCGCCTAGCCACTCAATCAGGTCGGTGAGCTCATCGGTCAGGGCAGAGAGGGGAACGGTCTGGCGCAGTGCCTTATAGGCATCGGAGAGGTAACGCAACAGAATACCCTCTGAACGTTCCAGCCCGTAGTACTGGATATAGTCGCCAAAGCCCATGGCCCGCTCATACATGTCCCGGACTACGCTCTTGGGCTCTAGTTGGAACTCTTTCATAAAAGGAGCACCGGACGAGTACGTTTCAAAAGCGGCTTCAAGGAGTTCCGCTAGGGGCTGGGGGTAGGTAATCTTATCCAGCTCAGCCATACGTTCGTTGTAGTCCATGCCCTCGGCCTTCATCTCGGCTAGGGCTTGGCTCTTGGCTTTCTTCTCCTGACCCACAAGAACCTGGCGGGGGCGCTCAAGGGTCGCTTCGATGATAGAGACCGCATCGAGGGCGTAGGAATCGCTCTCAGAATCGAGCAGGCTGAGGGAAGCCATAGCAAAGGGGGAGAGCGGCTGGTTCAGAGCAAAGTTCTCTTGCAGGGAGACGGTAAGCCGGACGGTGCGACCAAACTCATCGGGTTCAGCCAGGCGCTCCACGACCCCGCCGTTGAGCAGTTCACGGTAGATACCAATCGCCTTGCGTTTGAGGGATCTCTGCTTGATAGGGGGCTCATGGTTGGCGGTCAAAAAGAGCATGACGGTCTCAAAGGGGTCAGCCTCACGCTGAAGCATATTGAGCATCATGGAGTGAGTGATCTGGAAGGACGAACTTAGCTGCTCTGGCTCAGCCTCAATGATCTGCTCAAAGGTTTTCTCGCTCCAGGCCACAAAGCCCTGCGGTGGTTTCTTCTTTTTACCCCTAAGGGACTGGGCTATTTTCTTCTCGTCGCCACTAAATTTTTCGCGAGCCTTTGCTTCGAGCCGTTCATTTTCAATGTCGTGCTCGGGGGCCTGAACAACCACGTAGCCGGCGGTATCAAAGCCAGCTCGTCCAGCTCGTCCTGCAATCTGGTGGAATTCGCGGGACTTGAGCCGGCGGGTGCGCTGACCGTCAAACTTTGAGAGAGCAGTAATCAGCACGGAGCGAATGGGGACGTTGATGCCCACACCCAGGGTGTCGGTGCCGCAAATAACCTTGAGCAGGCCAGCCTGCGCTAGCTGCTCCACCAGGCGGCGGTACTTGGGGAGCATACCCGCATGGTGGATGCCGATACCGTTCTTAATATACTTTTGGAGCACCTTGCCGAAACCCGCAGAATAACGGAATCCCGCAGTGAGCTCATTGATTTTCTCTTTCTCTTGCTTGGTCGCAATCGACAGGGACATTAGAGAAGCCGCCGTGTCGATAGCCTGGAGCTGAGAGAAATGAACGATGTAGACCGGTGCCTGGTGGGTGGAAACCAACTCGTCAACTTTCTCGACCAGCGGTTGGCGGGAGTAGGAGTAGTTGAGAGGAATGGGGCGGGTTTGGCTGGTGACCAGGGCGGTACCGCGCCCGGTGAGCTCGGTTAGTTCCCGCTCAAACCGGCTGGTGTCCCCGAGGGTAGCGCTCATGAGCAGGAATTGCGCCTGGGGCAGGTCAAGCAGGGGAGCCTGCCAGGCCCAGCCGCGTTGGGGGTCAGAGTAGAAATGGAACTCGTCCATAATGACCTGGGTGACGTCGGCTCCAGCACCCTCACGAAGAACGATATTCGCCAGAATCTCGGCGGTGCAGCAGACGATGGGCGCATCGGCATTGATAGAGGAATCGCCGGTGACCATACCCACGTTCTCGGCACCAAAAATCTCGCACAGGTCAAAGAACTTTTCAGAGACCAGCGCCTTAAGAGGGGCGGTGTAGTAGGAGCGCTGACCAGCGGCCATACCTATAAAGTGAGCGGCCACAGCAACAGTGGATTTACCGGAGCCGGTGGGGGTTGCCAGAATGACGTTATTGCCAGCGGCTAGCTCTAGGACAGCTTCGTCTTGTGCCGGGTAAAGCTCCATACCCCGGGCTGCGATCCATTCGGTAAAGGCCTCATAGGCTTCGTCACCGGTGAGGGGGTTGGTTGCAAAATCTCCACGGTAGTAGTGCTTGGTGGAATCTGCCAGGGATGGGGAAAGGTACTGAAGAATCTTCATGATGTTAACCAGTTTAGTGCAGGCCCCTGAGGCAAGCCGCGTAAATGCACTGCTCCCATTCCGTTTCATCTCGTGGTGGTAGCACATGAAAATTAGACAAAAAATATATAAATGTGATGCTTGTCAAATAAGCTGAGGTGGGGCTACGATATTCAAAGGAAATATCCGCATATCGAACTCACGAAAGGGGGAGCATACAAATGAACACACATCGCTTTCAGGCGCCTTCTGCTTCCCCCTGGGTTTCTCACCGCTAGCGCACTCAGCTAGCTGATCAACCAAGATCAACCTACCGGGAGGCGTTCACACCGGTAGGTATTTTTATGCCCGGTAGATTTACCCCTTGCACATCTTGTGATTGAAAAGAGAATTTCGTGGCTAAGAATCGGACCGAACAATCCGAGCACAAAAATACACAAAATACTGAGAAGTTCCGCATTGCCCCTCCGGGCTTCCGTTGGAGAACACTCTATTTTCTCCCCTTTGTCTTAGATTTCTTTGCTTCACTGGCAACAGTATTTATGCCCGTTCTTGTGGGGCGTATCATCGACCTGCACAGCTCAGGGCTGAGCACCCAGGCCTATCATGCCATCATGATTCTGGCGGGTGTTATCGCCTATCTGTGCCTGGTCGAGTTTCTGGGTTGGGGCCTCACCTTCCGGGTGGTTGCACGTATTGAACGTGACTGGAGGCTCTACATCAGCCATCTCATAGACCGGGCACCTCACCGTGACCCCGGTGCTCTCATCGCTATTTTGAATAAGGACGCCCGGGCGCTCTCGCAGATGTGGCAACCGATGATTCTGGCTTTTTCGGCGGTTGGTGTCACATCGCTGGGTACCTGGCAGCTGTGGACGATTAGCCCGCTGATAGCTCTAGTAGCTCTTACGGGCCTTATCGTGACCATGATTACCTTGACCTGGGTATCAAAGCTCATCGAAAAGCACTCAGATGCATTCCGTGAAACGGTTAGCGTAAGCACATCCCGGGCATCCGATATCGCTTCTTCTATCCGCACAATCTTGGGCCTGGGGGCACAGAAGCGCATGATGGTGCATTACGGGCAGGCCGCTCAGGATGTCTACTCCTCCCAGATTCGCCTTGAGAGTGTTCAAACCTGGTCCTATGCCACCCGCAACCTGCTCGTGGGTACAGTGACCTGGCTAGCGGTGGTCTTAGCGCTGCGCGGGGCTGCACCAGAGGGTACCTGGATTACTGACATACCCGCAGGGCAACTAGTCACTATCGTGGGGCTTATCGGTACCCTGACCGGCCCTATCTGGTCAGTGGAGATGCTGCTCATGTCCTGGCGGAATGCTCGTGTTGCCTACAAACGTGTTGTGCGGCTGAAACGAGAGATTGCAGATGCCTCTTCTGCAGCTTCCCCGCCTGCCCCACAAGGCGCCCACACCGCTCGTGTTTTGGTGCCTTCTGGCACAGGGGCCGTTCACTATATCAACCCTCGCTGCGCCGGCATATCTGCCCAAGAGTATGCTGAAACCCTGGTGCAGAAACTCCGCGATGGTTCGCAGGGAGATAACCACCAGGTCTTGCTCTCGGAACCTAACCCCATCATCTTTGCCGGGACTCTCTCTGAGCATCTGACACTAGGGCGTGGCACCCTAACTCGTGACGAGATGGTTGATTTACTCAAAATCACTGACTCCGAAGAAATTGCTATTCGGCTGGGCGGACGAGACCCAGAAAGCTATGTGAAAAGCGCACTGTCCTCCGAAGGTACCAATCTTTCGGGCGGCCAACGCCAGCGTCTCGCCCTTGCCAGGGCACTGGCACAAAGAGCAGATACCCTGGTCCTGACTGAGCCTCTCAACTCGGTGGATGAACCCAGCCAGAAGTTCATTCTCAACCAGTTAGAAGAGCGCGCTGGGCAACCTGGGGTTCTGGCCCACATTGAACGAATCTACATCGTGAGTACGACCATGGAGGTCGAACGACGGCTGAAAGCAGGTGAGCTCGATGGCTAATCTTTTGCCCATTACGGATGGCAAGACAACCTGGCGGTTGCTTGGGCGCTCTGTCCTCAAGACGCCGTGGCAGTTGGCTCTGCTGATGCTACTTTTTGTTGCCAGTTCGGTTACTGCCCTCGCTACTCCCATTATGGTGGGCCGGCTCGTTGATGCGGTCACCACCGGCCAGCTCACCGGCTACCCCTGGGAGATACTGCTGACCATATTGGGTGCTGTACTTTTGGGGTCGCTTCTGACAAGAGCCTGGACTTTTCAGGGGCAAAAATTGGGGGTCCGCCTGAACCGTGACCTGGGTATTGACCTGGTGGAGGCTTCCCTCCAGCTCGATGCCCAAACCATTGAGGACGCGGGCTCCGGTGATCTGCTTGCTCGCCTGACCGATGACCTTGATAGCGTCCGACTGGTGCTGGCAACCGGTCTGCCGGAGTTTATCCATATTTCCGTATATATGGTAATTACTTCGGTGACAATTTTTACGGTGAGCCCGGTAATCGGTCTGGTTACCGTTCCCATGTTCGTGCTCATGGCCCTTGCCCTGGCAATTTTCCTACCCCGGATAGCCGCAACAACCCGGCGGAAAACTCAGGCAATGAGTGAGCTTACCGTTGTGGCCACAGAGAACGTTCGTGGTGCGGCAACGATCCAAGAATTGGGGGTCCAACAGGCCCGTTCCGGTGTCCAAGAGGAAAAAATTTGGGAGGTATTCAGGATCTCCGACCGTATGGTGGTACTCCGTTCAACCTTCTGGGCGGTCGATGCTTTCAACGCCTACCTTCCTCTGCTGCTAGCTATGGTCTGGGGCTCCTACTGTGTTTGGCGGGGTTGGGCCACCTGGGGCGATGTCTCAACAGCCTCTATCATGCTCTTTTCCATGCGGGTAGACTCGGATATCTTCACCTTCTGGCTGGATCGTCTGCGCGAGATGACCGTGACTATGGGCAGGGTTTTTGGTGTCATTGACCTGTCAGATACCCAGCAGGCCCGCCGGGAATCTGAACAATACCGGGGAGAAGCCAGCGGTCAACAGAGTAAGACTGTCTCCGTCCAAGCATGGCCCCCTGCGGCTGTAAAGCTCCAAGGAGTGACCTACGGGTACAATCCCCAGAGCCCTGTTATTGAGGGCATAGACCTCACGGTTGCACAGGGGGAGAGCCTGGCCCTGGTGGGGCGTTCAGGGTCCGGTAAAACGACGTTGGCTCGACTGATAGCAGGATCGCTCACAGCCCATAGCGGAAGGGTGCAGGTCATGGGTCAGATAGTCGGGAACGGCCTCTACCCGACGGAGCCTCTAGCTGACCACCGCCCGGCTCTGCTGATTTGCACCCAGGAGGCCCACGTCTTTGTGGGCACCCTAGCTGAGAACCTTGCTGTAGCGGCACCTCAGGCTAATAGGGAGCAGATGCTTGATGCGCTCCTTGCCGTCGGGGCAAACTGGGTTAGCCGATTACCGGATAGCTTGGATACCCAGCTTGGAGACGGGTCCTACGAACTGACCAGAGACCAGGTGCAACAGCTTGCCCTTGCCCGTATCGTAGCAGCTAACCCGCATGTGGTGATTCTTGACGAGTCAACGACCCAGCTTGAATTGGCAGATGCCAGCCAGTCACTGGCAGCGGTCATGAAAGGCCGTTCGGTGATTATCATTTCGCATGATTCGCGTATTGCATCACTGGCTGACCGTGCCGTTCTCCTAGAAGAGGGCAGGCTTGTTGCCGAGGGAACCCCGGACCATATTTTTGCCCGCACCTAACCGCTAGAGGCGCATTGACTGGGTGCTTGGAAAACCTAGAGTGGTACTCCACCCCTTAGAAGAAAGCCTCAACATTCCGCAAAAACTCGGTGTGCTGGTAGCCTGAACCCCGGATAACAGGGTACCCCGCACTAAAATATGAGTGGCAATAACCACAAAAACCAAGGACACCCCTATGAGTAAGCCTTTTCCCACCGATCTTGAAATCGCTCAAGCAGCGACCCTGCAACCGATTACTGAGATCGCAACAGCCTCTGGCATTGACCTTGACCGTTTAGAACCCTACGGAAAGTACCTTGCCAAAGTAAAACTCACGGCTGACACCAAGGCCGAGAGAGCGCTGGCAAAAGGCGCTAAATATATCGTTGTCACGGCGGTAACCCCGACACCGCTGGGGGAAGGTAAGACCGCTACCTCAGTCTCACTTGCTCAGGGCATGGCCGCTACCGGGCGTAAGGCTATGCTGACCCTGCGCCAGCCCTCCATGGGCCCAACTTTCGGCATTAAGGGCGGTGCAGCCGGGGGCGGCTACTCCCAAATCGTCCCTATGGAGAAACTGAACTTGCACCTGACCGGCGACTTCCATGCCGTCACAGCGGCTCACAACCTGCTTGCCGCTATGATTGATAACCATCTGCACCACGGCAACGAACTGCGTCTGGATACCCGCTCTATCACCTGGCGGCGAGTGATTGACATGAACGATCGTGCCCTCCGCAACGTCGTCATAGGCCTGGGCGACCGCATGGACGGAGTGCCCCGCGAAAGTGGCTTTGACATCACCAGCGCTTCGGAGATTATGGTGATTCTGTCACTGTCCACCAGCTTTGAAGACCTCCAAGCACGACTAGCCAAAGTTGTCGTTGGCCTCAACGTAGAGGGCAACCCCGTGACCGCCGCAGACCTCAAAGCAGATGGCGCTATGGCAGTTCTCCTTGCCGATGCTATCCACCCCAACCTGCTCCAGACCCTTGAAAAAACCCCGGCCCTGATTCATGCCGGTCCTTTTGGCAACATCGCCACCGGCAATTCATCGGTTCTTGCAGACTATGTGGGGCTCGAACACGCAGACTATGTGATTACTGAGGCCGGTTTTGGTGCCGATATGGGGGCTGAACGGTTCTTCAACGTCAAGTGCCGTGTATCGGGGCTCAAACCCGACGCCGCCGTCCTAGTAGTGACCGTTCGTTCGCTCAAATCGCACTCGGGCCGTTACACTATTACACCTGGTAAGCCACTGCCTGAAGGCCTGCTTGAGGAGAACACAGCCGATGTTGAAGCCGGGGCGGCTAACCTGCTTAAGCACCTTGAGATTGTCCGCGGCTTTGGTGTGCAACCGGTAGTTGCTATCAATGCTTTCCCCACAGATTTCGAGTCTGAACACGAGACTATTCGCCGGATCGCTGAGGAGGCCGGTGCCCGCGTTGCCATTCACCGTGGTGTGGCCGAGGGCGGGAAGGGCGCAAGAGAGCTTGCCGATGCTGTGGCCGAGGCCTGCGACGACATGAGCGAATTGACCTACACCTACGAGGACTCCGATCCCCTGGCCACCAAGATTGAGAAGGTGGCTACTCAGGTTTACGGTGCGGATGGCATTGAGCTGGCACCAGCAGCTGCAAAGCAGCTGGCACGCTACGAGGAACTGGGCTACGGCAACCTACCCGTGGTGATCGCCAAAACCCACCTCTCCATTTCATCGGATCCCTCGCTCAAAGGCGCCCCGACCGGCTGGACTTTGCCCGTGCGCGAAGTACGCCTGGCGGCAGGCGCTGGCTACGTGTACGCTCTCTGCGGCACCATGCGTACCATGCCCGGGCTAGCTAAATCACCCGCTGCTGAGCGCATTGGGTTCGATGAGAACGGCACTATGGTGGGCCTGTTCTAAAGACTGTAATCACCGGTAAATAGCGCCCGCACCACCAGGAACAGGCTGTGAAGGCAGTCCGGGTGGCGTGGGCGCTTTGTTAGTTAGCTAGTTGCGTAGTTGGGCCTGAGCGAAGAAACGCAACTCGTGGAGGGCGGCCTGCTGGTAGGCCTTCTGAGCCGCTTCCAGGGTCTGGCCCGGGGCCTGCGAGAGCACCTGCTCTGCATAGGCAATAGCCTGCTCAGTTGCCTGGCGGAACTCTGGTGAACCGTACATGCTCAACCAGGCCGAGTAGGGGTGACCGGGAGTATTGACCTGAGCAAGAATTTCACCTATTTCTGCGTAGAGCCAGTAGCAGGGAAGAACCGCCGCCACCCCGATTGCGTAATCGTTGAGAGAAGCGGATGAGGTCAAGAAGTCTGTATAGGCCCTGGTGATATGGGAGGGGCCTGCACTGATATAGTCTGGCCCCAGCCAGTCAGCGTGAAGACTGGATTCGACCTCAATGCACTCCGCCGCCCCTCGCGCCCAGAAGACCTGTTCAGCAGATGAGGGAGCCTTAGCACTTAGGGTAGCAAGTGCCCGGGAGTAGCTCGAAAGATAGAGTGCGTCCTGGTCCTGGTAGAAGGTGAAGTCTGCAGTGGCCAGCGTGCCGGATGCAAGCTGCTGGATAAAGGGGAGTTCACAGATTGAGTCCCAAATCTGGCCGGTGAGTTCCCAGAGCCGTTTGGTCTGCGGGCCCGCCGCTGATATCTGAGGCGGCCTAGTGGTCGCTTCGAAGTCTCCGAGTTTTACCGGCGTCGCATCCGCTACCCGTGATTGTTCCCAGAGCCGCCAGAAGTGGTTGATCGGTCCGTGCCCTTGCCCCACGCTGAGGTGGTGACTGGTTGAGATTGCTCCATGAAGCCAGGTTGAAGTCCATTCCAGGGCTGCTTCAAGGCTTGCTCCTGTTGCCAGTCGTGTAGCGAGCGCAGCAGAAAGGCTGCACCCGGTGCCGTGGGTATTGGAGGTATCTATTTTCTTTTGTCTGAAGACGGCTGTGGTTCCTTGGGTAGTGACCACTGCGTTGCCCGCTTGGTCACCCGGTAGGTGCCCACTCTTAACGATAACTGCGACCTGGTAGCGTTCGGCGACTACCTGGGCGAGAGCACAGGCAGAGTCCCAGGTATCTGGCTCTGAGTCTTCGGCCAGAATGGCTAGCTCTGGGATATTGGGGGTGATAACCGTGGCGTACTTTAGGAATCGGCGTAGGGCATCCTCCGCCTCGGTTTCCAGCAGACGGTCCCCGCTGGTTGCGACCATGACAGGGTCAAGCACAACAAGCTGCTGTGGGTTGCTATCGAGCCATGCGGCTACAGTGTCGATGATGTCAGCAGAGCCTAGCATGCCAATTTTGACTGCATCAATGCGAACGTCCTCGCTGACGGCATCGAGTTGCGCTCGCAGAAAGTCAGCGGGCGGAACCTCGACAGCGCTGACGCCCTGAGTGTTTTGGGCGACAAGGGCCGTGACCGCGTTCATGCCGTAACCGCCTGCTGCCGCAATTGATTTGAGGTCAGCCTGCGCGCCGGCCCCTCCGCTGGGGTCCGTCCCCGCGATAGAGAGCACGTTGGGTACTGACGTTTCGAGAGCGGAAGTGCTATGAGCAAGAGGCGCAGGCAGAGGACGGCGCATGGGTTTCCCTTCGCTAGTTCTAACTAGAGCAGGTTCTGTGGGTCTAATCTCAGCCGCTTCTGCTGCCAGCGGCACCCCAAACCAAATATCGGTTTTATGCTAACAGCTGGTGAAGCCGAACACAATAAAAATTTAGGGCTCTGGTGTTCAGTTGTTTTAAGATTTCAGCTAGCCCTGCGCTTACCAGCCTCTTTCTTTCCATTCGGGCAGATGAGGCCGCTCAGCACCCAGGGTGGTGGTGTCCCCGTGGCCGGGCAGAACGACCGTGGCATCGTCATATTGGGAGAAGATACGCGCTGAAACATCGCCCAAGAGCTGGGCGAAATCTTCCGGAGCCCGGGTCTTGCCTACCCCACCGGGGAAGAGGGAGTCACCGGTGAATAGGAGGACGGGGTGCTCTTCGCTGGGGTCCCGATAGGCAAGAGCAATCGACCCGGGAGTATGCCCGCGCAGGCTTATGACTTCAAGCTCAATACCTGCTAGATTGAGGTTTTCCCCGCCGTTGAGCAGATGCTCAATACGTGTACCTTCCTGTTCCGCAATAGCATCGGCATCGGCCGAACCGCAGTAGGTGGCGGGTGACCACCCGGCAACTGCATCAGGCAAAGCCCGGATATGGTCCCAGTGGGAATGTGTGGTAATTAGTGCAAGGACTCCGGAGCCGGGCTGACCGACTTGGGCGGGGGAGTCAGTGGCGAGTGCGGCCTCAGTGAACTTTTGGATAGCGGGAAAATCATCTGCGGCATCAATGAGAATCTGGGCCCCGCTTTGCTTATGGGTGAGCAGGTAGACCTTGTTGCTCATCTCAGAGACAGCTATGCTACGGATGGTTATCAGTGGGGTAGAGGCATGGAGAGTTCCGGTTTCTGTCATACTAGTGATTCTAGGGCCCGCCCCCTCGCTCGTGAAGTGGTTGTGGAGCTTGAAATATTGCGCAAGGTGGAGCTGATCCGAGGGTCATCAGGCATAGGCTCTTTTGCGGCTCATTCCGGGCACCTCAGCTACCCCGGTATCACGGCGGTCTTTGACCGTGCAGATGAGCTGATTCCAGACAAGAACCTTTAGACCGTCACGCTAGCTAACCACTTTCAGCCGGTAGCCTAACATCCAAGCACCCTGGGCGCGGTCTGCCCAAAACTTTACTGCATAGTTTAGAATATATCTTCGAAAAGACTTTCCTGAAGATAGGTAATCGTATGGCAGGCTTAGCCTCTCGCCCCATGGCCAGCGACCTCACGCACATCCGCGTGCAGGGTGCCCGTGAAAACAACCTTAAAAACGTTGACCTAGATATTCCCCGCGATGCCATGGTGGTGTTTACCGGCCTCTCGGGTTCGGGTAAATCATCTCTGGCTTTTGACACCATCTTTGCTGAGGGTCAGCGTCGCTACGTTGAGTCACTCTCCTCTTACGCCCGCATGTTCCTGGGGCAGGTGGATAAACCGGATGTTGACTTTATTGAGGGTCTTTCGCCAGCTGTGTCTATTGACCAGAAATCTACCTCTAAGAACCCTCGCTCAACGGTGGGTACTATCACTGAGATCTACGACTACATGCGTCTGCTGTGGGCACGCGTGGGCCACCCGCACTGCCCTGACTGCGGCGAAGAAATCTCCAAGCAGTCACCCCAGCAGATTGTGGATGTGCTGATGGGCTACCCCGAGAAGACCCGTCTACAGGTTTTGGCTCCTGTTGTCTCAGCGCGCAAGGGTGAATTCGTCGATCTTTTCAAAGAGCTATCCAACGCCGGTTACGCTCGTGCCCGAGTGGATGGGCTAACTATTCAACTGCAAGACCCTCCTCAGCTTGAAAAACAGTACAAACACACTATTGAGGTGGTTGTAGACCGCATAGCTATCAAGGAGAGCGTCCACCAGCGTCTCACGGATTCCATTGAAACTGCGCTTGGTTTGGCTGATGGGAAAGTCCTGATCGATTTTGTGGATGAGGATGAAGACTCAGTAAGCCGTACCCGGTCTTTTAGTGAGAACCTGGCCTGCCCTAACGGGCATGCTCTTTCTGTGACTGAGGTGGAGCCCCGCGCTTTCTCTTTCAACTCACCCTTTGGTGCCTGTCAGGGCTGTGACGGTATCGGCTCCAAGCTCCAAGTCGATGAAGACCTGCTTATCCCCAACCCGGAGCTCTCACTGGCTGAGGGAGCAATTGCACCCTGGTCGCAGGGCAAATCAACCACTGAGTATTGGCTCCGCCTGCTTGCGGGCTTGGGCCAAGAGCTCAATTTTGATCTGGCTACTCCCTGGAAGGATCTGCCAGCAAAGGCTAGGAAGGCGATCCTCAAGGGCAAGGATTACCAGGTAACGGTAGCCTACAAGAACCGCTTCGGGCGGGAGCGCCGCTACACCTCAGGGTTTGAGGGCGTCGTCGGTTACATTAAGCGCAAGCACGAAGAAACTGAATCTGACTGGTCCAAGGACCGCTACGAGCAGTACATGCGCAATGTGGCTTGTACCGCCTGCCAGGGTGCCCGTCTCAACCCGACCATCCTGGCGGTCACCGTGGGGGGCAAGTCCATCGCAGAGGTCACGCAGTTGCCCATGCGTGAGGCTCTAGAGTTTATGCGATCCCTGAAGCTGAATGCCCGAGAAGCACAGATCGCTGAGCTGGTTCTTAAAGAAATCGACGCGCGCCTCCAGTTCCTGCTTGATGTTGGGCTTGATTACCTGAATCTGGCCCGTTCAGCCGGCACTCTTTCTGGCGGTGAGGCTCAGCGTATCCGCCTGGCAACCCAGATTGGCTCTGGTCTGGTGGGTGTTCTCTACGTACTTGATGAGCCCTCGATTGGTCTGCACCAGCGCGATAACCGCCGTCTGATTGAAACCCTGACAAAGCTCCGCGATATGGGCAACACTCTGATTGTGGTAGAACACGATGAAGACACTATGAAAGAAGCGGACTGGATCGTGGACGTTGGCCCGGGGGCCGGTGAACACGGTGGTCAGATTGTTCACTCGGGTACGTTCGCAGAGCTCCTTGACAATAAAGAGTCCGTGACCGGTGACTACATGGCTGGCCGCCGCACCATCGAGGTTCCCACAACCCGCCGTGCCGTGGACCCCAAACGCACTATTAAGGTTATTGGAGCACGTGAGAACAACCTTAAGAAGGTGGATGTAGAGTTCCCGCTGGGAGTCCTGACCGCCGTTACAGGTGTATCTGGTTCGGGCAAATCTACCCTGGTCAACGACATTCTCTACACCGCTCTGGCAAACCAGCTCAACGGTGCCAAGCAGGTGCCCGGTCGCCACAAGACCATCAAGGGTGTGGACCAGCTGGACAAAATCATCCATGTGGATCAGTCACCCATTGGTCGTACTCCGCGTTCTAACCCGGCAACTTATACCGGCGTTTTTGACCATATCCGTAAACTCTTCGCGGAAACCACCGAGGCAAAAATCCGTGGCTACCAGCCCGGCCGTTTCTCCTTCAACGTCAAGGGAGGCCGCTGCGAAGCTTGTTCCGGTGACGGTACTCTCAAAATTGAAATGAACTTCCTGCCCGATGTCTACGTACCCTGCGAGGTCTGTAAGGGTAAACGCTACAACCGTGAAACTCTTGAGGTTCATTACAAGGGTAAGACTATTGCAGATGTCTTAGAGATGCCGGTTGCCGAAGCCGCCGACTTCTTCTCGGCCTTCAGTAAGATTTCTCGCTACCTCAACACCCTGGTCGATGTGGGGCTGGGTTATGTACGTTTGGGGCAGTCTGCTACCACCCTCTCCGGTGGTGAGGCCCAGCGCGTCAAACTAGCTACCGAGCTCCAAAAGCGCTCTAATGGTCGGTCAATCTATGTTTTGGACGAACCCACAACTGGCCTACACTTTGAGGATATCCGCAAGCTGTTAGGTGTTGTGCAGGGGCTGGTCGATAAGGGCAACACAGTTATCACTATTGAGCACAATCTGGATGTCATTAAGAGTGCTGACTGGATTATTGATATGGGCCCCGAAGGCGGCGATGGTGGCGGTACTGTCCTGGCAACAGGCACACCTGAGCAGGTCGCTGCCATCCCTGAGTCACATACGGGCCGTTTCCTAGCAGAAATGCTTTTGAGCTAGACCGCGGAGGGTATGCTAAATAGGGTAAAACCGGTCAGAAAAATCAAATAAGCCGTATTTTCCCTGGAAATGAGGCTGTAGGAGCCACCATGTCATTGAAGTACAAGGCAACCCAGAAAAGTATCGAGGCTATTCTGCGTACGGTCTTTCGGGCCCGAGTTACTGGACTGGAGAACTTCCCTGCTCAAGGGCCGGTCATCCTTGCATCCAACCATCTTGCTTTCTTGGATTCAGTGATTATCTCTGCCCTGATGCCCAGGCGTGTAGCTTTCTTAGCTAAAGCTGAGTACGTTAACTCGCCCGGCTTTAAGGGCAGAGCCATGAAAACACTTTTCCAGGTTATCGATATCATCCCGGTCAACCGCACCGACAAAAAAGAATCGATGAAGGCTCTTGAGACAGCGCTCGAAAGGCTCGAAGAGGGCAAGGTCTTTGGGATTTACCCTGAAGGCACTCGATCGCGAGATGGCTACCTCTACAAGGGAAAAATTGGTGTGGCCTGGCTGGCTCACATGACCGGTGCAAGGGTAGTTCCTGTGGGATTAATCGGTACCGATAAGATTCAGAAACCTGGCTCTAACATGGTCTACCCCCACCGTTTTACGGTTCGTGTGGGTGAACCACTCATTTTTGAGAAGCTGGGGGAGAAGATGAGTGGCCGCCAGCGCCGTGAAACGACCGATACCATCATGGACGCTATCGCCCAGCTCTCTGGTCAGGCCCGCAAAAACGAGTACAACGTCTCACCGTCTGCCGAACGAGATTCCGGCAGTCTGTAACCAGTAGAAAGAAGTTTTTCTTGGCTAGTCCTGCCTCTTACCGTCCAGCACCGGGAGAAATCCCTACCCAACCCGGTGTCTACAGGTTCAGGGACGAGTACGGCCGCATTATCTATGTGGGTAAAGCCAAAAACCTGCGTAACCGACTGAATTCATACTTCGCGAAGGTCGATTCGCTGAGCCCTAAAACCTATGCCATGGTTCATACCGCCGCGTCAGTGGAATGGACGGTTGTAGGTAGTGAGCTTGAATCTCTCCAGCTTGAGTACACCTGGATTAAAGAGTTCAAGCCTCGGTTCAACATTGCCTTCCGCGATGATAAGAGCTATCCCTACCTGGCAGTTACTCTCAAAGACCGCTACCCGCGGGCCCAGGTGATGCGCGGTGAGAAAAAGAAGGGTGTCCGCTACTTCGGGCCCTACTCACAGGCCTGGGCTATCCGTCAGACTCTCGATGCTCTCTTGCGTGTATTCCCCGTGCGGACCTGTAGCACTGGAGTTTTCAACCGGGCTCAGGCATCAAATCGCCCCTGTCTGCTGGGCTATATTGACAAGTGCTCTGCACCCTGCGTAGGAAAAATCAGCAGGGAAGACCACGCCGCCCTGGCTGAACAGCTCTGTTCCTTTATGGCCGGTGGTGCTGAAAAATATATAGCTGAGCTGACAGCCCAGATGAAGCAGGCAGCAGCCGACTTTGATTTTGAAAAGGCTGCTCTGCTACGGGATGATATCCAAGCTCTCACTAAGGCTTTTGAACCTAATGCGGTGGTTCTGCCCGATTCGGTCAACGCCGATATCTTTAACTTTGTAGAAGATGATCTTGAAGCTGCCATTCAGGTCTTTTATGTACGCAGTGGCCGCATCCGAGGCCAACGCGGCTGGATCGTCGAAAAGGTGGAAGACTCAAGCCCGCAGGCGCTCATGGATCAGCTTCTCGTGCAGGTCTACGGTGAGTCAGCAGCAAGTCTGGCGGCAGGCACCACCGAAGAGGAGATTAACCATAACCTTAACGAGATACCCCGCCAGATTAATGTTCCTGTGCTTCCTGAGAATCAGGAGCGGCTCGAAGAGTGGCTTAGCGGTGTTCGGGGTGCCAAAGTTTCTATCAGTGTTCCTCAGCGCGGTGACCGGGTAGAGCTCATGGATACGGTGAGGGAGAACGCCCGGCAGGCTTTAGCGCTCCATAAGACCAGACGAGCCGGGGACATTACTACCCGGTCAGCATCACTGGTTGAGCTCCAGGAGACCCTGGAACTCCCCGAACCTCTCATGCGGATTGAGTGCTACGACATTTCGCATACCCAGGGCACCAACGTGGTGGCATCCATGGTGGTTTTTGAGGACGGATTGCCCAAGAAAAGCGACTACCGCAAGTTCTCGGTCACCGGTGATGCTGCGCGGGACGATACGGCCAGTATGTATGATGTCATTTACCGCCGTTTTCGCCGTTACCTCTCTGATGAGGCTGCCGGTGTTCGTTCTCCGGTGTCCGGTGAGATAAGA
Organism: Rothia sp. P5766; assembly: GCF_048513555.1. Classification (NCBI taxonomy): domain Bacteria; kingdom Bacillati; phylum Actinomycetota; class Actinomycetes; order Micrococcales; family Micrococcaceae; genus Rothia; species Rothia sp. P5766. The sequence continues at coordinate 29,847 of NZ_JBLXXS010000015.1, read as the reverse complement.
GACAGAGGTGAGAAGCAACCTGCCGCTTTTGCATATCCGCCCAACCTTGTGGTCGTAGACGGTGGCCAACCTCAGGTTGCTGCTGCATCTCGCGCGCTAGAAGACCTTGGAATTTCCGATATCTTTGTGGTGGGTATTGCTAAACGCTTGGAAGAGCTGTGGCTACCGGGCGATCATTTCCCCCTTATCTTGCCGAGAACTTCCGACGCGCTCTACCTGATTCAGCGGATCCGCGATGAAGCCCACCGGTTTGCCATTACTTTCCACCGAACCAAGCGCGGCCGTGAAATGGTCAAATCTGCCTTGGACACTATTGATGGGCTGGGGCCAGCTAAGCGGGAGGCCTTAATCAAGCATTTTGGTTCTCTCAAACAGCTCTCAGCTGCGGATATTGAAGAACTGCAGAAAGTCCCCGGAATTGGCCCCTCTATGGCCCAAAAAATCCACCGTCATTTCTTGTCTGAGGACACCCGGCCATAAATACTTTTTGGGGGACATATCTTGGGCATATTGCCTGCATTTTGCGGGCTTTTATGGGGTGTATGTGCGCTAGGCTATAACTAACATTGGTTCAATTTGGAGAAGCGAGAGACCCCTCACATGTCATCTGACCCCCTTGTATCTGGCGTCAAACCGCAAATCTTGGTCATCACCGGTATTTCTGGTGCAGGCCGCAGCACCGCAGCCAACACCCTCGAAGATGAGGGATGGTACGTGGTGGATAACATTCCACCTCAGATGTTCAGCAACCTTGCTCAACTTGTTAAAGACTCTCCTGCAACCATGCCTAAAGTGGCGGTTGGGATTGATGTTCGTGCGCGTCGTCTTTTGCAAGATTTGCCTGAGGCTATCAATAACCTAAGGGGCCTTGACGTTGATTTCTCCATGCTTTTCATGGACGCAGCGGATAAGGATATTATCGCCCGCTATGAGGCTCAGCGGCGCCCGCACCCCCTTCAGAAGGGCGGTTTGGTGGCAGAAGCGATTTCCGAAGAACGCAAGCTTTTTGCTGAACTCAAAGAGAGCGCGGATTACATCATTGACACCACGGGGATGAATGTTCACCAGCTGGCTAAGAAAGTGCGTGAAACCTATGCTCCAGGTAAGGAGCGCATTGTGAACATTACCGTGATGAGTTTTGGCTTTAAATACGGCACCCCCTCCGATGTCCACTACATGGCTGACATGCGGTTCATTCCGAATCCTCACTGGGTTCCTGAGTTGCGAGCCCAGACCGGTCAGGACGCTGGGGTCCGAGATTACGTCTTTTCTCATGAGGGTACCGAAGAATTTATCTCGCATTACATTCAAGCGCTTCAGCCGGTCATTGCGGGTTACCGAAAGGAAGGTAAACTGTACGCAACCTTTGCTATTGGGTGCACCGGCGGTAAGCACCGCTCAGTTGCTGTAACTGAAGAAGTTGCCCGCCGACTGCGCCAAATGGACGATGTAAACATTTCGATTCATCACCGTGACATGGGTAGAGAATAATGCCTGAGACTTTTCGCGCACCCCGTTTCCCCGAGACGGGACTCCTGCCAATCATTCATCAGGGGCACCCTCTTCCGGTCAGAGTGACAGCTCTGGGCGGGGGGCACGGCCTCTATGGATCCTTGTCTGCCCTTAAATTGATTACCAGTGCTCTGACCGCAGTGGTAACGGTTGCCGATGATGGGGGTTCCTCCGGCAAGCTACGCCATGAACTTGATGTTTTACCTCCCGGTGATCTGCGTATGGCGCTGTCTGCCCTGTGCGATGACACTGACTGGGGACGTACCTGGCGTGATGTTATGCAGCACCGTTTCACGCAACGGACCGATGCCCGGCCGACTGCCCTGGAGAACCATGCCTTGGGTAACCTGCTGATTGTGGCTCTGTGGGATCTGCTGGGTGACTGCGTTGCCGGTCTTGATTGGGCAGGTGCCCTGCTCAACGCACGAGGGCGGGTCCTGCCGATGTCGCTGACACCTCTGGTTATTGAGGGCGATATTGTAAGCACCAATGAGCACGGCGTGGAATTTCGCGATACCGTGCAGGGCCAGGCGACTTTGGCTAAGGCCGGTAGAGTAGATAAAGTTCGTCTTCTTCCTGCGGAAGCTGAGCCCTGCCCCGAAGCAGTCAGCGCGGTTCACGAGGCTGACTGGGTAGTTCTGGGTCCTGGTTCATTCTTTACCTCCCTTCTGCCTCACCTCTTACTGCCCGGTTTACGTGAAGCAATTCTCAATACCAGTGCCAAGATTTGCCTGGTGATGAATTTGGAGCTGGACGGTAAAGAAACGCAGGGTATGAGTGCCGCCGACCACCTTCTCGTTTTGCGTGATTACGTTCCAGAAATTAGGGTTAATACAGTTATCGCTGACCCTGCCGCCACTGGGGAGCGAGAAATCTTTGAAAATGTTGCTAGCCAGCTCGGTGCCGAGGTCCTTTGGGTCGAGGTGGCGGAAACCGATCAGCCGGGGGTCCACGACCCCCTCAAATTGGCTGCGGCCTATAAGCAGGTTTTCAAATACTGAGGTCGGGATCTCCCGGCACACCCTACTGACTTGAGCAGTTAAACTTTTGGAGGAAGACCAGCATGGCCCTAACGGCATCGGTCAAGGAAGAGCTGGCACAGTTTGAAGCGAACCGCTCATCTGTGCGTAAAGCTGAGGTAGCCACTATCTTGCGTTTTACCAACGGCTTGCACCTGGTTCAGGGCAAAATTGTGGTTGAGGCCGAGGTCGATTTGGAGTCTACTGCTGAGCGGCTCAGATACAACATCGCAGAGATGTATGGGCATGAAGCATCTATTACCTCTATCTCTGGTGGCGGCCTGCGCCGCGGTGGTCGCTACGTGGTTCGCGTTGATCAAGGCGGCGAAGCTCTGGCTCGTCAGACCGGTCTGCTTGACGGGCGAGGTCGCCCGGTTAGGGGCCTACCTCCGGCTGTTGTAAACGGTTCCTTGGCTGACGCCGAGGCTGTGATGCGCGGGGCCTTCTTAGCGCACGGTTCGTTGACTGAGCCGGGCCGCTCGTCAGCTCTTGAATTTACCTGCCCCGGTCCTGAGGCCGCGCTGGCCTTGGTGGGGGCGGCTCGTCGTCTGGATGTTATCGCTAAGGCCCGCGAAGTGCGCGGTGTTGATCGCGTTGTAGTGCGTGATGGGGAGACCATTAGCTTGCTCCTTGAGCGTATGGGGGCTGTTGATGCTCTGGATAACTGGCGGGAGCGTCGCGCCCGTAAAGAAGTGCGTGCCACTGCCAACCGTCTGGCTAACTTTGACGACGCTAACCTGCGTCGTTCAGCTCAGGCTGCTGTTGCCGCCGGGGCCAGGGTTGAACGTGCTCTTGAAATTTTGGGCGATAAAGTTCCTGACCATCTACGCTATGCAGGTGAGTTACGTGTAGCGCATAAGCAGGCCTCACTGGATGAGCTGGGTCGTCTGGCTGACCCACCTATGACTAAGGACGCTATCGCAGGTCGAATCCGTCGTCTCATTGCCATGGCCGATAAGCGAGCTGCTGAACGCGGTATCCCCGGTACTGAAGCCGGGGTGGGGGCACACGGTCAGCACCAGTAGTTTCTTACTTTTTTGAGTGTGGTGAGCCGTCCTTACTTGCGGGTGAGGACGGCTCTTCTGCGTCTTGAGCGGTTCACTGCTGGTCATATGCTCAACGTGCAGATAGTAACTTCTAACCTTGGCCAATCAAGAACCCAGCTTGTCTTCAGATAATCGATGTGGGTTTTTGTTGGTTTGCCCTTTACTGGGTGGTATTTATCATGAATTTAAGGGGTGGGAGCCACATTCGGTGGGGAAAACTGAGTGAACAATGAGTGAAACACACTTAAATCCACCTTTAAATACGACAGAAACACACCAAAACTCACATAAACAGGGTATGATAGAAAACGAACCGGACGAGAGCTCGGCTGCCGAGCTGACAGGAACTAAAGTTCCCGAGTTCGGCAACGATACGCCCTTCAGAGGGAGTCTCGTCCACCTTGTCACTAACTGTATCTAGGAGTTTGATTTCAGTGACTGTACGCGTAGCAATTAACGGCTTTGGCCGCATCGGCCGCACCTTCTTCCGCGCTGCCCAGCAGCATGGCGAGGGCTTTGAGATCGTTGCTATCAACGATCTGACCGACATAAATACCCTTGCTCACCTTCTCAAGTACGACTCAATCATGGGTCGTTTCGACGGTGAAGTAGCTGTCTCCGAAAACGGCCTGGTCGTCAATGGCACCGAAATCAAGGTTCTGGCAGAGCGTAACCCTGCTGATCTTCCCTGGAGCGACCTCGGCGTAGACGTTGTTCTTGAGTCCACCGGTTTCTTTACCGATGGCGAGAAGGCTAAGGCTCACCTGGAAGCTGGTGCAAAGAAGGTTATCCTCTCTGCACCCGGCAAAAACATTGACGGCACCTTCGTCATGGGCGTCAACGACGACCAGTACGATTCAGCCACCATGAACATCGTTTCAAACGCATCTTGCACCACCAACTGCCTGGCTCCCATGGCCAAGGTACTGAACGATAAGTTCGGTATCGAAAAGGGCCTCATGACCACCATCCACGCATACACCGCTGACCAGCGCCTGCAGGATGCTCCTCACAAAGACCTGCGCCGTGCACGCGCCGCAGCCCTGAACATGGTTCCCACCTCCACCGGTGCCGCTGCAGCCGTTGGCCTGGTTCTTCCTGAACTCAAGGGCAAGCTGGACGGCTTCGCTGTTCGCGTTCCCACCCCCACCGGCTCCATCACCGACCTGACCTTCACCGCTTCACGCGAAGTAACCGTTGAAGAAGTTAACGCAGCCGTCAAGGAAGCAGCTGAGGGCGACCTCAAGGGCATCATCAAGTACAACGAAGAGCCCATCGTTTCCAAGGACATCGAGGGCGAGCCCGTTTCGACCGTATTCGATGCCCCCCTGACCAAGGTTATTGGCAACCAGGTCAAGGTTATCGCCTGGTACGATAACGAATACGGCTACGTGTCACGTCTGGTCATGTTCACCAACAAGGTTGTAGCAGCCCTCTAAGCTGATAGACCACCGTCTTATATGAGACACCAATGAGAGACAGGGTTAGCGAACTGGCGCACGCATAAAGCGCAGTTGGCTAACCCGTCCTCATATCTGGGTTCCTCAACCGGGGGAGCCTACCTATATCAACCTCACCGTATGGAGATGAGAAGTCCCATGGCAAAAACTCTTGCAGAGCTTATCGAAAGCGGCCTTGCTGGTCGCCGCGTCCTGGTCCGTTCAGACCTGAATGTTCCCCTCAAGGACGGTGTGGTCACCGATGACGGCCGCGTCCGCGCTTCCTTGCCCGTCCTGAAGAAGCTGACCGATGCTGGTGCCCGCGTTATTGTGACCGCTCACCTCGGTCGCCCCAAGGGTCAGGTTGACCCCCAGTACTCCATCAAGCCCGCCGCTGAGCGTCTTGCTGAGCTCGCAGACTTTCCCGTTGTAATTGCTACTGATCTGGTCGGTGAGGACGCCAAGGCCAAGGCTGAAGCTCTCAAGGACGGCGAACTGCTGGTTCTCGAAAACGTCCGCTATGATGCGCGCGAAACCTCCAAGGACGACGCTGAGCGCGCCGAGTTTGCTGCTGAACTTGCAGCTCTGACCGGTGAAAATGGTGCCTACGTCAACGACGCATTCGGGGCAGTTCATCGCAAGCATGCCTCTGTCTACGACATTGCTAAGGTACTTCCGGCTTACCTGGGCGACCTGGTCAAAACCGAAGTTGACGTTCTGCAGAAGGTCATCAAGAACCCTGATCGTCCCTTTGTCGTTGTTATGGGCGGCGCTAAGGTGTCCGACAAGCTCGCTGTGATTGATAATCTGATCGGTAAGGCTGATGCTCTGCTCATCGGTGGTGGCATGGGCTATACCTTCGCCAAGGCACTGGGCTACGAAGTAGGCCAGTCACTTCTTGAAGAGGACCAGATTGAGAACTGCAAGCGCTATCTGAAAGAAGCACCCGAAAAGGGCACCGAGCTCATTATCGCCTCCGACATTGTATGGGCAGACGATTTCTCCAACGATGCGAATTCTGAAATCCGCCCCATCGAAGATCTGACAGGTGGCAAGCTGGGTGCCCAGGCAGAAGGCCTGGACATTGGCCCCGCCACCCGTGAACTCTTTGCGCAGAAGATCAAGGATGCCAAGCTAGTCTTCTGGAACGGCCCCGTAGGTGTCTTCGAAATTGAAGCTTTCGCAGCCGGTACTAAGGCCCTTGCAGAGGCCCTGGTTGAATCTGATGCTTTCTCCATCATCGGTGGCGGCGACTCCGCATCGGCTGTACGTAACCTGGGCTTCTCTGACGACCAGTTTGGCCACATCTCCACCGGTGGTGGCGCTTCCCTCGAATACATCGAAGGTAAGACCCTGCCCGGCCTCGAAGCACTCGGCGCCTAAGCACTCGATGCCTAAGCACACTAATTTTTGACGAAAGGACGAGCCACATGACTCGTAAGCCTCTTATCGCTGGCAACTGGAAGATGAACATGGATCACACCGAAGGCGTGACCCTGCTCCAGAAACTGGCATGGACCCTGGATGACACCAACTTTGATTATGCTCAGGCTGAAGTTGCTGTTTTCCCTCCCTTCACTGATATCCGTTCAGTACAGACCCTGGTTGACGGTGACAAGCTAGAGATTGTCTACGGTGCACAGGATCTCTCCGACCAGGATTCCGGCGCCTACACCGGCGATATCTCCGGCGTATTCCTGAACAAGTTGGGTGCAAGCTACGTTCTGGTGGGCCACTCAGAGCGTCGCACTATTCACGGTGAAAGCGATGCTGTGTGTGCCGCTAAGATTCAGGCAGCATACCGCAACGACCTGGTTCCCGTATTGTGCGTAGGCGAAGGCCTGGACAAGCGCGAAGCCGGCGAGCACGTCGAATTTACGCTGGAACAGCTCCGTGGCTCCATCGAAGGCCTGACCGCAGAACAGGCTGAAACCCTGGTCGTTGCCTACGAGCCTGTCTGGGCAATTGGCACCGGCAAGGTTGCAACCGCAGCTGACGCTCAGGAAATGAGTGCCGCTATCCGCGCTGAGCTAACTAAGCTCTACTCAGCTGAGATTGCAGACAAGGTGCGTGTGCTCTACGGTGGCTCGGTCAAGGCTGCTAGCGCACCTGAAATCATGGCAGAAGCAGATGTGGACGGCGTACTGGTAGGCGGTGCCTCACTGGACGCTACCGAGTTCGCTAACATTGCTCGCTTCAACTCCTAAACCTAAGGGTTCCTGTAGCCCGGTAGCCGGTTCAGCTATGAATCGGTCTGCCGGGCTAGGGGCATAGAGCATGAAGCTCAGCGGTGTTAGCCGTGCTTTTACAGCCTAAAGAGCGTATAGTTTTTGGGGTGGCTTGAGAACGCCACCTTCTCTGTTCATGTGAAAGGTTCTGCGTGGAAACCCTAAAGATTGCCCTGATGGTGGTTATTGCTATAACCAGCGTCCTCACCGTGCTCCTGGTTTTGCTCAACCGCGGCAAGGGCGGTGGCCTTTCAGATATGTTCGGTGGCGGTATGACAACCTCCCTGAACTCCTCGGGTATGGCCTCTAAAAACCTTATCCGACTTACGGTAACCGTTATCCTCCTCTGGGTATTTGCCATTATCGGCTACGCCCTAGTACTCCGTTTTGAGACCGTGGCGGTTATCTAAAAAGACTTATATAAAATGCCCGATAGTTCACAGAACTATCGGGCTTTTTCATGCTCTCTGCCTATTACAGCTAAAGAACAGCGGCCAGGGGGTAAAGCAGCGGCCGCTGTTCATCAAGCTCAATTGGCGTTTGATGCCAGCGCATCTTCTGTTACCAGAATCAGTGTTTCAAGCAGACCTCGGGCACCTGCGGCGGGAGTCGCTGTGAGAATCTTGGCGGTGAGCTCGCTTTCTGCTAGCTGGCTAGCAGCCCTCAGCCGAGCCGTTGCATCTGCCTTATCGCTACCAGCAATAAGGAACCAGATACGCTCTGAGTAGTTAATGACCGGCAGGGTCAGGCTCACACGCGTGGGTGGCGGCTTAGGGGAGTTATGAACCGCGATAGCAACTCCCTCAGCGTCCAGGATCTCGGTTCGGTCAGGGAAGAGCGAAGCAATATGCCCATCAGGCCCCATACCCAGTAGGGTGAGGTTAAAGAGAGGGGAGCTCTCACCAGCGGGTGCAAACCGTGCCAACTCTTCGGTGTAGGCAAGGGCCGCTGCCTCAGGCGAATCAAAGGTGTCAGAAGCCCCCATGATATGCAGGTTCTCCGTGGGTAGGCCCAAAGAGGTGAGCAGGGCATGGCCTGCCTGCTGCTCGTTGCGGTCAGCATGACCGGTGGCAACAAAGCGCTCATCAGACCACCAGAAATGAACCTTAGACCAGTCCACGGTAGAACTTAGCGGGTGCTCAGCGATACCAGCGAGAACAGCGATACCCATAGTACCGCCTGTGAGCGAAATATGGGCCACGCCCTGAGCCGCCACAGCGGTCGCCGCAACATTGATGATGCGGATTGCCCCAGCTAGCTGGAGCTGAGCCTTATCGGTGTGGGCAACAAGAATGGGTTTAGGCATCGTAGACCTCCGTGTAGTCAGCGCCTTCGGTTGCGGTATCTTCCGCATTAATATCAACCACGATGTTGCAACCATCGACAACCGATTGCAAGACCTCCCCGTAAACTTCATCGGGGTCCAGGCGACGCAGTTCTTCAGCTAAGCAATCTGCCAGGGACCGGACCGGCAGAGAGATCTGCTGGTCAGGTGTACCGGGGGAAGAGACTGTGGCAATGTTCCTGCCGGGGCGGTGGATGGTTACCCTTCCATCTTCACGTTCAAGCTGTACCCGGTAGAGGCCACGCTGAACATCGGTGGTGCGCAGATGAACGGTCGCACCCAGTCGGGTGCCCAACCATGCACCCAGCAGAACGACCGAGGGTGACAGGGATGAGCCTGAAACGGTCACCTTGCTGACGGGCGCGGGGCCGAGCTGATCAAGTACAGCAGCAATTTGGATGCGCCACAGCGTTAGACGAATCCAGGCCAGGTCGGTATCTCCGTCCTTGTAACTGTCGGCCAGTTTTTCAAGCACGCCTAGCGGGTCGTAAGCACGAGCCGAATCGGTGATACGACGTTGAGCAATCCGGCCGATAGAGTGCTCCGCTGGGTTCTCCGGAACCGAATGCGGCCACCAGGCAACAATGGGGGAGTCAGGCAGTAGAAGTCCGGAAATGAGAGATTCAGTAGCCACAGCCGCACTACCGTAACCGCGTAGAATGATCAGCTCTGAGGCACCGGCATCGCCACCAACGTAGATGCTTGCATTGAGCTGATCAGGGGCATCCTGACCGTAGTCAATATGAACAATAATGCGGGAGGGATGCTCATAGGAAGCCTTGAGTGCCGCCTCAACAGCGGTCTTCGAATGCCCCTTTTCAGCCAGAATCACCAGGGTCAGTACACGAGAGGATGTGGTAGCGCCCTCTTCGTTGCGCAGACGGGCAAGTTCCTTGGCGATTTCGCCAACGGTGGTGTCATTAAGTTTTCTCATTATGGGCGTCTCCAAGTGCGACCGTCACGTTCAAGCATGCTGTGGGCAGAAGCCGGTCCCCAAGAACCGGGGGCGTAAGGTTCAGGCTTAACCTGGTGCTCTTCCCAGTACTCTTCAAAGGGGTCAAGAATCTTCCACGACAGCTCAACTTCCTCGTGACGGGGGAAGAGCGGTGGCTCACCGAGTAGTACATCCAGAATCAGGCGCTCGTAAGCCTCTGGTGATTCTTCGGTAAAGGAGTGGGAATACCCAAAGTCCATGTTCACATCACGAATCTCCATCTGGGTGCCGGGTACCTTAGATGAGAAACGTAGGGTCATACCCTCATCAGGCTGGACGCGAATCACGATAGCGTTCTGACCTGCCAGGTGGGAGCTACCTCCAAAGAGCTGGTTGGGGGACTTTTTGAAGACCACCGCAATCTCGGTGACGCGGCGGCCCAGACGCTTGCCCGCACGCAGGTAGAAAGGAACACCGGCCCAGCGGCGGGTATTAATGAAGAGTTTGAGGGCCGCAAAAGTTTCGGTACGCGAATCCGCGGGGATATCATTCTCATCAAAGAAGCCGTTGACCTCTTCACCACCCTGGTTGCCGGCGGCATACTGGCCAATAGCAAAAGCCTGCTCGATATCCCGGGGCACCTGAACGGCCTCAAGAACCTTAGCTTTCTCTGCCCGCAGGTGCTCAGCGTTAAAGCTGACGGGTTCTTCCATAGCGGTCAGCGCCAGAAGCTGGAGCAGATGGTTCTGGATTACATCGCGGGCCGCGCCCACACCATCGTAGTAGCCAGCACGGGTTCCAATGCCGATATCCTCGGCCATTGTGATCTGCACATGATCCACATTGTTGGCGTTCCACAGGGGCTCAAACATTTGGTTAGCAAAGCGCATGGCCAGAATGTTCTGAACGGTTTCCTTGCCTAGGTAGTGGTCAATGCGGAAGACAGAGTTTGCTGGGAATACGCGCTCGACAATAGCGTTGAGCTCACGAGCGCTCTGTAGATTGTGGCCAAAGGGCTTCTCGATAACGACCCTTCGCCAGCCCTCATGCTGATTGTGGTTGGCTAAATCATGGTCAGCCAATTTTTGGAGAACCTGGTCAAAATCCTTGGGCGGAATAGATAGGTAGAAGGCATGGTTACCACCAGTACCACGGGTTTTATCAAGCTCGGCAAGGGTTGCCTTGAGCTTCTCAAAAGACTCGTCGGAGTCAAAAGTACCGGTCACAAAACGAATACCGGCAGCAAACTGGTTCCAGACATCCTCACGGAAGGGCGTACGAGAATGAGCCTGGACGTGGTTCCGAACCTCATCACGGAAATCCTCGTGGCTCCATTCGCGACGCCCAAAACCCACCAAACCGAAGCTTGGCGGTAACAAGCCACGGTTGACCAAGTCATACACTGCTGGAAGCAGTTTCTTGCGTGCTAGGTCACCGGTGACGCCGAAGAAAACCAGAGAACTGGGGCCAGCGACGCGGGTCAGACGGCGATCGCGTGGATCGCGCAGAGGGTTTGATTCGTGAGTGTTGGCCACTGCCATGAATCCTTCACAGGTTGCTATGGGCGGTAGCTGTAGCTGGCTTAAAGGCCAGGGGGATACGCGCTACCCTGTCTATGCATTAGTTTACCGGGCTTACCTGGCCGGGTACCGAGAAGGGTACCGGCCAGGTCAAAACCCGATCTATTGGGGTCCTTATGCCTCAGAGCTGAGTGCTGCCTGAACGGTATCGAGTAGTTCCTTCCAAGAAATCTCGAACTTATCTAGACCTTCGGTTTCCAGCTTCTCAACTATCTCCTTGTAGGAGATACCTACTGCTTCAAGTTGGTTGAGTACCTGGCTTGATTCTTCGTAGGTGCCTGCAATCGCATTACCGGTGACCTCTGCATGGTCAAAGGTCGCCATGAGGGTTGCCTCAGGCATGGTGTTCACGGTGCCGGGGGCGGCAATCTCGGTGACATAGAGGGTGTCGGGGTAGGCGGGGTTTTTGACACCTGTTGAGGCCCAGAGCGGGCGCTGGCGGTTAGCCCCAGCGGCTTCAAGGCGTGCCCAGCGCTCTGACTCGAATGCCTGCTCGTAGACCTCAAAAGCCAGACGGGCGTTAGCAAGACCGGCCTTGCCACGCAGGGCCAGGGCCTCCTCGGTAGCAATGGCATCGAGACGGGCATCAATTTCGGTGTCGACACGGGAGACAAAGAAGCTAGCTACGGAGTGAATCTTTGACAGATCCTTACCGTTCTCCAGTGCTTTCTCTAGGCCCAGCATGTAAGCGTTGATGACTGCGCGGTAGCGCTCCAGCGAGAAGATCAGAGTGACGTTGACCGAGATACCCTCGGCCAGGGTCTGCGCAATGGGGGCAAGACCCTCTTCGGTGGCGGGAATCTTAATCATGACGTTTTCACGGCCAACAGCGGTGTAGAGCTGCTTTGCCTGAGCAAAAGTTGCATCAGATTGGCGAGCCAGCAGGGGGCTGACCTCAATGGAGACGCGACCGTCAAAGCCCTGGCTTGCCTCGTAAATGGGAGCAAAAACGTCGCAGGCATCGCGTACATCATCAATCATGGCGGCGAAGCCCGCGGCTTCTGCCTCTGTGCCCTGCTCTGCGAGTTTTTTCATCTGCTCAGCGTAGGCCGCGCCGTTGCTCAGTGCTGCGGCAAAAATACTGGGGTTGGTGGTCACGCCAACAACGTTTTTGGTATCAATCAGGGTCTGCAGGTTACCGCTGGACAGGCGTTCACGGGAAAGGTCATCGAGCCAGATGGAGACGCCGGCGTCGGAAAGCTTCTGGGTAGGTGTAGTCATTGGTATATTTCCTCTGTAGTTGCTTGCCCTAGCCGGGCTGATGCGCTCCGGCTAGGGCTCATATAGGTCAAGAGCAGAAAGCAGGCCAGCCGCCGCTCTCTGTACGGGTACCGCGCACGGAACCCTGTGGTTATTGGGCGGCCTGGATGGACTCGCGTGCTGCTGCAGCTACTTTCTCTGCGGTGAAACCGAAATCAGCGAAGAGCTCTTCGGCTGAGGCAGATGCACCGTAGTGTTCCAGAGAGACAGCGCGACCAGCATGGCCCAAGAGGTCCTGCCAAGACATAGCCAAGCCGGCTTCGACAGTAACTCGTGCCTTGACAGCGGCAGGGATAACCGACTCGCGGTACTCCGCACTCTCAGCGGCAAACCACTCGCGGCAAGGCATGGAGACAACACGAGCCGCAATGCCTTCTTCTGCAAGCTGGGTGCGCGCGGCCAGAGCAAGCTCAACCTCGGAGCCGGTAGCAATCAGAATGACATCCGGGGTTCCCTCGGTATCAGCCAGCACATAGCCACCGCGTGCGGTGCCCTGGGCTGAAGCGAACTTCTCACCCTCAGCCTTGGGGTGCAGGTCTTCACGAGCAAGGTTGGTCAGGTTCTGGCGTGAGAGCACCAGGCCTGCCGGGTGATCTTTGATCTCGAGAATCTTACGCCAGGCAACGGCGGTTTCGTTACCGTCTGCGGGGCGGACGACATCCAGGTTGGGGATAGCGCGCATTGCTGTCAGATGCTCTACAGGCTGGTGGGTGGGGCCATCTTCACCCAGCCCGATGGAGTCGTGGGTCCATACGAAGATGTTGGGTACACCCATGAGTGCTGCCAAGCGAACTGCAGGGCGCTGGTAGTCGGTGAAGACAAAGAAAGTGCCGGAGAAGGGACGGGTTGGTGAGGACAGAGCGATACCGTTGGTAATAGCCGCTGCTGCGTGCTCACGAATACCGAAGTGCAGAACGCGACCGTAGGGGTGGCCAGTCCAAGCCTTGGTGGAGCGGGCCTGAGGATTGAAGCTCTTCTCGGTGTCAATGGTGGTGTTGTTAGAACCGGCCAGGTCAGCGGAGCCACCCCACAGCTCTGGCAGGTGGGGGGCCAGGGCGTTGATGACCTTACCGCTGGCGGCACGGGTAGCCACAGCGGTACCAGCCTCAAAGACAGGTAGAGCCTGGTCTAGGTCCTTGGGAAGTTCACCGGCAATAAGACGCTCGTAGAGGGCGGCTTCTTGGGGATGAGCCTGCTTCCAGGTCTCAAAGTTCTTGTCCCATTCGGCGCGCTCAGCGGCACTACGAGCAAGCAGCCCGCGAGTGTGCTCAAGAACCTCAGGCTCAACAGCAAAGTGCTGTTCAGGGTCAAAACCTAGAATCTTCTTGGTGGCGGCTACCTCGTCGGCACCCAGTTTGGAGCCGTGAATGCCGCCGGTGTTCTGCTTATGAGGTGCCGGGTAGCCAATGATGGTGCGCAGTTCAATAAAGGAGGGCTTATCGGTAACCTTCGTGGCCGCCACGATAGCATCGTAGAGCGCCTCAACGTCTTCCTGGTACTCTCCGCCTGCGGTCCAATCGATTGTGGTGACATCCCAGCCGTAGGCCTCGTAACGGGCTGCTACGTCTTCGGTGAAGGCAACATCCGTGTCATCTTCAATTGAGATGTGGTTGCGGTCGTAGATGACAACCAGGTTGCCGAGCTGCTGGTGACCGGCAAGTGCGCTGGCTTCGGCGGTAACGCCTTCCTGAACATCGCCTTCAGAAGCAATGGTGAAGATGGTGTGGTCAAAAGGCGAGGTGCCGGGAGCTGCTTCGGGGTCAAATAGACCGCGCATGCGGCGCTGCGCATAGGCAAAACCTACTGCCGAGGCCAGGCCCTGGCCCAGTGGGCCGGTCGTAATTTCTACACCCTTGGTGTGCCCGAACTCGGGGTGGCCGGGGGTGAGGGCTCCAGCGGTACGCAAAGCCTTGATGTCGTCGAGTTCCAGACCAAACCCGCCTAAGAAGAGCTGGTTGTAGAGAGTCAGCGAGGTGTGTCCAGGAGAGAGGATAAAACGGTCTCGGCCTGCCCAGCGATCATCGGTAGGGTCGTGGCGCATTACTTTCTGAAAGAGCAGGTATGCAACGGGGGCCAGGCTCATTGCGGTACCGGGGTGGCCTGAACCGACCTTCTCAACTGCATCCGCTGCAAGTACGCGGGCGGTGTCAACAGCTCGCTGATCTTTTTCAGTCCATTCAAGTTTCTGGTTCAGATTAGGCATAGGCCATCCTCTCTCGCTCTGGTTGCCCAGATATAGTGACAATTATTTGTCAATCTGCCCTGCCAGCACTGGTCTTCCGTGCGTGGTAAATGGGCAAAAAGTATCTTCTCTAAGGATAGTTCACACCTGCACCTACTGGCCGGGTTCGCCTGAGGGCGGACGGAGGTGCTAAAGGGCACCCGGGCAACATTAGGCACAGCCTGCCCTGTCGTTATACGATGTAATTTGAACAAAAGCTCTTTTGGCCTGCTTGCAAACGATTTTTACACCCCTCATAAGTGACCCAAAACACTAAAAACTGGGTAACTTGGTGTAACAGCTGGCCATAAAAAGATTGAGTGGGCATGCGCCACGAAATCACCGGGAATTTCACATAGTGAATACCACTACCGGTAGGTAGTTATAAGAGCACGACACTCGACCTGTAAGGGAAGTCAGTATACGTGAAGGGCCATGGCATCAACACCGTGATTGACCGCGATAAGGTGCGTTCTACAGCACCTGAGTCGGTTGTACCCGGCCAGATTTCCCTGATGCGCAAGGTGAAGGCGTACATTCATCTGACTAAGCCTCAGATTATCGAACTCCTTTTGGTGACAACAGCACCCACCATGATCTTTGCTGCGGGGGGCTTCCCCAATCTCTGGCTCGTTCTCAACACCATGATTGGTGGATCCCTGGCTGCCGGTGCCTCGTGTGCCTTTAACTGCTACATCGACCGCGATGCCGACCGACTGATGAAGCGTACCGAGAAGCGCCCCTTGGTCACCGGTGAGCTCACTGACCGCCAAGCCCTGGTATTCGCTTGGGTGCTATCGGTTATTTCGATTATTTACCTCTACTTCTTGGTGAACCCGCTAGCCGCAGCTCTGGGCCTAGTCGCAATTTTCCTCTATGTCGTCTTCTACTCGCTCTGGCTCAAGAAACGCACCAAACAAAATATCGTTTGGGGCGGCCTTGCCGGGTGCATGCCGGTATTCATCGCCTGGGCCGCTGTCGAAAACACCATTTCCTGGGCCGCTCTTGTGCTCTTCATGGTGATTTTCCTCTGGACACCCCCGCACTACTGGCCTCTCTCCATGAAATATGCCGAGGACTACCGTGCCGCCGGTATTCCCATGCTAGGAGCCACAGACTCTGCTAAGAGTGTCTCTGTCCAAGTCGTTCTCTATGGATGGGCTATGGTGATTTGTTCCCTGCTGCTGATTCCCTTGGGGGGAGCAGGCTGGGTGTATACGATTGCCGCCTTGCTGATTGGTGCCTGGTTTCTCTACCACTGCCACAAGCTTCACGCTCTGGCCCTCAAAGAACAGGCTACGAGCCGAACTGCCATGGTGGTCTTCCACGGTTCCATTACCTACTTGACTGTACTTTTCATTGCTCTGGCTATTGATCCTTTTGTGGGTTCAGCTGTTCTGTCAATATAAGCGCAAGACAGAATAAAATTGGGGCCCGGCCTGCTCGCTGCAGGCTGGGCCCCATTTTTTGCATTCAGTCGTGGCCTAGCTGATACGCTCCAGTGCACGCTTGCGGGAGGCTGCACTGGATAGAACCAGCTGACGCTCAATAAGCGACGCAGCGGCTAGAGAGAAGATACCTGACCCAATCAGGTGGAACTCAACCAGCCAGGCAGGTAGGCCGTTGAAGTACTGGGTGTAGCCCACAATTGCCTGGTAGCCCAAAACAAGCAGAACCCAGAAAAGGGACTTGGTGAAGATCGGGGCTAGAGCGTATTTACGGACCAATACGAAGAAAGCCAAGACCGTGGCGCAGTAGGTCCAGACTAGGGTTCCGTGGAGTCGGGTTATCAGCACAGGGTCAAAAGCATGGCGGTGGGTTTCAGCATCACCAGCGTGAGGTCCGGTACCTGTGGTCACGGTACCCATAAAGATGAGTGCGGCAACCAGAGCGAAGCCTAGCCAGCCGAGGACCCGCATAAGGCCTGAGCCTTCACGAGGTGCCTCTGCCGTCAACCCCTCAGCCTGAGCAGTACCACCAAAGTACCGGTAAATACGATTGAGATAGATAGCCGCAAGTGCAATCATGATTGCCGACAGGATGTAATGGGCCGTGACCATCCAGGGGTTGAGTTTCTGCCAGACAGAAATACCACCGACAACCGCTTGGACGGGGATGCCCCAGAGCAGAAGCAAAGTGAGATTGAAGAGGTCCGCATAGCGGGACTCGTGGGCCCGGGCACCAAAGATGAGCTTTTTGACGAAGAAACCGGTGCTGACCCGCTGAGGGAAAACGATGCCCAGGATAGCGATAAAAGCGACAATTGTGATAATAACCAGCACAAAAGTCAGGAGGCGGTTGCCGAACTCCACCAAGCCGTGGATGCCCATTTCGGGGGTGGTTGTCCAGGATCCATCGGAGGTGCACTTAGGCCAGGTGTCACAGCCCAGCCCTGAGCCCGTGAGACGAACAACGCCACCGGAGATAACCAAGAAGATATTGGCGATAGCTAAAGCCCAGGCTGTTTTTTTAATCCAGGGGGTATAGCTGCTGGGTATGACCTTGCTAGCTACTGGTAGCCGCTGAGCTCTCTCAGATGAGGGGTTAGATGAGTTCCTGCTAGTCATGAACTTTTCTTTCACTGGTGGAGGGTGGTCTTAGGCAGACCATTTGAAGAAACGGACGGCCAGAGCGCCAAAGAGCACGGTGCTCAGAATCAAAATAATGTGAGGTACCAGGAGGAACTGGTGGCCCACAAAATCCCCGCGTAGAGCATTACCAAGTGCCGCTGAGGGCAGGAGGTCGATCAGCTGCGAGAGCCATGCCGGGTAACGGTCGGTGGGAATAAGGATGCCGCCTGCACCTGCCAGGATGACCCAGGCCATATTGACAATTGCTAGGGTGGCTTCAGCCCTGACAGTGCCAGCAATGAGGAGTCCTAGGGAGGTGAAGCAGGCCGCGCCCAGTAGGAGTGTTGGGGCTGAGAGCAGTAGACCGGGGATAGTTGCCGTCCATCCAAGAAGCTGCCCGAGCGCGCCTACCAGCAGGTACTGAATGAGGAGGACCGAAAGTACGGCCAGTACCTTGCCGGCTACCAGCCCGCCGCGCCCCAGCGGAGTGGTGGAAATAAATCGGAGAACACCGTAGCGGCGGTCGAAGCCTGTGGCGATGCCCTGACCTGAGAGCGCCGTGGAGAGAACACACAGGGCAAGCACACCGGGGATAGCAACGTCGATACGGGCTACCCCGTACCGCTGTGCCCAGGGGTCTAGGAAGCCAGTGAAGTTGAGGGCCAAAATCGCCATGACTGGGAAAGCGACATTGAGCATGAGCTGTTCACCATTTTTGAGCATAGCCAGGGTTTCAAAACGGCCCTGAGCAAGAATGCGCGCAGGGGAGGAAGCGGCTGTGGCCTGTTGGGTTTTGGGTGCTGTAGTGCTCATCGGATTTCTCTGCCTGCTAGTTCAAGGAATACGTCTTCGAGGGAGCGGTTAGCCAGTTCAAATTCACCGGGCATGATCTTGTGTTTAGCCCAGTAAGCCGTCAGCTCCGCCAGATGCTGGGGGGTGATGTCCCCGACTAGCCGGTAGAAGCCAGACGATTCTTCAAGTAGGGTGATCTGCTGAGCCTGAGCCGGGGTAAAGATAAGGCTGCTGGTTAGGCCGGGCAGAGCAGTGAAGGTCAGGGTCTTTTCTGCCTGGCTACCAGCCATAAGCACCCGGTCCATAGTCCCAGAGAGAACCACTGAACCGCGTTCAATCATGTACACATAGTCGGCAATTCGCTGGGCATCATCGAGCAGATGGGTGGTCAAGATAACCGCGACACCGGCCTGGCGCTGTTCACGAATAATGTCGAAGACAACGGCCCGTGATTGCGGATCGAGGCCAGCGGTTGGCTCATCGAGAAAAAGAACCTCTGGACGTCCAATAAGTGCTGCTGCCAGGGCAACCCTTTGTTTCTGGCCGCCGGATAATCTGCGAATAGTGGTTCCGTTGAAAGCGTCAATTCCCAATCGTCTGGCTATTTCATCGACGTTCAAGGGGTCGGAGTACATGCGGGCGACATGCTTAAGAAGGGGGATAGGCCTAACAGCCGGAGGTAGGCCGCCGTCCTGAAGCATGATGCCAACCCTAGCACGCAAGTCGGGGGAAGCTCCCCAGGGGTTCTGGCCCAGCAAGGAGATAGTCCCAGCATCAGGATTGAGCAGGCCCTGGGCGCATGCAAGGGTAGTCGTTTTGCCAGCACCATTGGCACCTAATAGGACGGTTACCTGCCCCCTATGAATTTCTAGGGAAAGGCCATTGACCGCGCGCTTAAGACCAGTGTCAGTGAGGGCATCTGGGTGTTGGCGTGCGTATGTCTTTGAAGGGGAGAAGTCCTTGACCAGCCCGTCAATCATGAGAGCAGGTGAGCTCTGGTGAGCTGGGTTTTCTTGAGGGCAGGCGGTGCCGGGGCTATGGGAGTGTGTAATCACCCGTCCATTCTAGTGGCTTCCAGAGGATGTTGAGGTCTAGCTGGGCGTTTGAAACAACTTTCTCAGCTAACTTTGACCGCCCGCGGTCGATGACTCCTACTTTAGCGGGCAAATAAGAGGTTAATATGAGAAACTCATAATAAATGTGACCAACTGTACCCCGTTAAATAGGGTGACCTTACTAGCTTAATGTCGGCCAATTACGACATACTTTATTGGTGTATTCCGCAGAGAAAGGCAGCACTGTGTCCGTAAAGACAACGCGCCCTGCAGAAACAGAGGAACGCACCCGCGATCGCGTTCTGCAAGGAGTTCTCACTCACGGCCCTGTTTCTGCGGCCAAACTGGGTGAGCTACTCAGCCTTACCCCGGCAGCTGTACGCCGTCACCTTGACGTCCTTGAAAAAGATAACCTCATTGAGGTTGCCAGCCACCGGCAACACGGGGCAGGCGCTGGCCGTCCCGCCCGGCGCTATGTCATAGCACCCCGCGGCCACAGCGAACTGGGCAACGACTACTTGGACATTGCCCGCGATGCACTCACCATGCTCAAAGATGCCGTAGGGGAGAGCGCGCTCCGTCAATTCGCCAGCGCGCGGGCCCACGAGATGGCAGAACGCTACCGCCCGGTTGTTGAAGCAGCGGGAGACGATGTATCAGCCCGAGCTGAAGCCCTGGCTGAAGCCATGACTCGAGATGGCTTCGTGGCCACTGCCCAAGAGATGAGCCCGGCACGCCCAGGCTCTCGCACCAAGCTCCCCGACCACCTGCTTGCATCCATTCAGCTCTGCCAGGGGCACTGCCCGGTCAGGGACCTCGCCGAGGACTTCAGCGTTTTCTGCGACCAGGAAACAGAGATTATTTCCGACCTCCTGGGAGTTGACGTGCGCAGGCTTTCAACCATGGCCAATGGCGCCCACGTCTGCACCACCCACATTCCGCTGGGGCGGGCAGCGGCCACTCAGCTCACCGAGCAAGACGCAAGAGCTACCACCGCTGATAGAAACCAATAGACTTTCCCACCGGGCCTTACCCGCTACAAGAGGTCAAGCCCGGAGAGAAGAAGATTTCGCTGGCCACCCAGCGAAAACCAACCCACCAAGAAAGGCCGTAATGACTGAACAGGTTGAGCGCAAGGCCAACAACACCGTCATTTCAGAGATTCTGGAGGCAAACCCCGAACTCGAAGGTATCGGTACCTACGAGTACGGCTGGGCCGACTCAGATGAAGCGGGCCAGGCTGCAAAGCGTGGTCTGGACGAAGATGTCGTGCGCGACATTTCAGGCAAGAAGAGCGAACCCCAGTGGATGCTTGACCTCCGCCTAAAGGCTCTCAAGTTCTTCGACCGCAAACCCATGCCCAGCTGGGGCGCTGATCTGTCGGATATCGACTTCGACAACATCAAGTACTTCGTTCGCTCCACCGAACGACAGGCAGAAACCTGGGAAGAACTGCCCGAAGACATCCGTAACACCTACGAAAAGCTGGGTATCCCCGAGGCAGAACGTAACCGCCTCGTCGCTGGTGTTGCCGCTCAGTACGAGTCTGAGGTTGTCTACCACCAGATCCGTGAAGACCTTGAAGCCCAGGGCGTCATCTTCTTGGATACCGATACCGCCCTCAAAGAGCACCCCGAATTCTTCGAGGAATACTTCGGCTCCGTTATCCCCGCCGGCGATAACAAGTTCGCAGCGCTGAACACAGCTGTATGGTCCGGTGGCTCCTTCGTCTATGTTCCCCCGGGAGTCCACGTAGAAATCCCTCTGCAGGCCTACTTCCGTATTAACACCGAGAACATGGGCCAGTTCGAGCGTACCCTCATCATTGCCGATGAAGGCTCCTACGTTCACTACATTGAGGGTTGCACCGCCCCCATCTACAAGACCGACTCACTGCACTCCGCTGTGGTTGAAATTGTTGTCAAGAAGAACGCTCGCGTTCGTTACACCACCATTCAGAACTGGTCCAACAACGTCTACAACCTTGTGACCAAGCGCGCTATCGCTCACGAGGGCGCAACCATGGAATGGATTGACGGCAATATCGGCTCAAAGGTCACCCAGAAGTACCCCGCCGTATACATGGTCGGTGAACAGGCTAAAGGCGAGACCCTATCCATCGCATTCGCCGGTGAAGGCCAGCACCAGGACACCGGTTCCAAGATGGTGCACATCGCCCCCAATACCTCATCAACTATCGTCTCCAAGTCGGTAGCTCGTAACGGCGGCCGTGCGGCCTACCGAGGCCTGGTTCAGGTCCGTGAAGGTGCCTCACGAGCTAAGAGCTCCGTGGTCTGTGACGCCCTGCTGGTGGACACCATCTCCCGCTCAGATACCTACCCTTACGTAGATATCCGCGAAGACGACGTCACCATGGGCCACGAAGCGACCGTCTCCCGTGTTTCTGAAGAGCAGCTCTTCTACCTCCAGCAGCGTGGCCTGCCCGAGGACGAAGCCATGGCTATGATTGTTCGCGGCTTCGTAGAGCCCATTGCCCGCGAGCTCCCCATGGAATACGCCCTAGAACTCAACCGCCTGATCGAACTCCAGATGGAAGGATCCGTAGGCTAAATTATGGCTAACGAAGCAAACCAGGGGCACAACAACCCCCTCATTCCCGGTATGGACCAGGAAGGTGAAAAGCTGGCATCAGAGCTGGCCACCGATGACACCATCCGCGTCTCTCAGCACAACACCGACAAGGTAGAAATCGACGCTTCGCGCGCCGAGCGCAAGACCTCCTTTAAGGTAGAGGACTTCCCCGCCCTAACAGGCCGTGAAGAAGACTGGCGTTTTACCCCCCTTAAGCGGCTGGGGGGCCTGCACACCGAGCAGCTGACCGGTGAGGCACCCGCTACGCAGGTCACCGCTCCCGCCGAAGTCCAGGTAGAAACCGTCGAGCGCACCGATGCCCGTATCGGGTCCGCCGGCATCCCCGAGGACCGTGTAGCGGCAAACGCGTGGAGCGCTTTCGCCCAGGCAACCGCTATTACCGTCCCCGCAGAAGCCGAGCTGACCGAGCGCATCGAGGTCAATATCGAGGGAACCCACAAGGACCCGTCCGCTCAGCACCTCTTTATCGAAACTAAGCCTTTCTCCAAGGCCCTTGTGGTTCTGCGCCACACCGGTAGCGCTGTGCTCTCACAGAACGTGGAGTTCAAGGTAGGCGACTCGTCCTCCCTGACCGTCATCACCCTCCAGCAGTGGGAGAAGGACGCAATCCACGCCTCAGCCCAGTACGCTTCACTGGGGCGCGACGCCAAGTTTAAGCACATCAACATCAGCCTGGGCGGCGACCTGGTCCGAGTTACCCCCTCCACCAAGTTCACCGCCCCCGGCGCTGAAACTGAGATGTACGGCCTCTACTTTGTCGATGCCAACCAGCATATGGAAAACCGCCTGTTCGTTGCGCACACCGTGCCCAACTGCAAGTCCCGCGTCACCTACAAGGGTGCACTGCAGGGCAAGGGCGCGCGCTCTGTATGGGTGGGTGACGTTCTGATCGGTAAGGACGCCGAAGGCACCGACACCTACGAGCTCAACCGAAACCTGATTCTGGAAGACGGCCCCCGCGCCGACTCTGTGCCCAACCTGGAAATCGAAACCGGCCTCATTGAGGGCGCCGGCCATGCTTCCACCACCGGCCAGCTCGATGAAGATCACCTCTGGTACCTGCAGGCTCGAGGTATCCCCGAAGATCAAGCCCGCCGCCTGGTCGTTCGTGGCTTCCTCAACGAGATTATCCAGCAGATTCGCATTGACGAGCTCGAAGAACAGCTCTTCGCGGCACTTGAAGCCGAACTCGCGCTATCCAATAACTAAAGCTTTACCTCTCTAGGAGAAACAACTCATGGCAACCCTTGAAATCAAGGACCTACACGTTTCAGTCATCCTCGATGACGACAACACCAAGCCCATCCTGAAGGGCGTCAACCTGACCATCAACTCTGGCGAAATCCACGCCATTATGGGACCCAACGGCTCAGGCAAGTCAACCCTGGCTTCCACTATCGCCGGTCACCCCAAATACCAGATCGATTCCGGTCAGATCCTGCTTGATGGCGAAGACGTCACTGAAATGTCGGTCGATGAGCGTGCACGTGCTGGCCTCTTCCTGGCTATGCAGTACCCCGTTGAAATCCCCGGTGTCACTATGAGCAACTTCCTACGCTCAGCTAAGACCGCTGTTGACGGCGAAGCACCTGCCCTGCGCACCTGGACCAAAGATGTTAAGGCAGCTATGGAGAACCTCTCCATTGACCCGGACTTCATTAGCCGTAACGTCAACGAAGGCTTCTCAGGTGGCGAAAAGAAGCGCCACGAGATTCTGCAACTGGAACTACTCAAGCCCAAGTTCGGCATCCTGGACGAAACCGACTCCGGCCTGGATGTTGATGCACTCAAGGTCGTCTCTGAGGGTGTTAACCGCGCTCACGCCGAGAACGATATGGGCGTCATGCTCATTACCCACTACACCCGAATCTTGCGCTACATCAAGCCGCAGTTCGTGCACGTTTTCGTAGATGGCAAGATGGTAGACCAGGGCGGCTCCGAACTGGCAGACCGCCTGGAAGAAGAAGGCTACGAGCGCTACCTAGCCGCTAAGTAAGCCCACCAAACCGCTTACGAAAGGTGACTGCAATGTCTGAGGCTCCCGCTGGTGCCCCCAGCCAAGAAGAGATTGAGGAAGCCCTCATGAACGTGATTGACCCCGAGCTAGGGATCAATATCGTAGATTTGGGCTTACTATACGGTATGCGCTGGAACGATGAAGGCGCCCTGGTGCTGGATATGACCCTAACCACCGCAGCCTGCCCCCTACAGGACGTCATCGAGGAACAGGTCGCTCAGAACCTGGAAACCATGATTGATGAGTGGCATGTTAACTGGGTCTGGATGCCCCCGTGGGGCCCAGAGCGCATTACCGAAGACGGCCGTGACCAGATGAGAGCCCTGGGCTTCAACATCTAAATTGTTGCCAGCAGCTGTGCTTCTTTTCTGAGCCAAAAGTCCCTTACCCCGCTGAGCGCGCGGGGTAAGGGACTTTTCCTCTAAGTAGCTCCATGTATCTGGGGTTAGTGGGCTATTCAGCTAAAAATTCCGGTGGGTTGTGGGTGAAGAAACGAGTCTTAACGGCTAGGAGCAAGAGCCCTAAGCCCAACCAGATAAGACCCAGCCTGATAGCGGCGCCGTCTAGCTGTAGCAACAGGTAGACGATAACCAGGGCGCCGATGGTAGGTGCCACCAGGTCTCGGACTAACCTGCCTTGGTGGCCTGCATTTTTCTTTGACTGCGCCCACAAAAGGATGAGGGAGATATTGACCATGGTGAAGGAGACAAAGGCACCGAAATTAATGAAAGAGGTAGAGGTAGTAAGGTCAAGGAAAACGGCTAGAGCGCCGACAAGGCCGATGGTGATGATGCTGTAGACGGGGGTCTGTGTGCGGCGGCTCAAAAAACCAAAGATTTTGGAGGGTAGCATTTTATCTCGCCCCATAGCGAAGAGCAGACGGCTGCCTGCTGCCTGGGCTGCGATACCTGAAGTAAACTGAGCAATAATGAGCGCCGCAACGAAGATAGAGGCAAAGAGGTTGCCTCCTACGGTCTTGGCAATTTCAAACCCAGCAGAATCTACATTTTCGAAGATACCGCCGGGGTGCACCAGCTGGCCAAAGTATGAAACGACGATAAAGATTGCACCGCCAATTAGAGCAACAAAGAAGATAGCTCTGGGTACGGTTTTTTCAGCCTCATGTGTTTCTTCGGCTAGGGTCGTTACCGCGTCGAAGCCTAAGAAAGAATATGCTGCAATGGCGGCGCCTGCGGTGATGAGCGCAAAGTTTGAATTAGATCCACCCGTAAAAGGCGCCAGGCTTAAGAGGTTCTGCGATGCCCCTGCCAGGGTCAAGCAGGTGAGCACGACGAATATGACCAGCACCAGGATCTGGAAGGCCATGAGAATTAGATTGACCTTATCGGCTACTTTAATCCCAATGATATTCAGAGCTGTGGTGATGAGGACGAATAGGACAATCCACAGGGCGGTTGGGATATCTGGGAATTGGGCGTTGAGGTAGGCCCCGCCAATTAGCCAGATCACCATGGGCAGGAAAAGATAATCGAGGAGAGTGAGCCAACCGACCAAAAACCCTATGCGGTTGCCTAAGATCTTACGGACGTAGGTGTAGGCAGAGCCCGCTTCTGGGTAGATACCGGCTAACCTACTGTAACTGTTGGCAGTAAAGAGCATTGCTAGCAGAGCAATAAGGTATGCCCCTGAGCTAGCCCCTTGGGTAGTGGAGGCGATAACTCCAAAGATTCCGAGAACGATGAGCGGGGTAAGGTAGGCCAAACCAAAAATTACTAGGGAGGGTAATTTGAGGGTTTGAGGTAGCCGTGCTTGGCTATTTTCTGTCATGAGTGCGCTCCTTGTACGGAAGGTGCCCAGGTTGCAGGGTTAATTTGTCCGCTGTACATGGGTAGTGCGATGGGTGGGTCTTGGGCGGTGAACTGATGCCAGATACGGTTGGTTCCGCAGGTGCCTTCTTGCCTTACCCTGTCTAAAACCTCCTGCGAGTATTGGACAAGGAGCGTTTCCTCTCCACCTGCTGCCTGGGCTAGAATCTTTCCTTCTGGATCTACGGCGATACTACCGCCTCGCCCTAGCGGCTCAGCGCAATTGACGCTGAAGAAGTAGATCTGGTTACTGATAGCGTTGGCTTGTGCAAGGATGAGTTCTTGTTGACGGTCATCACTGGTTGTTTTGACTATGTTGATAATAGCCTGGGCCCCTAGCCAGCTTAGATGTCTGCTGTGCTCAGGGAACCAGGTGTCATAGCAATTTGAGAGCCCTAGAGTCAGGCTGGATTGATCTTGTCCAGCTGCTACCGAGTCTGATACTTGGCTGGGGTGCATAATTGTGCTGGTAATAAACTCCCTGCCGTAGTCATGAGGTTCGTGGGGTCTCCAGGGGAACATCTTACGGTAGGCCGCCTGTAGGTGACCGCTGGGTGCTATGAGGAGCTCAGTGTTGTAGAGCTTTCCTTGGTGGCTTTCGTTGATACTGCCGGGAATCAACCAGATCCTGAACTCATGAGCCAGTTGCCCCAGCGCCCTGACCAGATCCCCGTCAAGAGGAGTGGCCCAGTTCAGCATGTGTTGTCGGTGTTCATCTGGTGGGTAGGCAAAGACATCTTGGAGGTGCATTTCGGGGTAGACCAACAAGTCAAGCTGGGGGTGCTTGTGGAGGGTTTCCCGAATGTCCTCTCGTAGGGCTTCAAGATTGTTGAGGCCTGGCAGGGGTTTGCGTTGGGCAAGTCCCAGATTCCACTCTGTTTTTGACATGTTGCACCTTATTTCTGATCTGGCTCTAGCAATAGCTAGACGGCTAGAAGTGTGTTTTCAAGCACTGTATTTGACCATACTGTACACTGCCAAAGGTGAACCAATCATCCATGCTCTATCAATATTTTTTCTCGGAGCAAATCAGCCTGGCCCAGGCGCCTGCCCCATTCTTCCACCAGATGCAGAGCAATCCAGGGGCAGAAGAAGCGGGCTCCGTCCTTGAGCCTACCTGTGCTTAGTTGGCTCCAGTCGCTGGCTTCTAGGAGCCTCAGCCGGGTGACCGGAGCGGAGGTTAAGAGGAGTAAGATGGGCAGGGAAAATCCACAGAAAATCTATGAGGTAAGGAGCAGGATGGAAGAGTTAACCGTTGATGTGCTGGTACTTGGCTTTGGCAAGGCCGGCAAAACGATCGCCATGAAACGAGCTGCTGCTGGGGACAAGGTAGCGCTGGTGGAAGAAGACCCCGCAATGTACGGCGGTACCTGCATCAATATTGGTTGCGTACCGACCAAGTTCCTGCTGAACCAGTCTCACAAGCGCAGGGAGTTTAAGCCGGCACGAGATGACCGTAACAGCTTCATCGCCCGTCTTAGGGCCGCTAACCAGAAAATGGTGGAGGGCAAGGGCGTGCTCCTGCTCGATGGACCGGCCCGGTTCGTTGATTCTTCAACCGTGCAGGTGGGGGAGCAGGTACAGGTCAGGGCATCCACTATCATCATTAACACCGGTGCTTCTTCTGGAGTTGAGGTGGGTGGACGACTCCACGACTCCACCAGCATCCAGCAGCTTGAGCATACACCGGCTACCCTGGCTGTTATTGGCGGTGGACCGATTGGTCTTGAGTTTGCCACCATGTTCTCTGGCTTCGGTAGCAGGGTGACTATCTATAAGGGTGAAGGTGACTTTCTACCCGCCCTGGACAGGAACATTGCCCAGGCGGTGCGTGAGCACCTAGAAGCTCAGGGTATCGCCATTGTTGACCGGCGTATTTCGGCAGAGCAGGCCAATGAACAGCTGGGCGATGAGGTTATTCTGGTAGCCACAGGACGCCGTCCCGCAGTTGCCGGGCTTAACCTTGAGGCAGCCGGTGTCGACTACACCGAAAAGGGGATCAAGGTCGACCAGCACTGTCGCACCAGCGTAGAAGGAATTTACGCGGTCGGAGACGTCACAGGTGCACCCCAGTTCACTTACGCCTCCTATGATGATCACCGCATCGTGCTGTCTCACCGATGGGGCGATGGCTCCCGTACCCGCACCGGCCGCCTACTACCGGCCACTACCTTCATTGACCCACCGCTCTCTACAGTAGGACTTACCGCCCAGGAAGCGGCCCGAGACTATGAGATTGAGGTGCGTGAATCTGCAATCGCTGACCTGGCGATTGTTCCCCGCCCCAAAATAATGGGCCAGCCCGAGGGTATCGCCCAGTTTGTAATAGACCGGACGACCAATCAGATTCTTGGCGCTACCCTCTGGTGCATTGACTCCCAAGAACTGATTAACACGGTAGCCCTGGCCATGACCCAGAAGATTCCTGCTGAAGCTCTAGGAGAGGGTATCTACACCCACCCCTCAACTTCTGAGCTTTTTAATGCGCTACTAGCCTAGCTGAGCACTCTAGGCAGCTCCCAAAAGGCTTGAAGAAACCAAGAAGGAAGTGGGGGTGCACTTTTGGGGTGCCTCCATGCTGACAGGTAGCTCTCGCCAGGGGCAGAGCTTGCTCGATGGAGGTGCGAGAAACCCAAGAATGCTGGTTTCTCAATCACCCACCGTCCCGTCAATGTTTTCTCGGAGCAAATCAGCGTGGCCCAGGTGCCTGCCCCATTCTTCCACCAGATTCAGGGCAACCCAGCGGTAGGAGAAGCGGGTGCCGTCCTTGAGTTTACCTGTGCTTAGTTGGTCCCAGTTGCTGGCTTCTAGGAGCCGGTGGGTTGCCTGCATAGAGTCTTGTAGGTGTGTGACACACTGAGGGGTTGGGAGTCTAATGTGCCAGTCTGCGTCTGGGTCAGCGTCCCAGTCCATTGATTGCCAGGGCTGGGGTAGGTTTTGGCCTAGGAGAACTTCTTGACGCCAGTAGTCTTCTACAAACCATAGGTGGGCGATCATACCTTTGAGGGTCATAGTGCTGGGTGGAAGAGCCTTGGAAAGCACTTCATCAGACAGTAGGTCCCCGTGCTCATTGTGTAACTTACGTATAAAAACTTGTTGCTGAAAGCTGAGGTAGCCCAGGACAAGCTCTTTTTCATTGCCGGTTAATGATGGTTCACGCAAAGGGGTTTTCATGGTGATTTAGAATACTATAGGTAAATATGAATATCATGATTTACGGTGCAGGAGCCATGGGGCTCTATTTCGCCGCAACCTTGGCGCAAGCCGGTCACGATATCCACCTGAAAGCACGAAGCTCCTGGCCTCTTGCTACGGGGAGCCAGCCAGAGATTACCGTCCAGCGGGCAGACGGTAGTCAGGAGTCGGTCAGTATTGCCAGCGTATTCACCGATGTGACTGAGCAGTTTGATGTTGATGCGGTGCTGATTGCTACTAAGGCCTGGCAAGTGCCAGGAGCCGTTGAGGAGCTTGACGGTAAAATTCCCAGCTCGGCCCTGCTGTTGACGGTTCAAAACGGTATCACCGCTCCGGAACACTGCGCCCGCACTCTACCGAAAAACCCCACGCTTGCTTCAACCTGCGTGGTCATTGTGGAGCGCAAAAGCCCGCAGACCGTTCACCTACTGGGCCGAGAGGCGCAACTGACGGTGGGGGAGTTCCAGGCCGGAAATAGCTCCGATGGCCTGAGCCGTGTACAGGACATGTTTGAGAGGACACCGGTTGAAATCACTCCGACCAGCGATATTCACCGTGCCCTCTGGAAGAAGCTGGCACTGATTGCCTCCTACGGCGGTGTCGGCGCCGTATCGCAGCTGACGGTGGGCCAAACTCGCTCCCACGACTCAACCCGCAACCTCGTGCTCGAAGCTATCCAGGAAACCGCGAGAGTTGCCCGTGCACACGGCCTTACCTTCACCGAACAGGACGTGCAGGATACTTTTGCGATTTACACCGATGTTTTTGCTCCCGGCACTACATCGTCCATGCAACGCGACTTGGCCGAGGGGCGACCCTCCGAACTGGATGACCAGGTGGGGGAGATCGTCCGGCGCGCAGAAGCGAGCGGAGTAGATGCACCCGTGCAGAACTTCCTCCACCGGGTACTGAGGGCGCGCGAAGAGATTGCGAGGGATCAAGAGGGAAGCTAGCGTAATACTCGATCTGCAGGGTATATATTCGATGAACGGATTTTTACCTCCTATCACAATGCGCCTGATGAGCTGCCGGGTTTACTGTGAAAGCCCGGCAGCAGCAGGCAACCAAGCACCCGTGTGCGAGCCCTGGTCACAGAGAGCTACCTGCAAGACTTCAAGAACCTAACCCCGATGATGCTATGGGCAAGACCAGCACCGCAGAGTTCGGCAACGACAACCCGCCCAAAACCCACCCA
>NZ_JBLXXS010000014.1:0-76169 GCF_048513555.1 Rothia sp. P5766 | reverse complement strand
ACTTCACAGACCAGAGCAACGGTGAAGGCTGGTGCTTTGGCAACACCACCACCCTGACCCTAGATGCTTCCGCAGGTAGCGCAGGCTACGACGTTCAGTGCTACCTGGTGCCCGTGTGTGGCGATGGCTCACGCGCCAACACCCACGGTAACGCCGCCGAACGTTTCCGCTGCATCAGCCGTGGCTACTACAGCAGCGGCAATTTTTTTGCCGGTAACTGGACTAGCCCCTGTGACGTCAGCGGGCTTACTATGCCTTACGCCTTCGACGGTTGTAGCTCCGGGCCCTGCACCATCACCCTACCCCAGGGGTCCATCATGGTTCAGTCCAACAACGTCTGCTTCAGCAACACCCACGGGGTCGGCAAACTACAGATTAAAACAGCTAACCGTTGGTTTAGCTCCTGCCAAAGCTGGATCAAGGCTATCTGGGTTATCAGGAACAAGGCTACCGGCCACTGGCACGTACTAGATACCGTTGGTATTGCCGGTAACACCTGGCGTAGCGGTTACGACGGCAAGTTCTAAGGTTTTTCTACCTAGATACCCGCAGAAGGCGTTAGGGCTAGTGGCAAAAGCTACTAGCCCTAGCGTTTTTTCTTGTACCTACCTGACCTCAAGGTCAGCTGGCTGTGAGCAAGATTTTATAGCTAACTAGGTCATCCTTTAGGTAGGGTTAGTAGCCTATGCCTTCATCTCAGCCTGCCCAGAGCAACCCATCAGAACATCTAAGACCCCAGGCTAGTCCTCAGACTCAGTCGCTTGAACGTCATGAGTTCCTACTACTTGCCATCATGGTTCTGTCCGCTTTTGTTCTGATTCTCAATGAAACCCTACTGGGGGTGGCTCTTCCCAACATCATGGAAGACCTCAACATCGCGGCGGCAACTGCCCAATGGACCTCCACCGGCTTTATGCTCACCATGGCTGTGGTGACCCCCGCATCGGGCTTCATTATTTCCCGCTACTCCATTCGAGCGGTCTTCCTGGGAGCTATGGCCCTCTTCTCGCTAGGTACTCTGGTATCGGCTACAGCCCCCGGCATTGCTCTACTCCTGGTAGGGCGAGTGCTTCAGGCGGGCGGAACCGGCATCGTGATTCCCTTGCTGATGACCACCATGATGCGTCTGGTTGCACCCAGTAAAATCGGCCAGGCTATGGGCATCATCGGTATGGTCATTTCAGCGGCCCCTGCTGCTGGCCCCACCGTCTCTGGCCTGATTCTGAATGTTGCGAGCTGGCGTTGGCTTTTCTGGCTCATTCTGCCTATTGGTTTGATTGCCCTTGCTGTGGGTTCCCGCCTGGCACCTGCCGGTAAGCCCCAGGGCAAGAGCCAGCGTCTTGATCTGCTCTCCATTGTTCTATCTACCGCAGGCTTCGGTGGCCTGGTCTTGGGTCTCTCCTCGCTTGGCGGGGAATCAACCCACGGCGGTGCCCACCTGCCGGTTAGCCCCTGGCTGGTCATTGGTTTTGCCGCCGTCATTATCGCCGCTTTTGTGGTGCGCCAGATTAAGCTCCAAGAACGCGGCCCCTTCATGGACCTGCGTATCTTCAAGGCACGGCCTTTCACCCTCACCGTTATGATGAGTTCGGTGGGTATGGGTGTCATGCTGGGTACCGCTATCCTGATTCCGCTCTACACCGTGAACGTCCTGGGCCTGACCCCGCTGGAGACCGGTATGATGCTCCTTCCCGGTGGCCTGCTCATGGCCGTACTCAGTCCCTTTGTTGGCCGCCTGGCTGACCGTCTGGGCGCTCGTACCCTGGTGATCCCCGGTGCGGTTCTCTTTATCGCATCTATCTGGCTGATGAGCACCTTTAGCCAGGACACCGCTGTCTGGTACGTGGTAGCAACCTACATGCTCATGAGCTTCTCGCTACCCCTCATTAACACACCCATGATGTCGGTGGGCCTGGGGTCGCTCAACGGCGAACTGCAGGCTTTTGGCTCATCGGCTATGACTACCTTCCAGCAGGTTTCGGGCGCTGCAGCTACCGCCAGCTTTGTGGCCCTGCTCGAGCTAGGAAAAGCTACCAGCAAAAAGACCGATCTGGCCGCCTATATGGACGGTGTACACCTGGCCTTCTTCGCTGCCGCCTGCCTGTCACTGGTCTGCCTGGTCGTTGCTCTTCTGGTACCTGCGGGCAAGCAATCCACCGGAGCCGCACCCGCAGCCCGCTAAGGTAGAGGCTATGAGTATTGAATATCGCCAAGTGGGTAAGAGCGGGCTAACCGTATCAGCGGTCGGCCTGGGGTGTAACAACCTGGGACGCAGTAAAACCGCAACGGAAACACAGGCTGGCACTAACGCCGTCCTTGCCGCTGCTGTAGCCGAGGGCATCACCCTCTTCGATGTTGCCGATATCTACGGCGCCGAGCCCGGGGTTTCCGAGACCATGTTTGGCCGTGCCCTGCGTGAGACTGGGATAGACCGGGACGACATCGTGATTGTCAGCAAGTTCGGCATGGATATGGGCGGTGTGAATGGGCGCGACTACGGTGTGCGCGGGTCCCGCCGCTACATTATGCGCGCTGTTGAAGCGTCACTGACCCGCCTGGGCACAGACTATATTGATCTCTACTTCCATCACACCCCCGACCCCGCCACCCCGGTTGAGGAAACCCTCTCTGCTCTGGGTACCCTGATTGAGCAGGGCAAGGTGCGTTATATTGGCTCCTCTAACTACGCTGGCTGGCAACTAGCCCACGCTGAGCACCTAGGCCGCGCCTTGGGCCACCGTTATATAGCTGCTGAGAATCACTACAACCTACTGGACCGCAGGGCTGAACTGGAGGTTCTACCGGCAGCCCGCGAGTTC
Organism: Rothia sp. P5766; assembly: GCF_048513555.1. Classification (NCBI taxonomy): domain Bacteria; kingdom Bacillati; phylum Actinomycetota; class Actinomycetes; order Micrococcales; family Micrococcaceae; genus Rothia; species Rothia sp. P5766. Next base: position 73,350 of record NZ_JBLXXS010000014.1, on the reverse strand, counting down.
GGGCTGGGCCTGCTGCCCTACTTCCCCCTAGCTAACGGTCTCTTGACCGGTAAATACACCCGTACCCAAGCTCCTGCTGATGGCCGTTTGACTCGCATCAAGCCCGCCCTCTTAGAGGGCGCCAACTGGGGGCAGTTGGAGGCTTTCTCTGCTTTTGCCTCCGAGCGTGGTCTTACCGAGGTGCAGGTTGCCTTTAGCTGGCTGGCCCAGCAGAACCCGGTGGCGTCGGTAATCGCGGGAGCAACGAGCCAGGCACAGGTCAAAGCGAATGCGGCGGCCATCGTGACCCGTCTGAGTGACGTCGACCTGGCGCAACTCGACGCGATCTTCCCGGCACCTCCCAAGGTCGCGCTGTTCTAATCACGTCACAAGAGGGGCTTCCCGGTTAGAGGTGGTCGATAGCGTACTGGGCCTGTTCGGGGGTGAACTGTTCACCGTGCTTGCTGGTGAGCTGGTCGTAGAGACTGTCGGTGCTCATGTCCATCAGGTCCATGTAGCTCCGGGCTGACTCTAGTGCTTCGGCATTCCAGTCAACCTTGACCTGATCCACCGCGTACTGGGCCTGTTCGGGGGTGAACTGCTCACCGTATTCATTAGTGAGCTGGTCATAGAGCCCGGCATAGGAGAAGGACATGATGTCAATGTAGTTCTGTGCTGCTCCTAAGGCTTCGGCATTCCAGTCAACCTCCAGATTATCCAGAGCGTACTGGGCGGCCTCTGCCGAGTGCTTTCCGCCGTATTCACTGGTGAGCTGGTCGTAGAGCCCGGCGTAGGAGAAGTCCATAATTTTGACGTAATTGCGTGCTTCTGCCAGAGCGTTCTCGTAGCCGTCAGGGACGTTGCCCTTTGACTGTGATTCTGCCTTTGAGGGGGTTGTGGTTGTGCTTGGCTGAGCCGAAGATGAGGCAAGGCTGGAATCGGCGGGTTGCATGAGCGCCGGTGCTGACAGCGAAGATGAAGCGACGGGGGATTCTGCCTCAGTTTCGCTTGCTGGCTGTCTAGCTGCTGGCTGATGCGAAGCGGAGAGGACCGCTGTAACCAATAGTACGATGCCACAAATGACGGTGCCCAGAAAGGAAAGAACAATCGCCAGAATTGAGGTAACTCTTTCCTTTGATTTTTGGAAGAGACCTGCGATTCCGGCACCAAAGCCGGCGGGTAGCAGGATCCAGCCCAGGACCGAGGTTGCCGGAAAAATGCCGAAGATGAGCCCCGACACGGAAAGTGTAAGGGCTATAAGTCCTATGCGGTTTTTAGGTTTATGAGTCCCCGGTTGTGGGGGTGCTAGTTGGGGGAAATCTGGGGCGCTATTGGGGGGAAAGCTGCTCATGCTACCCATTCTAATTTATTAAAAATTACTGGGCGGTATTGCTTGGGGATTTATGGTGTTTGTGGTGGAATGGTGATTAGTTTTATGTGACTTGTAAAATTTACAATTTTTAAATAAATATAGAATATTTTACTTGTAAAACATCTTTCTTGGAGAATTGCGATGTCCTATGATTTTTTAGGCTTCGCATAATGGGTTCTGACCCACTGAGCGCTGTATGAGTCCCTGTATATAGGGTGCCTACCGAGGGAGCCTTCTACTTTTGTTCTTGCCAGAAAACCGCGCCGACCCTCTCAATACTGTGCCGCCTTGGTATTCTTAAAAACGGTGTGCTCTGCGCCAAACCGCATACACAGCTAGCTCAGCGCCACCCCACCGCCGTGAAACCCGGCAGGTGACACCTATTCAGGAGTAAGACTTTTATGCCAGCAATCGTGATTGTAGGCGCCCAGTGGGGCGACGAAGGTAAGGGCAAAGCAACCGACCTGCTTGGCGGTCGCGTTGACTATGTCGTCAAGCCCAACGGTGGCAACAATGCCGGGCACACCGTCGTCGTCAACGGCCAGAAGTTTGAGCTCAAGCTCCTTCCCGCCGGTATCCTCTCAGAAAACGCTGTCCCAGTGATCGGTAACGGTGTTGTGGTGAACCCCGAGGCCCTTTTTGAAGAAATTGACGGGCTTGAAGCGCGCGGGGCAGACACCTCCAAACTCAAGATTTCAGCCAACGCCCACCTGGTGGCTCCCTACCATCAGACCATGGATAAGGTGACCGAACGGTTCCTGGGCAAGCGTGCTATCGGTACCACCGGTCGCGGTATTGGCCCCACCTATATGGATAAGGTGGGCCGCCTGGGTATCCGTGTGCAGGATATTCTCGATGAATCTATCCTGCGTCAGAAGGTTGAAGGGGCCCTGCGCCAGAAGAACGAACTGCTGGTCAAGGTCTACAACCGCCGCCACGTTGAGGTCGAAGAGATCGTTGACTACTTCATGAGCTTCGCCGATCGGCTAGCACCTATGATTGTGGAATCAACCCAGCTCCTTAACAAGGCGCTGGATGAGGGTAAGACCCTGCTCATGGAGGGCGGCCAGGCCACCTTCCTGGACGTTGACCATGGCACCTACCCCTTCGTGACCTCATCGAACCCCACCGCAGGCGGCGCTTCGGTTGGTTCCGGTGTTGGCCCCACCCGCATTTCCCGCGTCATCGGTATTCAGAAGGCCTACACCACCCGCGTGGGTGCTGGACCCTTCCCCACAGAACTCTTTGACGAGATGGGCGAGTTCTTGCAGAAGACCGGTGGAGAGTTTGGGGTCAATACTGGCCGCCCCCGACGCTGTGGCTGGTATGATGCGGTGTTGGCTCGTCAGGCCGTACGCATTAACGGCTTTACCGACCTTTTCATCACCAAGCTGGATGTGCTCACCGGGTTGGAGAAAATTCCGGTCTGTGTGGCCTACGATGTGGACGGCGTTCGCTTTGATGAGATGCCTATGACTCAGTCGGACTTTCACCATGCAAAGCCTATTTATGAGTACTTTGACGGTTGGACTGAGGACATTACTGAGGCTAAGACTCTCCAAGAGCTGCCCGTCAATGCCCGTAGGTACCTAGAGAAGCTCGAAGAGATCTCTGGCTGTCGTATCTCGGCGATTGGTGTTGGCCCGGGCCGCGAGCAGACTATTGTGGTCCGCGATCTGATCGACGAAAGCTAATTTGGACTAACCCGTATGGAAGGTGAGGCCCGCTCCTAGTAGGGGAGCGGGCCTCACCTTTTAAGAGATTTGTTGACTTTTTCAAAGGACAACACCTCTAAATTTTTTTCTGACCGCGGTGGTTCAGTGACTGGCTAAAGTGGAATAATTCGGCGTAAGCCCGGTTGTGGTCGGCGATGGGACGGGTTATTGCTTAATTAATATCTGGCTTATCTTGCTTATTGGATTTGGCTATCCGCAGGTGCAGGGCTGTATATGAGAGCTGGGATAAGATCGTAGACCTTGAAAAGTTACCCAAATTTTTTTTTGAGGGTTTTAACTCTGTGGAGATCGCAGTGTCTTGGTTAGTTCCGCAAACTTGGAGGTTGGCTGTAGATTAATACTTACTTTTTAAAATATTTTATTAATATGTATATATTTGCGATTAGTGTAAATAATATTAAAACCGCAAGAAAAATTCCCACAGGGGTTTTTAGGTAAAAATATGAAAATCCTAAAAGTGCCACCAGGTAAAAAAGGGATCCGACTAGTAGAATTATTCTAGAGTATTTTTTACGACTCGTATATTTTTCTTTTAGAGACATGTTAAGCCTGCCATTCCTAGTGCTCCTAAAAAGGCTATGCCTGAGCCAATAGCTGTTAGATTTGTTGCCCCAAAAGTCTCGGGTAAGGCAATAATGCTGCCCGCAAAAACAAGCCCAGATCCCACAAGACCTATAACGCTAAGTATACACATGCCCCATTATAGTCAGGCGGCGAACCATCATCCTTCACCAAACGAATATCAGAATCAATCAGATCAGAAATATATATAGGCACACTGGCCCTATCCGTATCGCGTAGAAAGAGAGGGGCACCAGTTGCAGGGGGTGTTCAACATAAGCAGTTTACCCTCATGATGAATCTTCTCAACATGAATGTCAATTATTTTTTGTGTTTCGAAATATCACAAAATGGTTTCGATATTTCTACTTATTTTTCTTTTTGAATGTAAATAAATTAGAAAGAATCCTAATTCCATAAACCAGAAAAATTAAATAGGAAATTGCAATAAAAATAAATAGCATATAGAACACAAAAGATTTGTCGTTTTGAAAAAAGGGTATCAATGAAGTAGATAAAAATCCTATTATCCATGCAGATAGAAAAATTTTATAATCCCTCTTCATGGTTTTTTCGTCAATTCACTAATAATCCATACGAGCCCCATGAGCCCAAATCCTAGTGATGACCCTATATACCACATTCTATCTATAAATGATCCGGCTTCTACGCCGGGCAGAAAAATACCTCCCCGCTTCCCACTTTCCCGATCTGGATATACTCTTATTCGATATATAGAAAGTATTGTCCCCACTATAAAAGCCAATGCGCCGACTATAATTACTAGATTATTCATTACTACATACCCCTACTTTGCAGGCCAAAATTTACCATACGTACGAGACCAGCTCGCCCCAATACCAAACGTTACTCCTCCATATAAGTCGTTATCTCCCGGTTAATAGATACGGTTTAGGATGTCCATGTATGCTTTTTGCGCTCATTTCTTTCTTCTTACTCATGCGGGTCAGATTCCCTGACGGTATCTTGCTTTCTTCGCGCAAAAGCTTTCAAAACTTGATACCAAAAGATGATAAGAAAAACAATTGAAATTGCGATACTAATGAAGAACCATACTCCTTTGTCATGTGTGACCGGCGGAAGGAATACGCCAAAAATAGCAAAGCCAATCCACGAAGTGATAAATACGGGGCGGTTGACATGCTCGAATATATTAAACATAAGTATTTCCTTTGTTGCTTTCGTGCAATCAACGTATAGAAAAAGGTGAAAATAAAACATTTTTTATAAAGAGATTTTCTTTATTGCTAAATGAATGCCTCCGATAAATACAGCTTTAGGGGATCCAATATATAAAATTTTATCCGCAAGGGACCCTGGTGGGATTCCTGGAATGAATATTCCTTTTTGGTTTCTTACCCGTGAGGGTATTTAATTATTCGGTAGATACTAAAGGAATCTCCTAGTAGGGCAAAAAACATTCAAAAAATACATCAACACTATTGATCGGTATCATTTCACTCCCCAGTCCCATGAAAAACTTTGAGAACACCCTACTCCAACACCGAATAAAAACCCATTGGAGGTTGGTCCAGGGCTTCCATCGATAGGTACCTGCATTCCGCTCTTCCAACCTCATCCGTACGCGGCCTGGCAAGAACTATTATATGCTGTGCTGTACTCAGGAGTTGGGTCCCCGGAGGTTCTTCCAATAAATGTATCAGCGCTAAGCTCCCCACCAGCACCTAATTCAAGACCCAATGATACATCATCGTCGTTATCTGAACTAGTGATATTAAAAGAGAAACAAATAGCTCCACATAGGCCAAAACTAAATTGCCAGGCATCCCTACCTGCGCAGCCACCTGCTCTACCACCGCCCGACGTAAATTAATGAACCTGTTCACCGCCTTCACATCCGCAGGTGTCTTGTGGACTTTACTGTCTCTGACTAAAATGACTAGGCCTAGCTCGATATAACCCTTAGCAGCCAAGATAGATGAATCCGGCCCCCGGTCCAGCCCATGATGCTTAAAAGTGCGCGAATCATGCTTGGCCCTGGGTATAGGGTCAGTGATAGTCAAGAGTTCCCCCCCCCGGGGGCAAATGACATGATGGTTGAACCAGCCTGTTTGCCCTTACAGAAGAAGTTTTGTTGTACCTTGGGAGCACCAATTCCAAGGAGGAATCAGGGTTCTGCCAATCGCCAAAGGCCCCGTGTTTTGAGTGAGCTGGTTTAAGGGTGGATTGAGCGGGGAAAGAGATTTTGAGGCGCTTTCTTAATGCTGTTGATGGTCCGCGCGATGGTGGGGTGAGAGGTGTCGAAGAGTTCAGTAGGGAGCTCTTCAGTGAGATTGCGCCGGTGGTAGGTTAGCGGGGCTTTGAGGGCTTGGGCGAGGGTGAATGCTGGTGGTTGGCTGCTTGGTTTTGCCCAGATGCTGGGGTGGTGTGGTGAATTGTTGAGGTGTGAGTCCTCTTGCGCGCTGGTGGAGTAATGGTTCTTTCGGTGGGTTTGAGATTATTTGTGATGATTTATCCTCATTGATTGTCATTTGCTGGTGCCGTTATCTAGTTGGTGGGTATGGGGTGTGTTCCTACTTTTGAATAAGCCTCATGGCACCCCTCAGGCTGAGTTACCCGGCAAGTTCATGTCGGTGGGGCAGGCTCCTATAGCATGGTGAGCATGGCTCTTCTCCTCAGCAAAATTGTGCGCGCCAATGGCGACATCGAAGAATACGGCACCCTGAAAGACTTCGCGGAGCTTCAACCACAGGTGGGCGACCGTACATTTGTTGGCCTTCTTGAGGCCAGTCACCAGGATTTAGAGGTTCTGGCGGCTCTCTTTGACCTCCACCCGCTGGCTATTGAAGACTCAGAGCACGGCCACCAGCGCGCCAAAATAGAGCGCTACGGCGACACTTACTTCCTGGTTCTGCGGTCCATCGTCTACCTGGACGACACCGAGGAGCTTCGGCTGGGGGAGACCCACCTCTTCGTTGGTCCTCACTTTATGATTTGGTTGGTCAAAGACTCACTGCGGTCAGCCGAGAAAACCCGTGCCGCCATGAACCAGAACTTTAATGAGCTGGTAATGCAGACTTGCGCCACCAGTGCCCAGACCATGTTTTTCTTGCACGGAGTCCTGGATAGCCTGGTTGATAGCTACTACCCGGTCATAGACGGGCTAGAAAATGATGGGGACGAAATCGAAGACACCCTCTTCTCTTCCGGCGGGGAAGCCTCCGAAATCTCCCAACGCATTTACGGCCTGCTCAACGAGGTAGCTGACTTCAAACGCGCGGTAAAACCCCTGGTGCCCATGCTGGATCTGCTCATGGGCCGCCTCCGCCTGATGGAAACAACCGGTCGCACCACCGGAACCGAAGAGGGTGTAGAGCTCATTCGCCTCTTCCGCGACGTCCACGACCATGTCCTACAGATTAACGAACGGGTCGATGACCTAAAAGCATCGCTTGAAAATGCTCTGGCTGTTAACTCCACCATTGTTGCCGAACGGCAGAACGATGACATGAAGCGTATCTCTGCCTGGGCGGCGATCCTGGTCGTCCCAACGGTCATTGGGTCTATCTATGGAATGAACTTTGATGAGATGCCAGAGTTACACTGGGCCTGGGGCTACCCTGCCTCTTTGGGGCTCATGGCCCTTGTCTCCCTGATCCTCTGGGTGGTCTTCCGCAAGAAGGGCTGGCTCTAGCCCTCGGCCTTTACCTAGGGTCTGTCCGTAGGGTCTGAGTTACTAGCACAATACACAGGAGCATGAGCACACCACCGATCCCGGCGGTATAGAGAACACCCGCGTCAAAGGCCTGCTGGGCTGACTCTAGGAGCGCGCTACCGGCCTGCCCGCCAACCTGATCCGCCACGGCAACGGCACCGCCCAGGGTTTCGCGGGCCAGTGCGGCATCAGGCTCACTGACACCTGCGGGTATGACAAGGTGGGCGAGATAGGCGGCATTGAGGATAGAACCCAGAACCGCGATACCGAGCACAGCCCCGCTTTCGTAGGCGGTTTCAGAGATAGCGGAGGCGGCCCCCGCTTTTTCAGGCGGGACTGCTGACATGATGATGTCGTTGGTCAGGGTCTCAGCGAAACCTATGCCGGTTCCTAACAGGGCGAAAGCGATCAGGATACTGGTGTCCGAGCCGGTGTGGGCGGTGAGCATGACCAGTGCGAAGGCTATCACCATGAGGCCCAGAGCCATGCAAATCATGACCCAGAGCCGCACGAACTTGACCAGGTAGACCACCACCAGGCCCGCGATAACGGAGAGCGCCAGACCGGGGAGCAGAACCAGGGATGCTTGGAGCGGGGAGAGCCCGCTCACCAGTTGCAGGTGCTGGGAAACGAAGTAGAGGAAGCCGACCAGGGAAAATACCGTCATAAGGTTAGTCAGTGCCGCCCCGGTAAACCGCTTGTTGGTGAAGAGCCTCACGTCCAGCATGGGATTCGTGCGGGTTAGCTGGCGGCGGGTAAAGATGAACCCGCAGAGCAGGGCCAGGATGAGCATACAGGCGGTGAGTAGGTCCAGGCCCTTGTGGGCAAAGTGCTTGATGGCGTAGACGGCCGGGGTCATGGTGGTCATAATGAGCACGATGCTGAGCGGGTCTATGGCACCGGGGTTGGGGTCCTTGGAATTGGGGATGAGCCAGGGCCCGAGGATGAGCAGGGGCAGCATAATGGGCAGGGCTATGAGGAAGATGGAACCCCACCAGTAGTGCTCAAGCAGGATTCCGCCGGTGATGGGCCCAAGGGCCGCGCCGGCGGCGTAGCCAGATGCCCAGATAGCAATGGCTGTGCGCCGTTCGGTGGCATCGGTGAAGATGTTACGGATAATGGAGAGGGTGGAGGGCATGAGGAGTGCCCCGAAAACAGCCATTCCTGCGCGGGCGGCGATCAGCCATTCTGCGCTGGGGGCAAAGGCTGCTACGGCTGATACGAGGGTGAAACCTGCACTGCCTATCAGGAGCATGGTGCGGCGCCCGTAGCGGTCGCTGAGACTTCCTGCTGGTATGAGTAGGCCGGAGAGCACCAGGGCGTAGCTGTCGTTAATCCAGAGAAGCTGGGGGCCTGTGGGTGTTAGGTGGGCGGAGATTTCGGGCAGGGCGAAGGAGAGCACCGTGTTATCGATGGAGACCAGGAGGACCGGGAGCATGAGTACAGCGAGTGCTACCCACCTGCGGGGGTAGGGGTGCGCTGAGGGTGAGCGGTCTGGTAGGGCGGCCATTTGGCCGGTGACGGGGTGCATGCCTGCTCTTTCGCGGTGGCGGGCTACCTGGGGTCGGTATCATCGGTAGCGTGTAGCTTCTGGCCTAGAGCAGAGCCACAGCGCCTATTTTACCGTGGAAGGTTTAGTCCACCAGTACCGCTACGGTTTCGTAGGGGCGCAGGGTCAGTCGGCCTTCTGCGGTGGTGAGGTCAGGGCAATTCTTGTAATTACAGACCAGCACCTTCCCCGCCGCGAATTCTGCGGCTAGCTCTACAGCGGTATCTGCCCCGTAGAAGTTGCAGAGCACCAGTAGCTTCTGCCCTTGATATTCGCGGATAAACCCGTAGACGCTCTGGTGCTCGCGGGCAAAAGGCTCGTAGCTTCCCTCCGCAATCAGCGGCATCTGGTGGCGCAGCTCAACCAGGCGGCGGTAGAAAGGCAGAATCTTGCCCTCTGCCTCCTGCCGCTCCACACTCATGAGGGCCTGGGAGGTGGGGCGTAACCAAGGCTGGACGTCGCTAAATCCAGCAAACTCAGAAGCATCCCACTGCATGGGGGTGCGAGAATTATCCCGCGACTTAGAAGCCACAACACGGAAAGCCTGCTCGGAGCTCAGCCCCCTATCCACCAGCGTACGGTAGGCCTTGTGGGACTCAATATCTACATAGTCGTCCATAGATTCATAGGCAGGGTCGATCATGCCGATTTCCTCGCCCTGGTAGATGTAGGGGGTGCCCCGGCCCAGGTGGATAGCGGCGGCCAACATGGTCGCTGATTCTTCCCGGTACAGCCCTGGATCGCCAAAGCGGTTGATAGCGCGCGGCTGGTCATGGTTATTCCAGAAAAGGGCCTGCCAGCCCCCACCCGCTTGAATACCGACTGACCAGTCGGTCAGCACCCCCTTAAGGGCCATAAAATCGAAGGGTACATCTGACCACTTCTCACCCCGGTCATAGTCCACTTTCAGGTGGTGGAAGGAGAAAACCATGTCCAGCTCCCGGCTGTCGGGCCGGGTGTAGCGCACGCTGTTCTCGATGGTGGTGGAGGACATCTCGCCCACGGTAAGCAGCCCCGGGGTGTCCCCGAAGGTCTGCTGGTTGAGTTCCTTAACCCAGGTGTGTACCTGTTCTGTGTCGGTGTAGAGCAGTTTCTCATTCTCGCCGGGGGTGGCATTACGCAGTACCTCGCTCTTGCCGATGACATTGAGAACGTCAAAGCGGAAGCCCCGCACGCCCTTGCTCTTCCAGAAGTTCACAACCCGGTGCAGTTCAGCCCGAACCTGCGGGTTGTGCCAGTTCAGGTCAGCCTGGGTGGTGTCGTAGAGGTGCAGGTAGTAGAGGTCGGTGCCCCCGAAAGGTGACCAGGCAGGCCCGCCGAACTTTGATTCCCAGGTGGTCGGCAGGCTCCCGTCGGGCTGGGCCGGGCGCAGGTAGAAGTAGTCCCGGTACTTTTGTTCACCGGCCAGTGCCCGCTGGAACCATTCGTGCTCCGTAGAGACATGATTGAGCACCATATCGACCATGACCCCGATACCGTATTCACCGAGGGCAGCTACCAGTTCCTGAAAGTCCTCCATGGTGCCCATATCCGGGTCTATGCGGTAGTAATCGGCAATGTCGTAGCCGTTATCGTTCTGGGGTGACACATAAAAAGGGTTGAGCCAGACCATATCGACCCCCAGCGAGGCAATATAGGGAACCTTCTCAAGTACACCGCGCATATCCCCCACACCGTTACCGCTCGAATCGCGGTAGGACTTGGGGTAGACCTGGTAGATAACCTGATCATGAAAGCTCATGGTGCGCTGCTCCGTTGTGTGGGTTCCGGTAGTCGTCTGGCTAGCTGGTTCTGTGCATAGATAGCAGAAAGGGGGCATGACAGCCTGCTGGCTGGCACACCCCACTCTACCTGTCTGACAGGTTGCCCTGTTTGGGTTATAAGAGATTTGGAACTTTATTCAGAAACTGGAATTCCCCGGCGCCGGTGGGCGAAGTCCAGGTAGCGGAACTTATCTGCCCGGTGACGAGAAATGGTGTACTGAAAGGCCGTGCCGTCGTCCAATGCGGTAATGGACGTTGTCACCGCAACGTATTCCCCAGCGTGCAGATTCAGGTACTTGGCATCGTTGGGTGTAGCCGGCTCAACCGTGATCTGCCTTGACGCTGAGGCGATGTTCAGCCCCAGCTCCTGCTCAAAATAAGTGTAGAGCGAGTCCCTGGCTACCTCCCCCGATATATTGGGAACAACAGCTTTGACAATATAGTCATGGTCAATAATCGCCGGTGCGCCATCCATGTGGCGTACACGCATCACATGGGTAACTGGCACCTGCTCAACAGTGCCTTCTGCCAGTGCCTGGAAGGGAACCGGAGGCAACACAGCATCTTCTAGCTTAATAAGCTCGGTGAGTGTGCTGCGGCTAGCTGACTCAGCAAATTCCTTATAGCTCAACAACGATGAAACGGGTATGGAGTACCGTTTGTGATCAACCACCAGCGAACCCTTCCCCATAATGCGCTGGATATATCCCCGGTCAACCAGAATAGCCAGGGCTTTGCGAACGGTCTCACGGGATACCTGATAGCGCTCAGTCAGCTTCATCTCACTGGGCAACAAATCCCCGACACCGTATTTACCCTCATCAATGTCACGAGCCAAATCGTGGTAGATACGTTCAAATTTTCCCATTGGGTTCCCCTAAATAACATGTGCGATAGCACTCTGTGCCAAATAAAGTGAGAGCTTTTACACGGCGGTCGTGTTTCCCTATAGTCTAGGGGGCTTATCCAGGGTTTTCGAGGGAACCACCCATAAATAAATGTCACACGTTTGATGGGAATCTGAACTGAAGGAGTAGAGAAAAGTATTCCTAGGTTTGACCTACTGGAACAGTGGTTTGAGCGAGCAACCCCAAGGGGTCTGTCTAGCGCGAAAGGCACCTGCCTGGCGCGGGGTGCGCTTCGAGCCTCTGGCCCATGAAATGCAAGAGAACCAGCCAGATGATGCCTACCTCAAAGAAGCGGAGGGCTGGCAGAGCGATCCATGGAGTTAGCAGAAGTTCGAGGGGGAGAAGTCCGGTGGGCGACGCCTGAATACTACGGTTGGCCGCGAGCAGGCGGTGCGTCGCCCTGTGCTTGCCGTGAGTAACTCTTCCTAGACAAGGCTTATTCAACAAAATCTGGGGAGAAAAACCTATCACTGTCTAAAACTCCACTATCTGAGAACACTCAGCGGTTGCATCTACCCTCACCAGCACCCGGCGTAAACTAGATACCCAAGACGACTACCACCAGTTATCAAGGGGAACACGATGCCAGAACTGCGCTCGCGCACATCCACCCACGGCAGGAACATGGCAGGAGCCCGCGCGCTCTGGCGGGCAACCGGCATGGGAGAAGACGACTTCGGCAAGCCCATTATTGCTATTGCCAACTCTTTCACCCAATTCGTTCCCGGCCACGTGCACCTGAAAAACATGGGTGAGCTGGTGGCCGGTGCTATCCGCGAAGCCGGCGGTGTAGCCAAAGAATTCAACACCATTGCGGTCGATGACGGTATCGCCATGGGCCATGACGGTATGCTCTACTCCCTGCCCTCCCGCGACCTGATTGCGGACTCGGTAGAGTACATGGTCAACGCCCACCGCGCCGATGCCCTGGTCTGTATCTCCAACTGCGACAAGATCACCCCCGGTATGCTGCTGGCCGCTATGCGCCTGAATATCCCCGTCATCTTTGTATCTGGCGGGCCCATGGAATCGGGTGCCGCCATTGACGGCGTAGTAGAGCACCGCCTGGACCTGGTAGACGCTATGGTCATGGCCGTTGACGACTCCGTGAGTGATGAGGCCCTAGCCCAGGTCGAACAGAACGCCTGCCCCACCTGCGGATCCTGCGCCGGTATGTTCACCGCCAACTCCATGAACTGCCTCAACGAAGCCATTGGCCTGGCCCTACCCGGTAACGGCACCACCCTTGCCACCCAGGTAGCCCGTAAGCAGCTCTTCCTAGAGGCCGGTGCCAAGATCGTTGAGTTGGCCAAGCGCTACTACGAGCAGGACGACGAGAGCGTCCTGCCCCGCTCCATTGCCAGCAAAGCCGCTTTCGAGAACGCTATGGCCCTGGATGTTGCAATGGGTGGCTCCACCAACACCGTCCTGCACATTCTGGCGATTGCCCACGAGGCCGGTGTGGACTTTACCCTGCGCGATATTGACGCGATTTCCCGCAAGGTGCCCTGCCTGGCTAAGGTTGCCCCCAACTCCACCCAGTACCATATTGAGCACGTCCACCGTGCCGGTGGTATCCCTGCCCTGCTGGGTGAACTTGACCGGGGTGGCCTGCTCAACCGCGACGTCCACTCGGTTCACTCCGATTCTTTAGAATCTTGGCTTTCTGACTGGGATATTCGTTCTGGCGCGGCCACCGAAACCGCTAAGGAACTCTTCCTGGCTGCCCCCGGAGGTGTTCGCACCACCCAGGCTTTCTCCACCGCTAACAAGTTCGACTCGCACGAGACCGACCCCGAAAAGGGCTGTATCCGCTCGGTTGGGCACGCCTACACCAAGGACGGCGGCCTGGCGGTGCTCTACGGCAATATCGCTGAGGACGGCGCAATCATCAAGAGCGCCGGTATCGACGAGGAACTCTTCCACTTTGTGGGTAAGGCTTTTGTCGTGGAATCTCAGGATGAGGCCGTGTACGAGATTCTCTCCAAGAACGTTAAGCCCGGGGATATCGTGGTCATCCAGTACGAGGGCCCCAAGGGCGGGCCGGGCATGCAGGAAATGCTCTACCCCACCTCCTACCTCAAGGGCCTGGGCCTAGGTAAGCAGTGCGCACTGATTACTGACGGTCGTTTCTCGGGTGGCACTTCGGGTATCTCCATCGGCCATATCTCACCCGAGGCCGCCGCTGGTGGCGCCGTGGGCCTGATTGAGCACGGCGACGAAATTGAGATTGACGTCCATAACCGGATTCTGCGCGTGAATGTACCCGATGAGGTCCTAGCCGCCCGCCGTGCCGCTAAGGGCCCTGCCCCCTGGAAGCCCACCAAGCCGCGTGAGCGCCAGGTGTCCAGTGCCCTGCGGGCCTACGCTTCGATGGTAACCAGCGCCGATAAGGGTGCTGTGCGCATCGTACCTGAGTAAGGGGTAGCTTCTGAGGTTTTCCGGTAAAGCCGGGGTGGCTTTAAGCACCCCGGCTTTTTCGTTTTTTGAGTTACCGGTGAGTAGGAGTTTTACTGTTGAGGGAAGGGCTGCTCTGTCCAGTGGGTGGGGTGCCGGTAGCAATTAGTCAGTCTCCTGAGATAGCTTTAAGGGGTAAGCATAATACCGACAACCCCATAGGAGATGAATAATGTGGACATCACGCCCGCGCATATTAAGAAATGCCAGTTAACCTGGGAGCCGCCAGATTACACCAGCTCTTACCCGGCGGGCTTCACTGAACAGGGTGTAGCCGTCATCGCCGTGGTCATGGACCAGGTACGGGTTGCCGGTGACTGCCATGTTGGGCTCACGGCTTTTGTGTTTATCTCTCGGGAGAACGGGGACCGCGAAGTTCTAGAGTGCGAACCTATCGCGGAATCTCTCACCCACTGTCTGATGGAACCCTGCGATACGGTACACACCGACATGCTGGGCCGCGCCATCCTGGCCGCTATGGATGTTATCCCCGAGGAATACAAACAGAACCTGATGACCGTAGCTGCAGATAAGCACTACCTTAAACTGCTCTTCCGTAAGTTCACTGCCTTCCGCGACTTCATGGAATACCGTTCCTTGGATAAGGTGATGAACCCCTATGAGTCTCACTCGCTGGGGGAAATTCACGTGAAACTTCTGGGCACCCCGGCGGCAGAACTTATGCCTCACTTCTTTGATGAGGCTTCCCGCCTAGCCCACCGTGAACTTGAGCAGAACACCGCCCAGCTCCCCCTGGAAAAGCTGGCGGAGTACAGTGTCTTTACTGACTGCTCTTACCGCTCTACCAACAACAAGCGCTACCATAAGGGTGGCCGCATGGGTATTGGTGGGGTGAGTGAGGACGGCTTCTTCTTTCACTCCCACTACGATGCCACCAACATTATGACCGGGGAGCTCTCGGCCATGCTGGCGGCTTTCAATATCTTCTACCACGGCGGTCGGCAGCTGATTATTCACACTGACTCCCTAGGGGCGCTTACCTTTGTCTTGCGTCTGGCCCATAACCGCTGGGTCTATAAGACTTGGACAACCGAGGGTGTGCAGAACCAGCAGGTCTTAGACGAGATGGAGCGGCTCACTGCGGCTATCCGTGAGCGTCGGGTGCTGGTTAAGCATGTCCCTGGGCATTCAGGGCACGGGCTTCAGGAGTCATCCGACTCGGTTTCTAAGATGCACCGTCATTTCCCCGGGCAGATCGTGGAAAAGGGGTACGTTTCTGAGTTCAACCAGCGGTGCGAGTCGATTATTACCGCGCTCTCCGGGTGCGAAAAAGCGCTCCGGCTACCGTGTGCTGAGTGGATTCAGATTAAACCCTCGGTTGTTCACGCCCGTAACCGGCTCTGGAAGTAGGTAGGGATCCACAGCAAAGAGGCCACCTGTTTTTACTTTCATTGGAGGGAGAAACAGGTGGCCTCTTGAGGCGCGGTAGGGGAGAGCCCTAGAGAGCTTTTGCCTTCTTATCTTTCTGGGCACGGAGGATGAGCCACACGAAAGTGCCTACCAGGGCAAGAGCTACTAGGGCGTACACTACCTTGGAGTACCGATCAATGAACCCTTCAACAACAGTCCAGTTTTCACCGAGTATCCAGCCGCAGTAGATGAGCAGGGCGTTCCAGATAGCTGAACCCAATAAGGTGTAGAGGCCAAAAGTTATGGGGTTCATGCGGTGAACACCGGCAGGAATGGAAATAAGGGAACGGATACCCGGGATAACACGCCCAATGAGGATAGAGGCTTTACCGTACTTGTCGAACCAGATAAGTGCACCATCGACGTCCTCCACTTTGACCAGCCACATCTTATCTGCGATACGGCGTAGGCGGTCAGCTCCGATTGCCGCCCCCAGGTAGTAGAGGAAGTAGGCTCCTGCCAGTGAACCGATGGTAGCCCAGATAAAAGCTGCAAAGATATTCATGGACCCCTGGGATGCAGTGAAACCGGCCAGCGGCAGAATCACCTCAGAGGGAATGGGCGGGAAGACGTTTTCAAGGAAGACGGCCAGGCCAACACCGGGTGAGCCGATGGCTTCCATGATAGAGATAACCCAGTCGATGATGTTCTGGAGCACAGGGGCCCTTTCTGATGGGGAACAGGTAGGGGCCGGGCCCCTGTGGACGTAATGCTCCTTATTCTCTCGTAATTTGCTGTATTTTCCTATGCGTTAGCTTGTAGGGAACTGAAGGCCCTCCCCCGAAAAGATCGCACGACCCCCTGAAAGACCTCCACAAAGAGCCAGATCCCTGGCAGAACCCCTAATCCCCGGTCATAATTTTTCACATCCGCTCACCCCGTCACAAACCGAAATCTTGGTCACACTTGTTTAACCATGTGTGTCTCAACCAGCATAGATACTGAAAACTTTTCATTCCCCATTTCTAAGGAGTACCTTCGGTGGCTGAGCATACCTTTGGTTTCCGCACCCGCGCCCTGCATGCCGGGGGCACCCCTGACGCTGAGCACGGCGCTCGCGCTGTCCCTATCTACCAGTCAACGTCCTTTGTTTTCAAAGATGCCGACGATGCCGCCAACCTTTTTGCCTTGCAAAAATACGGCAACATCTACTCCCGCCTGGGGAACCCCACGGTTGCGGCTCTTGAAGAACGCATTGCCTCCCTAGAGGGCGGTATTGGTGCTGTTGCTACCGCCTCGGGTATGGCCGCGGAGTTCATCACCTTTGCTGCTCTGTGTCAGGCGGGGGACCATATCGTGGCTTCCTCTAACCTTTACGGTGGGACGATTACCCAGCTCGATGTTTCCCTGCGCCGCTTCGGTATTGACACCACCTTTGTCGATGGCACCGACCCAGCCGACTTTGAGGCCGCTATCCGTCCGGAAACCAAGGCTCTTTACACCGAAATTGTGGCGAACCCGTCCGGCCAGATTGCTGACCTAGAGGGTCTAGCTGAGGTCGCCCACCGCAACGACATTCCCTTGGTCGTGGATGCAACCCTTTCTACCCCCTACCTAATTCGCCCCATTGAGCACGGGGCCGATATTGTCATTCACTCGGTCACCAAGTTCCTGGGTGGGCACGGCACTACCCTCGGCGGCGTAGTCGTGGAGTCAGGCCGCTTTAACTGGGGTAACGGCAAGTTCCCCACCATGACCGAGCCGGTGCCCTCCTATAACAACATTTCCTGGTGGGGCAACTTTGGTGAGTACGGGTTCTTGACCAAGCTCCGCTCAGAACAACTCCGCGACTTTGGCCCTTCGCTGTCTGCCCAGGCGGCCTTCAACCTCTTGCAGGGAGTGGAGACCCTACCTCAGCGTATGGATGCTCACCTGGCCAACGCTAAGGAGGTCGTGGCCTGGCTGGCCGAAGATGCCCGAATCTCCTACGTGAACTACGCGGAACTGCCCGAGCACCCTCACTATGAGCGCGCGCAAAAACTACTGCCCCTGGGCGTTGGCTCGGTCTTCTCCTTTGGGGTTGCCCCCACCGCGCAGGCTGGTGGCCGCGATGTGGGTGCCGAGTTCATCAAGAACCTGCAACTGGCTAGCCACCTGGCGAACATCGGTGATGCGCGCACCCTGGTACTGCATCCGGCATCAACCACCCACCAGCAGCTCACCGCCGAACAGCTTGCCGCCGGTGGTGTGGGCGAGGACCTAATCCGTATTTCGGTGGGCCTTGAAGACGCGGTCGATATCATCTGGGACCTTGATCAGGCACTCACGATTGCTTCGGGCCGTGACCACGCCGGTGAGGTGGTAGGTACCGCCAGCGCCGATGAGCTGGTAGCCCGCCGTCAGGCTGCAGAAGCAGAAGCTGAGGCCCAGAAGGCCGCCCTGGAAGCCGATGCCGCCGCCCACGCCGCAGAACGAGCAGAACGCGAAGCCGCGTCCTGCGCCCTACCCCAGCAGACCAAGGAGGCCTAGCCATGACCGAGAATCGAACCTGGGAAGGCCCCAGCGCCCCCGAACGCCTTAAAATTCTGCACGATACCCGTTCCATTGCGATTGTGGGTATGAGCGACAAGATTTCTCGCTCTTCTTACTTTGTGGCTACCTATTTGCAGTCGTCTAGCTCCTACACCCTCTACTTTGTGAACCCCATTCTGGCGGCCAAGGGTAAGGAGGTGCTGGGGCAGAAGGTATACGCTTCACTGGCTGACCTGCCCGAAGCTCCGGATCTGGTGGAGATTTTCCGCCGTAACGAGGACCTGCCCGGTGTAGTGCAGGAAGCCATCGACGCGGGTGCAAAGACCGTGTGGATGCAGCTGGGCTCCTGGAATGAGGAAGCCGCCCGCCTGGGTGAGGCCGCTGGCTTGAACGTGGTCATGGACCGTTGCGTCAAGATTGAGCATGCCCGCTTCCACGGCGGCCTGCATTTAGCCGGTTTTGTGACCGGCGTGATTTCCTCTAAACGGCAGGTGCTGGCCTAGACAAAGCTGGGGTTGGGCATGCTGAGACTTTCAAAACACACTTCAAAATCTCCCTCTATGAATCAATCTTTAAAAACAGCGGGGATAGAAATTATGTTCTTAGACAAGTTTTCCGTCAGCGCTCGACTGAGAGCAACCTAATCAGGCACTATAGTATATATGAAATCACTCAAGCATCAGATAACCAGAGAGGCTAACACCTCTATCAAAAAACCTCCTCTAATTTCCGCCGTAGATCTGTTCTGCGGAGCTGGAGGACTATCTTGGGGGCTCAAAGAGGCTGGCATTGAGGTCGTAGCAGGTGTTGACCTTGATGACAACTGTGCTTATCCATTTGAACAGAATATCGGCGGTAAATTCATCAAGGCAGATATCGCTAACATCAAGTCAAAAGACTTTGAAGACTTATGGGTTCCCGGTAGTAAAAGACTTTTAGCAGGGTGCGCTCCCTGTCAGCCCTTTTCATCTCATAGGCGTGGCCAAGATACTAGACATGAAAAAAACTGGCCGCTACTCAATGAGTTTAGTAGGTTGATAAAGGAAGTTCGGCCAGACTATGTAACTATGGAAAATGTTACAGGGCTTAGTAGGCAACCTGTATTTAAAATTTTTACAGAAGAGCTCATTAAGCTGGGATATAATATTGATTATAAAATTTTGTATGGCCCTGAATTTGGCCTTCCTCAAGCGCGGCGCAGATTAGTTCTTGTTGGAGCGTTAAGTCAAAATATTTTTGTACCTACAGGAACGTATTCTAATAGTAATTTTCGCACTGTTAGGGATGCTATAGGAGATTTACCAAAAATAAACCATGGGGAAGCATCAAATACTGACCCGTTACATGTTGCAAGAAAATTTACTGAAATAAATTTGAAGCGTATCCAGGCTTCTGTGCCAGGTGGGACATGGCTGGACTGGCCAGAAGATTTAAGGGCTAACTGTCATAAAAAAACTAGCGGTATGACTTTTAAATCATTTTATGGTCGGATGAGCTGGGATCTCCCATCACCTACAATTACAACTCAGTCATATAATTATGGAACAGGAAGATTCGGTCATCCCGAGCAAGACCGTAGTATCACGCTAAGAGAAGCAGCGATATTGCAAGGGTTCCCGCGTAATTATAAGTTCCATAATCCTGAAAAACGTATGAGTATTGAAAGGGTTGGAAAACTAATTGGGAATGCTGTGCCTCCTCCTTTTGGAAAAGCTGTAGGGAAAATTTTTCTAGATTCTGTTAAGAAAATCTAATACATTAGGGTTAATCATGTCAGAATATAATAAATATAGGTTTAGTGTTAGTCTTGCAGTCATCGAATCGCTAGGAGTAAATCTATACAGTAATGCGGCATCTGTCCTTTCGGAGCTTGTGGCAAATGCTTGGGATGCTGATGCTAATAATGTATACGTCAAATGGGAAGACCCAGGGCAAGCTGGACAGGTATCGATATTTGATGACGGTTGCGGGATGAATTCTGATGAAATAAATAATCGATTTTTACAGGTGGCATACCAGAAACGAGAAGATGTTGGTGATGTTTCTCCTATTTATGGAAGGCCTTATATGGGGCGTAAAGGGATTGGTAAACTTTCAGTATTTTCAATCGCAAACAATATCAAAGTCTTTTCATTAAAGAACGGTGAAAAGAATGGTTTCGAAATTAATGTTCCGGATTTAATGCAAGCTGTACGTTCTAATTCTAACTACTACCCCCTGCCTATTGCGGAAATAGAATTTCCAGAAGAATTGAAGAGTAGTGGGACGAAAATTATACTTTCTGATTTGAAATTGAAGCGAGTGGATATTACAAAAAAGGCGTTGAAAAAGCGGCTTGCCAGACGTTTTGACGTGCTAAATTTTGATGAATCCGATGAAGCAAAATTTTCAATATATGTGGATGGGGATAAAATAACCTATGAAGATAGGGATGACCTCCAAAAAGTAGAGTATATTTGGCACATTGGGCAGCGAACTATCCCTGATGGGGAAATACCTAAGACGGTTAAGAAGGAGTTCTTTTTTGATCAAAATATTATTGACTCAGAAAAAGATTGGAAAATTAATGGATGGATTGGAGCGTCTAAAAAGCCGGATGATTTAAAGCGTGAATCTGAACAAGAAGCATTGCGAAATATAATTGTTTTATCTCGCAGGAGACCGATTCAAGAAAAGATATTAGATGATCTTGGTTTTAATAAAATATTCTCGAGCTATGTAACTGGTCAAATTAATGCTGATTTTTTGGATGATACGAAGCTAGATGATATAGCTACTAGTGATAGACAAAGGCTTATGGAAGATGACCCCCGGGTAAGGGGAATCATTAAAAAATTGCGTGAAATCCTAAATCATGCTTCAGAAGAGTGGGCAAATCAGCGAAAGCAGGATAGGTATGAGGATCAAATTAATGAAATGCCCGTACTTAAAGATTGGGTAGATGGTCGGCCGAAATACCAACAGAAATCCGCTCAAAAAATGCTAAAGAATATCGCGTATCTTAACCTTGATAATAAGAGTAAAGGCCAACTATATAAGTCCTCTATTTTAGCATTTGAGCGAACTGCTATTAAGCAGGATATAAAAGAATTAGAAAAATTGGGTGATGCCATTGAATCTGAAAACCTGGTCGATATTTTTAATCGAAGTGAGACGTACAGGGATTCGCTTTATCTCCAAATAATTGAGAGTCGCTTGGAGACAATTGATTCAATTAAAAAAGATATCTCGGAAAATGTCTTAGAGAAGGTGCTTCAACAGAAGATATTTGATAATCTGTGGCTCTTAGATCCTAGCTGGGAGGGGGCAAGCGGAGAATCTTCAATCGAGCATCAACTTTCTAGTCTTTACAATGAACTATTTGACAGTACTGGGGAGCAGTCTGATATAAAACATAAAGGTAGAATAGATATTAAATACCGTTCTTCGGCTGGTAAACATGTAATAGTTGAGCTTAAAAGGTTCAATAGAGAAATATCAATTGAAGATTTAAAGTCTCAGGGCGGTAAATACTATGAAGCAGTCCGCGATGTTTTAAATAAATCTGAAAGATTTGGAGAACAAATCGAAGTTGTTTTTATCCTAGGGAAATCTCCTAAAGTAAGCCCTATAGGTAAAGAATCTGAAATTCCAGTTCCTGATTATATAGAAAAGCAGCTTGAGGCCATAAATGGTAGGGTTTTGTACTACAACCAGATTTATGATAATGCATTTAATAGTTATAAATCATTCTATGATAAGCGAAGGCAAGCTCTTTCTGTTGATTCAGTGATTGATGAGATAGACAAATTTTTCTTATTGGACGCTGAAGCTGAGTAAGTATTAAATCAATAGAGTGTCTTGAGTTTTCTTGTATCTTAATTTTTTTCCCGAAAGTAATTATTGGTTATATATGGAGAATATTGAAATTTAATGCTTTCTATTTTTCTATTTATACATATGAAGGTCTCAATGGTAAGTTCGGCAACCTTGAAGCGACCTCTCTCAAGGAATTTATCGATACCGTTGTCGAATGGATTCAGCAGTGAGCGACTCTATCTACATCCGGCTAGCTGGTCCCCTGCAGTCTTGGGCGGGGGCCGCCGTTACCGGCAACATCGTGCGGACGGAAGAAGTACCTTCCCCTCGCAGCCTGCGAGGTTTGCTGGCGGGTGCCCTGGGCTATAAACGTGATGAAGTCCCTGAATGGCTGGAACATATCCATTTCACAGTGCGGCAGGATCGCCGTGCGACTTTTGTTGATGACTTCCACACGATTAACCAGCGTACCGGTGAAGAAAAGTTCCGCCGCCGTCTGCTTCTAGCGCAGGGCATGAAGGCCGGTAACGCGAAAAACCTCGTGTTCACCCCTGACGCTCAGGGGGGTACATCCATTGTCAACCGCACCTACCTGGCTGATACTGAGTTCATCGTGAGGATTACTGCGGAAGGGCGCACAGAGGAAATTGACCGGGCTTTACGGAGCCCCCGGTTTTCAACCTACATGGGGCGTAAAGCGTTCCCTGCTGTCTTCCCTTTCTACCTGGGTGTAGGGAATTCTGAGCTGATCTACCAGATCCCGGCGATTTCCTCCCACGGTAACCAGGAAAAAGTACGGGTAACTATTCCTGAGTTCGTGCAGAACCAGCTCATGGCTCCTTACCTGAAGGAAGTGCCTACGGTTTCTGATCGAGAGGCTTGGCTTGATGCTGTAGGGGAGGCCCTCAAGCATCGGAAAACGGTAACTGCCTAACCCCGCAGCATAAAGACGGTGTGCATCAGTTGATGCGCACCGTCTTTGTGCTGTCTAAGCCAAACAAATCATGCTTATCTACTTATGCTGCCTGTGCCCTCATGGGCGGGAGACCCGAGGCCCCACATACCTCTTGACTAAGAGTAGGGCATACCCGCCCACCACGTAGCTGACGAAGATTCCCGCCGAATTCTGAGCCACCTGCACCCAGCCGTACTTAGTCACGTTAATAAAGAAGTAGGGGAAAGGTGAGTCGGGGGAGTGCGGCACGCTCAGCCCAAGAACCAACCCGTTCAGTACTCCAAAGACTGAGTAGGCGAGGGGAACCAGCGTCCACACCAACGGGTCAAACCACCTGTACTTCTTGCGGCTATCCCAAAAGAGGGTGTCCGCCAAAAAGCCAAGCGGCACAATATAGTGCACCAGAAAATTGCGGACATTCCAATACTGCTCAGCTGTTACCAGGGGAGAGAGCATGAAATGGTAGATGGTGAAGGTAATAAGAATGGCCATGGTTACCCCACCCTTGGCCCGCTCAATTCCCTGCCTGCCGGCAAGTTTCCCTTCCTTCGCCTCTTTATATACAAGGTAAAAGACGAACACCGTGACCAGCAGATTGGACAAGATTGTGTAGTAGAGGAGCATGCCCGGGCCGTCCCGTAGGATTTGCAGGGCAAGGCCTAGTAGCCCCAGAAAACCCAGGGCCAGTCGATATATCAGTGTTGTGGACACGCTTGTCTTTCTTGCCGTAGTTCGTGATTGTAGGGGGCATTCTATCGATACGGTTGTGAGCCCTACCCTGAGAGGAGTCCCGGTGCCGTGATGATTTTCTTCAATTTTTTAGATTCTGCGCAACACCGTTTCACTATGTGTCACAGATAAAGCACGCAAGTCGTGGTTCTCACACATCTCAGATAATATGCATCCGACATGCGAAAATATTGCTTATCGGGGGAACTCTTGGTGCTCACAGAAGGCTTTTCGGGGAGAAAAAAATCAAGTTTTTATAACGATATGGTATACATCGTTACCAAATCGTTATAAAATTATTCGGGTCCAATCAGCTTCCGAGGGAAGCATGGGAGCTCCGCTTAAGAAAGGCGGGCCGCCCAGCATGTAGCAGCAACCCGGCTGCGAAGATCTCCAGAAGAGACGAAAGGTACAAGATTGCGTCGTTCACTCTCCGTAGGTGCGGTAGGTGTCATCATGTCAGGTGCTGTTTTTGCAGCAGCTAACGCAACCAACAATGAAGCCCCGCAGACCACCGTAGACAACGGTGCAGTAGTTACCACCCCCCAGCTCAAGGCATTCGACCTTGCCGGCGAGACCAAAATTGGGCAGTGGGGTGTTCCCGAATACGTTGTGGCTCCCGAAAAGCCGGTTGAATCCACTCCCGCACTTGAAGAAGCACCCGTTATTGACGAGCAGGCTCCTACAGAGGCAGCACCTCTTGCAGAGGCTCCCGCTCTTGAAGAAGCAGCCGTCACTGTGCAGTCAGAAACTGTAGAGGTTCTTGAGGACGCGCCCGCACCTGTAGAAGAAACACCTGTACCGACAGCAGAAGAGCCTGCCCCCGTTCAGTCGGCCGCACCTGTTGAGGTCGCAGCTCCCGTTCAGGAGTCCGCACCTGCCCCCACCCTTGCTGTGGCTACTAACCAGGCAAAACGTGATGCCGTTGTTGCGGCGGCTCTGGCAGCCGCATCTGTCAACGCGCAGACCGACTGCACCGCGCTGGCCACCAACTCCCTGAGGGCCGCTGGCATTAACTTCCACGGTTGGCCCATGGATTACATGTCACTGGGTACCGTGACCTCCAACCCCCAGCCCGGTGACCTGGTTATCTACGCCTCCAATGGTTTTGGCCAGCAACACATCGCTGTTTACATTGGTAACGGCCAGGCTGTTCACGGCGGCTGGAACGGTATGGGCACCAGCGTCTTCTCTGTGAACCTGCCCAACGCATCAGCACCCATTTTCGTGTCCCCCGCAGGTTACAACAGCTAATACTTACCGGCTACCGAGCCAATAAATAAGTCCTGATAAACCCCACCCTTCTAGGGTGGAGTTTATGCCTTGTGGGTGATGATGTGACTGCCTCCCCTAGAAGTGCGTAATAAAGGCGTAACAATAATTCTTTGACTTGTTGCCAGCGGGTATAGGCTCAATGGGCGTAAGATCAAGCTCCTCGAAAGGAAAACCAACCCATGAAGGCCCTCACCCGCCGTAGCGCTCTGTCACTGACCGGTGCATCTTTGGTGACGCTTGCCCTGTCTGCCTGCGGCTCATCCTCTCAGGCCAGCTCAACTGATGCAGGAGATAAACTCCAGGCCATCAAAGATTCCGGGACTCTCCGTGTCGGCCTAGAAGGTACCTACGCGCCCTGGAACTACCACAATGAATCCGGCCAGCTGGTCGGTATGGAAAAGGATCTTGCCGACCTCATCGCCGCCGATCTGGGTGTCAAAGCAGAATACATCGAAACCCAGTGGGATTCGCTGATCGCCGGTGTGGACTCCAACCGCTACGACCTTGTCATCAATAATGTCTCCCCCACGGAAGAACGCAAGCAGAAGTACGATTTTTCTACCCCCTACCTTGCTTCTGAGGGCAGGGTCGCTGTTCTGGAGAGTTCTTCCCTACAGAAGATTGAGGATCTCAAGGGCGCGACTGCCGCATCGAGTGAAACCTCCAACTTCCGCACCCTACTAGAGGCTGCAGGCGCAAAGATGACCATTGTGACCGGCTTCGACGAGGCCATTGAGCAGGTACTCACCGGCCGTGTTGATGCCGTAGGCAACGATGCCGTCACCTTCGCCTACTACAAGGAACAGCACCCCGATGCCCCTATTCGCCTGCTTGACGGGTTGCTGGGGGAGGCATCCCAGCCGGCTATCCTCATGCCCAAGGGCGCGCTCAGCCTCCAGAAAGCCATCAACGACTCCATCACCAAGAACCTGGAAAATGGCAACCTTAAGGCTATCTACCAGAAGTATGTAGGTCTTGATCTCAGTCCTTCGGCTAAAGCCTAACCGGCCCCGCCCGGAGAAAGATCTCTAGGACATCATGGACCGCTACCTAGAACTGTGGGCAGAATCTCTGCCCTCCCTCTTGCTGGCTACCGTGCAGGTAACAGTACCTCTTACCCTGGTTGCTTTTGTGCTTGCGCTGGTGCTAGGTCTGCTGGCGACAGCCGCCCGCAACCTGAGCCGGTATAACCCCCTCAACTGGTTGGCTACCGCCTTTGTCTGGTTCTTCCGGGGTACACCACTTTTGGTGCAGTTGTTCCTGGTCTTCTACGGGCTACCCAGGCTGGGCATCACTCTTGATCCCTGGCCTGCTGCGATTATTGCCTTGAGCCTGAATACCGGGGCCTATGTGGCTGAGACTTTCCGCTCGGCTTACGCTTCTATACCGCGTGGCCAGTTTGAGGCCGCCCGTACCCTGAATCTGACCCGCAAGCAGACCCTGCGCCACGTGGTGATACCTCAGGCTACCCGCATCGCCCTGCCGCCCCTGGGAAACGACCTGATTGATCTGGTTAAGGGAACCTCACTGGTGTCGGTCATTTCTATGGTTGACCTCTTTCAGTCCGGTAAGCAGGTCGCTGCCCGTACTTTTGAGCCCCTGGCTATGTACCTTGAAGTTGCCCTTATCTACCTGGTGATTTTTACCGTCCTGTCGATTGCCCAGCAGGCCCTCGAAAAGCGCACCAGCCGCTACCTAAGGAGCTCCCATGCTTAGTGTGCAGAACCTGACCAAGAGCTTTGGTGAGCAAACTGTCTTGAACGGGGTTTCCCTAGAGCTCACCAGTGGTGAGACCACGGTGATTCTGGGCCCCTCAGGCTCCGGTAAATCAACACTTTTGCGTTGTTTCAACCTGCTAGAGGTACCGGAGGCTGGTGTACTGGATCTTGCGGGGGATTCGGTTGATTTTTCCAGCAAATTGACCGATGAGCAGGTGCGGAGCATCCGCAAACACTCGGCTATGGTCTTTCAGAGTTTCAACCTTTTCCCGCACCTGACCGCTGTTCAGAACGTGGCTCTTGCCCCGGTCCTGAATGGGAAGGTAGGCAAGGGCGCTGCCCATCAGTATGCCCTGGAGCTCTTGGACAAGGTGGGGCTGGGAGACAAGGCTAGTTCTTACCCAGATAGTCTTTCCGGTGGTCAGCAGCAGCGGGTGGCTATTGCCCGCGCCCTGGCGGTGTCCCCGGACTACCTACTCTTTGACGAACCTACCAGTGCCCTTGACCCGGAGCTAGAAGCCGAGGTCATCCGGGTTCTGATTGATCTAGCGCGAGAGAAGCGCTCCCTGGTGGTGGTCACTCACAACATGGCTTTCGCCCGCCGGGTTGCGGACCGCATCATCTTTTTGGACGGAGGGAAGGTGCTCTATAACGGTGCGCCCGAGCCTTTCTTCCAATCCACCAATGAGCGTATCGCCCGCTTCTTGCAAATCTTTGAGATGACGGACTACCGCATCTAGCTATTTTCGTCACCTAGCGCCCTATTGGGTCTGACCCTGGCTGGTTATGCGAACCTGCACAGGCCGATATGGCTAGCCGCTGGGTGAGTGCGCTTGGGTTAGAGTAGCTTGCTAATGCGTCAGCAGGGCCTTGAGTAGGGCCACTACTAGACCGAGGCTGGCGAAGAGGATTCCACCAAGTAAGGTCCGGAAGCTGGCTGCTTGCTGCTGGTAGCGCGCTACTACAAACCCCATGGAGGCCAGCCGTAAGAGTAGCACTGTGACCGCTAGGAACCAGGCTGTGGGGGGAGCGAGAAAACCCCAGGAACCTAGGGCAATAAAGAGAGCCGGTAGTAGTGTCGAGCTCATGATGGGCACTGCGTTGCGTAAGGCTTTTATGATGTCTTGACCTGTGAGTGCCTTGCCGTGCAAGAGGCGGTGCTCCTGGCTTTCTGCTAGAAAGTGAGCCAGGTAGGTGGTGAGCCCGGTTGCTAGCAGAACGGTGAGTGTGTGGCCCTGAGCAATCTGACCGGGTTTGGTGAGGATGAGTGCCCCTAGGGCTAGGATGTTGCCGTAAGTATAGGCCGAAACACGGTGGGCTACGTCTTGGGGTTTTAGTTTGCCCAGCTGGTCTAGCTGTGATTTTTTCTGCATAGTTTAATACTAAGGTGATTTTCTGGCGGTACAGTTGGCTGCTGTTCCCCAGACCTAGCGAGCGGCCCATATCGGTGAGGGGGCAAAATGTTTGATCTAGTGCTGGGGCTTGTCCCTGCCAGGGATGAGCTTGAGGAGCTTTACTCTTCGGTGGGCTGGTCCGCCTACACTGAAAAGCCTGAGAATCTGGTGGCCATGTGCAGAGGGTCGCACTATCTGGCCTGCGCGCGTGACTTTTCTGGCCGGTTGATTGGCTTGGTGAGAACGGTCGGGGACGGCGTGACGATTACCTACATCCAGGATCTATTGGTGCACCCGGACGCCCAGGGGCAGGGCGTGGGTAGCTCTCTTCTCGATGCCGCCCTGGAGGCCGTTGGTGGGGTGCGTCAGGTTTATATTTCTACAGATGCCCATGAGGGTAACAAGCATGTTATTGACCTCTACCTTTCCCGTGGTTTTAGGCCCGTGGGTGACTATAACTGCCTGACTCTGGCCTCCTTTAAGTAAAAACCGCTAGATTTCTTGGCTTTCATCAGGGGCTTGGCGCCTAAGAGTCAGGGTATTGAGCTGCATTTTGCAGCCACAAAGGAGACCTGCGACACATAATGCATACAAAGCCGCCGGGGTGCTGTAGAGTCAGAGACGTGCCCACCGGTTGGTGTAGTAAGAATTTAGAATTTTGTTTTTAGTTTTGCGTTTCATCTCCTTGGGAAAAGAGAGGGCACACCTTAAGCGTTCGAGGTTTGGACGCATTTTCCAGAAGGAATAAAACACATGGCTACTGGCACTGTAAAATGGTTTAACGCTGAAAAAGGCTACGGATTCATCCAGCCCGACGACGGCTCAGCAGATCTTTTCGCTCACTTCTCAGCGATTAACTCAAACGGCTACCGCTCACTCGAAGAAGGCGACTCAGTTGCTTACGATCCCGAGCAGAGCGATCGCGGCATGCAGGCCGCGAACATCAACGTTCTCAGCTAAGCATTGCGCTAACTGATAAAGGGTTCGGCCCCCGTCCACTATGGACGGGGGCCGAACCCTTTATATCCCCAAAGTTTTTACGGCTTCCGGTAGCTGTTCAATGGTGGGATATCTTCACCCGGTATTTAGCTGTGGATAATCCCGTTAAGTGCTGGATTTAAGGTCTTGAGTTGGTAGGATGAATCAGAGTGAGTGATTCTTAAGATTTACTCACTACCGTAATATGACTATTCGCTGCAGATGAAAAGCCTGGTTCCAGCCAGGGGAGTTTGCAGGCTAAAGAAAGGTAGCACCTTTAATGTCTATCAAGATTGATTATGCGGCCATGGAAGCCGAAGCGGCCAACCTGCAGTCTGCAGCAACGGATTTTGAAGTATCGCTGTCCAACCTGCTTAACCGCATCAACAACCTGACTTCACCCGAGGGTGGCTTCTCCACTGAGGTATCCAGTGGTGCTTTCGGGACTAACTACCAGGACTTCAATACCAAGGCTCACCAGCTCATTCCTGCCCTGCAGGCTTTCCAGCAGGATCTCAAGAGCACTATTGAGCGCTTCAAGGCAGCTGACGGCGCCTAATATCTTAGCGGGATATAACCCCATATCAGCGCCTATATAAGATGTTTGCCAAGTTGGCGGAGATAAGGATGAACTTATCTTCGCCAACTTTGTCTGTAGTTTTACTTTTCTTCGCGCTTCGAGGGCACCTCACCTATGAATAGTTTTTTGCTTGTGCCTGCCCCCTTGTACAAGCGGGCTCTTGCCTACTTTGTTGATCTTTTGATTGTGGCAGCTCCTGCTGGGTACGCAATGTGCTTTGCTATCAGTTTTTTGTTTGAACCGTCCCCATTAGTGGGCTGGTTAACCTGTTCAGCTCTAGCGCTTATTGTTCTTGCCTACACCTTGATCCTTGCCGCGCAGAACGCATCTTCCGGGCAGACTGCGGGTAAGCGCTTGATAGGTATCAGAACCCTTCGCGCTGAGTCACTTAGGCCGGGCGATTTCTCGGATGCTTATGCACGTGGTTTCTCTTTCTTGCTTGGGTTACTGGGGCTTGGTATCAGGCCCTTCCTGATGGCTTATAGGTTTAAGACCCAAGTTGAATCTGAGTCTTGGCCCCATAAAGCTGGTAATACTAGGGTTCTTGATGTGAGAGCTGGTAAAGACCCTCTGAATGTGGAGAAACGTTTTTTCCCTCTTTACCCTGAAGAGTGGTCTGGCAATACTGCAACACCTGTGGACCAGGTATTTCCACCTCGAGCTACGGGCCAGTCAGCAACCGCCGACATTTCCTCCGGGCAATCTGATTCTGGTGTGGCACGGGTGACTGTTTCAGACCACCTAGAAGTGGCTCGTAAAAGACGTCGGTCTGAGGGTTTTAGATCAGCTGGCCAGGGGCTTATAACCATTGGAGCAAGCTGTTTAACGGTTGCGGCGCTAGTCTTCGCTGCCAATGAACTTAACCCAGAGATGCCTAAACCCCAAGATCAACGAGAGGTCTTGGCGGCATCTCTGACGCAGAAGCTTCCTGTGGCTGGCTATAGCGGGCAGGGTTTTCCCGGTTATAAAGAAAAACCTGATTGGAGCGAGTCAGTAAGTCCCGATGCCAAAGTGTTCTCCACCGTGGCGAACGTTTTCTCTTTTGAAAGCCGTAGACTGACGGTCTTCTCGGTGGATACAGGTGAGCAAGTAGCTAACTTCCCACTTGACCAGGCTGTTGAGGTGTCTGCCCAGACAAGTTTTAGCGGCACCCCTGGAATTTACTGGTCAATCGGTGATACTGCTTTTGGTTGGAGCTCAGGTACGGGGGCAGATAAGCCTTTTAGCGCCAAAATTCCCGCTGGGGCACAGCCATATGCTGCGGGGAATGAGCTTCTCTTTGCGGCTGAGGACGAAAAGAACGGACAATACAAGGCCTGGCGTTTTAGCCCCGATGGCTTTCAAGAGATAAAGATTCCTTCGGGCTTCGTTCCGGGGTCTTTTTCCGGGCAAAATATGGTCAGCTATAGTCTGGGTGGAGAAATTAAGGTAACAGACAGTCAAGGCCAAGAAATTTCGGCCTATCCTCTTGCATCCCCCAAGGACTCTTTGCCTTTCGACAGTATCGTTTCTGTTGGACACCAAAGGATTGTGGCGACTTGGTCTCCTTACCCCGATAGTGTTGCTCCAACTACGCCGGTTACAGTGGCTTTTTACGATACCGAGTCGGGGAACCTCCTCTCCTATATTGAAACAACTCAGGAGCGTATCTCTGCATACCCAGATTTGTTATGGGGCCCCGATGGGCATTCCGCTCTTTATGCCGGCTACCTATTCGATGTCGAAAAAGGTAGAGCAGATGCTGATCTCATCGCGCAGGGTATTGAGCCGATCACCGTTATCGGTCAAGGTGCTCTGGGCAGCAGTAATCTAGGTAATGTTTACATGGAGCCTGACGAGGTACAGTCAATTTCAGGTATCACACCCTTGTTGGCTAACCAGGACATTGCCATAATCAGAACTCACAACAATAAGCTTGAAAAATACACCAAATAAAACACGCACTTGTAGAGGACAACATGAGAGCACAGAGGCCGAAGCAGCTGATATTTAACACTGGGACAGCTACGCTGGCACTTCTCCTGGCTTCAGGGATGCCAGCATCGAATGCTACGTCTCTTCCGGAGGCAACACCGTCTACTCTTTCGCATTCAGACTCACCGGCTGACCCCGCACCTGTCGCACCTACACTGAGTAAAACTGAGGTTGTCACACCGAGGGAGGTAGCTGAACCAGTTTTTGCAACTGACCCTGCAAAACAGGATGCTTCTGTTGCCAATGATTCTCCGGGAGGTACTACCGAGACACCTGTGCCCTCAACGACGGTAGATAACCAACCTGCGAGCCCATCTGAAACTACCCCCTCGCCGAGTGCGAGCCCATCTGAAACTACCCCATCGCCGAGTGCGAGCCCTACTGAAGCTCCCGCAGATCCTATTCACTTATTAGTTAAGGCTGATACATCCGAGCTTAAGCCTGGTGAGATTTATAAGGGGTCAGTAGAAGGCATCCCTGAAGGAACACACGTTAAAGCATCTCTAACTCCTGCCAAAGAACTTGAGACAGACCCCGTACAGTGCTCTGTTAGTGGGAAACCCCCTGCACAAGCTTTTGAGTGTCATGTTCCGGAGGACCAAAGGACCGGTAAGTACACCTTAGAAATTAGGCTTTTTGATGAGAAGGACCAACCGGTTCTTGCTGACGGTACCGAGATCCTTGATACCTCACAGAGTGTAGTCATTGCCGATGGCACAAGAGAATATAACCCTATGATTGTAGCCCGGTATCCGATTACTGCAGCTGGGTATGTCATGCCTATTGCGGGTGGCGGGTATGAGCCCAATTCTGAAGTTCAGGTGAGCGCTCTTGATGAAAACAACAACCCCATCCCGGGTATTACTTTTGCGACCTGGGCTGCAGAAAGCACACCTTCAGCCGGTGACCTTGATAATGCAGCAGGTACTCTCAAAGTCACTACCGATGCCGATGGCTTCTTCAGCGCCTACCTCATTACTAGCCCATACATGTCGAGCGCTAGCGTAAACCTTGTTGCGCAGGATGAGAAGACTCAGGTTTCAGCATCAGACCGGCTCGGTATTTTGGGTGAATCTGTGGCTAGGTTGGGTACCTCTGTAGGCAGTATTGTTGCTGGGGAAGATGTCACTGTTGAGATTTCAGGTGACCAGTTTGCTCCATCGTATAAGGATTACCCCGTGACCCTGCAACTTGTTCGTGGTGGGGAAGTCATTACACGTCAAGATATTGAACTGTCACGTCCCACCGGCGATAGTCTATGGAGCTCATTCCAGAAAGTGACTCTGGAGCAGACTGCTTCTCTTGAGGCAGGGGAGTACTCGATTCAGGCTATTGTGCCTACCCAAGATAATATTCCGGTAGATTTTCAGGGACGGTTGTTGGCCTCGAAGGCATTCAGCGTGGTGCCTGCTAAGACTGAGCCCCCAGTTATCACTGACCCAACTCTTCCCGCAGAACCGGTCCCGGGTGACCCCGCAGAACCGGTCCCGGGTGACCCCGTAGAACCTGATTTGCCTGCCGAACCTGATCCGGCAGAAACGGCAGAGCCCACAAGGGAAGCTGAAGAGAAACCGCTTCCTGACCCTTCGGAGGATGCAGAAACTGTTCCTGCCCCCAGCATCGTACCCGCTGAAGCGCAGGTGAGACCTGTTATCGAACAGGAGAAAGAACCTGAGCCTACGGAGACTCCTATCGACCAGAACCCCACGTGGATTCAGACCAGCTCAATTAAAGCTGAAGACCCACGCGTTGCACAGGAACCGAATAAGCAACTCAAATCAAGTGTCCTAAACGCTCAGGGAACCAAGAATGTTGAAGGTCGGATTAATCCTCGGTCAGGTGTAGCTGCCCCAGAGGGGACTAATGCCGCGGAGGGTGCAACTGCGGTGGTGAACCTGAACAAGTCGGCCCCTAAGTGGCCTGTGCTACTGCTCATTCTTGTAGCACTCGGCGTTGGGGCTTTCACTGGCGTATCCATCGCAAAAACTGCTAAAGCAACTGATAGTAAGAGATAATGACATCGATCCGTCTCTCCATGGAAAACGCTCAATCCGCAGTCTCACACCTGGTCGTTGACGCGGATCCTCAGTCACCTATTAGTTCAGTCGCGTCAGCCATTGAAACGACGGTGGGTGAGCCTGTTCCCCTCTTGGCCGAGAAGAGGGGAACATGGGGCGAACTTGAACTTACTGAGGGCGTAGTGCTAGGTGCTAAAGCCTTTGAAAGTAGCTCCCTAGAGGAGTCCCTTAAGGTTTCACCCTTCTTCTTGATTGAGCAGGTGAGTGGCCCTGGCGCGGGCACTATTCGCTCCTTGGCACCTGGGAAATACACTTTGGGCGCTGATCCCTGTTGCTCTATCGTTTTAGAAGGCGCTGGTCTTCCTCAAACAGCTGCTTTGCTCAGCTTCAATGAAGCCGGTCAGTGCACTGTTGAAAATACTACTGAGGAATCGGCTCTGCAACTTGAGGGGCAACTTGTCACAGAACCTCAAGAGTGGCTTCAGGGCCATTCCCTGCGGGTTGGTGGGTATGTTTTTGAGCTTCTTACGGAGGCTCCTTTGGTCGCTTCGGTAACACCCTCGGAGAGATTTGGGTTGCTGGATTTTAACCGGCCTCCCAGGCTGATGCCGAAAGATCGTGCAAAGGAGTTCAAATATCCGAGTGAACCCGAGATGGGTTCGCGTGGTGCCCTGCCGATTATTGCTATGTTGGCTCCCCTGTTGCTTGCTATAGTCATGGCTACTGTCATGAAGCGACCTTACTTCCTTATTTTTGGGTTTATGTCACCTGTGATGATGCTGGTGAGTTACCTGAGTAACCGTAAGAACGGTAAGGTGACCCACCGAGAAAAGAAAGCAAAATACCGTAAGGTGAGAGCGCAGATTGACGGGGATCTTCACCAGGCCGTCGTGGATTTTGCGAATGAGCAGCGTTTGTATAGTCCGGATCCTGCAACAGCCGGGCTCATTGCGAGTCTGCCCAGCCCTAGACTGTGGGAGCGTCGAAGAAGCGACCCCGACCATCTGAATATTCGCCTGGGTGTATCTGAAGTTGAGTCCGATGTGAGTATCTACCGGCCTGAAGAGGTCGATCACCGTCGTAATCAGCTGATGAAAGCTCAGGAGGTCCCGGTAACGGTTTCGCTTAAACAGTTTGGGGTTATCGGATTTTGCGGTGAGAAGACCGTGGTTCACCGAAACGTTGCCTGGGCGATTGCGCAATTAGCTGTATCTCAGAGCCCACGAGATCTTGGAGTTGTCGTGCTTACTGATGGGGCTTCTGCTCGGGAGTGGGAGTGGGTGCGGTGGCTTCCTCACGCAGCAAGTTCTAAGGGTTCTATCGCTACTATCGGTAATGACACCCGTACAGTGGGACAGCGCCTTAATGAGCTGTCCCAGATGATTGAGCAACGGCAGGAACAGGGAACTGAGAAGGACACCGATATCTTTCGCTCTATTGTCGTGGTCTTCGACGGTGCCCGGAAGCTCCGTCAATGGCCGGGTGCTTCACGAGTGCTGGCCGAAGGCCCCTCTGTGGGCATTTATTCTTTATGTATCGACAGCGAAGAACGATTCCTACCTGAAGAGTCACGGGCTGTTGTAACTGAGGCGGGTGGGGACTGGACCCTCAAACGGGACCGCGAGAACTCTCTCGGGCATATTACCCCTGATCTGCCTGAATGGGATTGGTTTGAAGGTATTGCCCGCCCGATGGCTCCTCTGCGAGATGCTACAGATGAGGACGATTCCGCGATTCCTACCAGTGCTCGTTTCTTGGATACCGTCATGATGCAGGACCCTGAGCCGGAACTCGTTATGCAACGGTGGGCACTTTCGCCTCGTTCCACGTCCGCTGTTATCGGTGAGTCCTTTGATGGGGCTTTTGAGATTGATATGAGGAAAGACGGCCCTCACGCTCTCATCGCGGGTACAACGGGCTCTGGTAAGTCGGAGCTCTTGCAGACCCTGATTGCATCGCTGGCTTTGCGTAACCGACCCGATGAGCTGTCTTTTGTGCTGATTGATTATAAGGGCGGTGCGGCGTTCAAGGATTTCGTTAATCTGCCACACACGGTTGGTATTGTTACTGACTTGGATAATCACCTGGTGCAGAGAGCTATGGACTCCTTGGCAGCCGAACTGCGCCGCCGTGAGCATCTGCTGGCTACCGTGGGCGCTAAAGATATTGAGGATTTTACCTCTGCCCGTGAGCGCGGTGAGACAGAGCTCTTGATGCCTCGCCTTGTCTTGGTGATTGATGAGTTTGCTGCTCTAAAAGCTGAGCTCCCTGACTTTGTGGCGGGTATCGTCAATATTGCTCAGCGTGGTCGCTCGTTGGGTATTCACCTGGTGATGGCGACCCAGCGCCCACAGGGTGCTATTACAGCCGATATTCTGGCTAACACTAACTTGCGTATTGCCTTGCGTATGGCTGATTCGGTGGAGAGCAAGGACGTCATTGGTACTGCTGATGCGGCTGAGATTTCTACCTCTACTCCCGGGCGTGCCTATGTGAAGTCCGGGTCAAGCCCCCTCTTGCCCTTCCAGTCTTCGCGTATTGGTGGTGCTCGGGTTGAGAGCACTGTGCAGGATATTCCTGACCCGGTGGTGCATGTGGTTCCTTGGCCTCAGGTAGGGTATGCCCTCCCGGTTCCTCCTAAACAGAAGCAGACCGAATCTGCTGTGACTGACTTGCAGGTGCTGGTTGGGGCGATGGAGCAGGCGGCTGAACAGCTCAAGATCCCTGCGCAGCCTAGCCCCTGGCTACCGTCTATGGGTGATGACGTGGTTCTTACCGATATTGTGGCCCAGGTGCCTTCTGATGCAGGGAGCGACATCCCTAAAATTCCTTTCGCCCTTCAAGATTTCCCTGCAGACCAGAGCCAGAGGCCTCTCTGCCTGGACTTCGAGGATTTTTCGCACCTGTTTATTGTTGGCTCACCGCGTACCGGTCGAACCCAGGCGCTACGAACTATTGCCGGTGCAATAGGTCAGAACAGCTCTCCTCGTGATATTCACCTGTACGGTGTTGATTTTGGCAACGGTGGTTTGCGCGGTATTTTGCAGCTTCCTCACTGCAATACGGTGATTTCTCGAACGCAAGGGACTCTGCTGACACGTTTTATTAATCGGATGGAAACCGAGATTAACCGCCGTCGTACGGTTCTTTCTCAAGCGGGTTTCACCTCTGTCGCCGAACAGCGTAGGAACTCTCCCGAGGACCAGAAGCTTGCGCATATTGTCATTTTGTTTGACCAGTGGGAGGGGTTCCTGAACGGTATTGGTGATAACTGCCAGAGTAGCGTGGGCCAGTCTGTCCTGGCTATTTTGCGCGAGGGCGCTTCGGCCGGGGTTCACCTGATTATTACCGGTGATCGTTCCCTGCTCTCAAGCCGCACAAACACTTTGGTTGAGCATAAGTTGATGCTTCGACTGGCTGACCGTACGGACTACACTATGGCGGGCTTGTCCCCTCGTGAGCTGCCCGAGAAAATAGGCCCGGGGCGGGCTTTTGCTTCTGGTACTTCGCGGGAAACCCAGATCGCTCTGCTCAATGCAGACACCTCATCGCAAGCCCAGGTCAAGGCGCTGGGTGCTATTGGTGAGCACGCTACTCAGCGTCATAGCGATATTCCGGAGTCGCAGCTTCCGCTGGCTCTGCGGGATCTGGCCGCTAAGGTGACCTACAGTAGCATGGTTGCGGCCGGTGCGCCGGCGCTCCCGTGGAAACCTCTGCTAGGTATCGGTGGCGACGAGGTACTTCCGGTTCCCGTTGATTTGGTTGAAATACCCACATTTGTGATTGGTGGTGCGAGCAGGAGCGGTAAATCCACCGGGCTTAGGGCACTGGCCCAATCGTCCTTGGACGCTGGTGTGCAGGTTGTCCTGTTGACGCCTCTCCGCTCTCCTGTAGGTGACCTTGCGGGGCATGAGAATGTTGTGGCTCATTATGCAGGTGCCGATATTACAGCCGAATCCGTGCGTGAAGTGTTGAAGATGCGAGACATCCTACTGGTGATTGACGATGCTTCTGCTATCTCTGACTTCACGGTTATTGATGAGCTGAAGAAGATTGGTTCTGCGATAAACAGCCAGGGGGTCCGTGCGGTGGTGGCTGACGGCCTTGATGAGCTGGACCGTGTAGGTGCTATGTCGTGGATGAATGAGCTGGTTAAGCGCCGCCACGGGGCCGTTCTTAATCCCGCCTCTATTTTTAGTGGTAAACCCGTAGGGCTGTCCTTAACCCAGGAAATTTTGGCGCAACCTCGCCCCGTTGGGCGGGCCTTAGTCAATCTTGGTGATGGCCGGATAACAAGTGTGCAGATCGCGTGTGAAGGATAAGCAGGAATGAAGAAAATAGCTCTTGTATGTATGTCTAGTATGGTAGTTCCTCTCTTTCTTGTTGGCTGTTCTTCTGAGGCCTCGCAGGAGGCATCTGCCGCAGATATTGAGCAGGCCGCTGTTGCCGCTGTGAGAGCAACCTACCAGCAGGAGTCCCAGGTGGACTGTGGGGGTAAGACCTTGTCGGTAGAGGCTGGGGCGAGCGTAGATTGCGCGATTACTTTAGCGGGTGAGCCGGTTAGCCGTTCAGCATTGGTGCAGGTTGCCTCTCTTACGGATGAAGGCTACACCGTTGATGTGGCTATTACCCCTGAAATCGAGGAGCCTTTGAGCGATATTTCTGCCGATGAGGTGCGGTCACAGGTGCTGCAGTCTTTGACAAACGAGGCTCAGGTTGAGCCGGCTGTAAATTGTTTGCAGGGGCTGGAACGTGTTGTGGGGGCGAGTGTGACCTGCTCGGCCCGGTTTACCGGTGAAGACCAGACGCGGTCCGCTCAGGTAACGGTGAAGAGCGTTACTGCCGCTGGTAGAGCAGAGCTGGGGACGACTCTTAGCCCCAGCATTAAGGAGAAAGCGCTTTCCGATTCACGTGATTCTGTAGCTGCAGTTGTTGCCTCAGCTTTGGAGGGGCAACTGGGAGCAAAACCTGATGTTTCGTGCGGTGATGGCTATATTGAGGTTAGGGGCGGCTCTGCTCTTACCTGTAGCGTTACCTCAGCTTCGGGTCAGGTTCTGGGGGATGCCCAGGTTAAGCTCCGTGATGTTTCTGGTGGTGCCTACGGTGTAGATGTCGCCTTAGAGCAGGCTAGCTCGTAGGGGAAGTGTGGAAGGAAAGCTGATTTTCTGATGGCAGACATTAGATTAAGTTATGAGCTATTGCAGGACCTCATCGATACCTTTAGGGAGGTCAAGGATTCTTTCACTACATATACCTCCTTTTTGATTGGTCTCCGCTGACTGGTGGGGGATCCTTGCCCTGAACCCCCTAGCGACTCCAGGGGATGTTGTGTGAGAGACAGCCTATACCCCGTCAGTGGTGGGAGAACCTTCCAGATAACTTTAAAGAAGCTTCGATTACTTACGCGCCTGGCCTGGTGAGCAATTTGAATGGGGTTCCCTATTAAGGAGCGTGACAAGGCGAGCCGCAAGTTGATTGATGATTTGTTGGCTGACTCCGATATTTCTCAGGAGCATTAGGATGACTTGCAGGAGATCAAAAAGACTGCTGCCACAGACAAAGAGTCCGGTGCGCAGAAGTATATCCTCTTCCTGAATATTTCCCATATGGAGGATAAGGGCGGTACAACGGAGAACGACTTTTTGACTGCAATCTCGGTGGGGGATACGGCTACGGCCACCACGGTTATGATACCCGGTAGGTATGGATAAATAACGTGGGTTCTAGTATCAACAGCTTGGTCGTTAACGCTCGAGACATGTATGTGACTCAGGAGCGTATGAAGAAGGGGGATAAGGAACTGGTTGCTGTTATCGCCTATCCTTGGCTAGGACACCCCCGGATCCTGGGGCTTCTATGAGATTAGTAGGGCCAAAGCAAGAGGCTGTCGACACGGCTAAGGCTGGGCTTTGGCCTATCGAGCGGCGGCAAAATTTCTGGTTCGTTCACTCACCTGATGACCTCTTAGCCCCAGCGGGTGTCTAAGACCTTTGATAGATAAGCCCTCTGGTGGGGGATGGCCGGCAAGCCCCACACAGGTCGCCCTCACCACCAAGGCTAAGAGCACAAAATCTGACTCTCCTCCTCACAAGCCCTAGAGCAGGGCACTCCACAAGCGGCAAAGATTCTCTGTCACCTTATGGCGCAATGGCCGGTAAATCCATTCGTCATAGCGTAACTTCTTACACACAGCGATATACTCGTGGGCCACCTGCTCCAACTCCTTGACCATATCCGAGCTAACAATGAAAGTTGAGACCTCAAAGTTCAAGGCAAAAGAGCGCGGGTCCATATTTGACGACCCAATGAAAGTGATCTCCTGGTCCACGATCATGAACTTGGAGTGCAGAACGGTTGGCCCAGGGTACTGCTGAATATTAACACCGGCCCGTAGCAGTTCCTCATAGTAGGAACGCTGGCCCATAATGGGCAGAAACTGGTCTCCCTTTTCGCAGACAATCAGGGTTACCTCGATACCGGAGAGCGCCATATTGGTGAGCGCCTGCAAAAGCGTTGACTCGGGCACAAAGTAGGGGGAGCAGATAATGATTCGCTCCTCCGCGTTGTAAATCAGGTGGTTAATCAGGCGCAGATTATTTTCGGTCTCATAGCCCGGCCCTGAGGGCACTATCTGCGCCAGGGGCGGTTGGGCGTCCAGGCCCGCATTATCCTGGGCCTCGATATCCGCATCAATCTCGTTGAGCAGTAGCTCCTTAGTTTCTGCGTACCAGTCAGAAACAAAAACAGCATTAAGCTCGTGCACAACGGGGCCGGTGCAGAAGAAGCACAGGTCTTTCCATTCCAGCCCCTTCTGCAGGTTCTTCTTGAGGTTATAGGTGCGGTCGATAGCGTTTTGGGAGCCGGAGAAAGCAAGCTGCCCATCAATCACCACAATCTTTCGGTGATTACGTAGGTCAGGGCGCTGCCACTGCCCCTTCCAGGGTTTCAAGGGCAACATCAGATGCCAAGGGACCCCCGCCTGAGTAAGCCGCTCTTGAAGCTCCCGCCAGCGCGGGTACTTGCGGGAACCAATATGATCAATGAGGATGTGGACGGCGACCCCCCGCTGGTGGGCCCTAATCAGCGCCTCCCAGAGAGGCTCAGTCGTGGCATCTAACCCGGCGATATAAAACTCTAGGTGAACGTAGGTCCGGGCTCTATCAATATGTTCAGCTAACTCCTGGATGGATTCATTGTTGTGGTGGCGTAGCTCAAAACTGTTGCCCCCAATCAGGGGAAGGGCCCCCAGCTTGTAGTTGAGCTTGGCAGCCACCCGAGCCGGCTCCGAAAGAGTAGCATGACCCAGGACCGCCTGATCGCCCTCAATAGCGTCCTTAATGATCCTGTTCATGGTGCGTTGCCGGCTCAGACGATGCTTAGGGACCAGGTTAGAACCAAAAATGAGGAAGGCAAGTAGCCCCACATAGGGTATGTAGAAAATAGCCATCAGCCAGCCCAGCGCGACCACCGGCTTACGGTTATAGGGCAACCAAAAGATGACGGTTAGGCGGATGATGAGATCAAAAACTACTAAGGACACCGAAAGCCAGTCCGGCAGGTTGGTGATATTGAGGAAGGGCAGACCAAGATTCACCCTCCCAGTCTACCGGCTAAGATACGGTGGCCAGCGGAATCACAGGCCGGAACCCTTGGGGTAGGCTCCGAGCGGGCCCTGCACTAGACTAAGGGGAGTGAACACCTCTGCGCAGGAAACAAGGCCAGCTCCCTCCGCCCGCCAAAGGCGGCGCCAACGCACCCACGCCGCCATACATGGAGCGGCTCTTGACCTGGTCGCTGATAAAGGCTTCAAAGCAGCCACCACCGACGAAATCGCCCAGAAAGCTGGCGTCAGCCCCCGCACCCTCTTCAACTATTTCGCGGCCAAGGAGGACGCCGTCCTGGGGCTACACCCACCGGTTCTGACCGACCAGATACTAGAACAGGACCAGACCAGGAGGGAACTCTACATTTTTGAGCGGATCGCTCACCTACTGGTTGACATACTGGTGACTTCCATAGACGGCCCCAGCTACCCCCAGCTGAGGCTACTCCTAGATACCTACCCGGAACTCCGCTTCCGCATGCGCACCCACCACCTAGCCTGCGAGAACGTTCTGGCTGACTTCCTGCGCTCAGTGGACTGGCAGGCTTTCTCCCAGCAGGGCCGCAAGGGCCCCTTCATCTACCGGCCCTGTGGTTCACCCACCCCGCTCAGGGAGCACAACGTTCAAGCTGCCCTCTGCATTACCTCCGCTCTGCTGCGCTACATTGACCTCACCCAAGGCATACCGGACGGCCCCCAACGAGATACCCTCATCAGAGAAGCCGTATCAACCTTCCGCCACCTACTGCGCGAAGACACACCAACAGACCCGCCCTCACAGGGCACCCCCTAACCCCGGATCAAAGGAGAACCTCATGAAAATACTTGCCCCCACTTCCATTCGCCTCAAGGAAGAGCTCCTAGGCCTGACCGCCCAGGACCAGCTCATCAGCTACGACCCCGCCGCAAATATCTCCCCCGAGAACCACGACGCCGACGTACTGATCGCCTGGGGCAACACCAACGACCAGCTCAAAGACGCGGCAACCAACCTCCACAAGGTAGAGCTGGTTCAGGCGCTCCTGGCTGGCCCCGACCAGGCCCGCGCCGCAGGTTTCCGCCCCGAAGCTGTCATTGCCTCCGGTAGCGGCCTGCACTCAAAAACCGTTGCTGAGCATACCCTAGCGCTGGCCCTCAACTTTGTGCGTTTCCTGCCCACCCTGGCTGAGCATCAGGCTCAGAAGCATTGGGCCGGTGAGCTGGGTGGCCCCCAGGAGCTACACCCTGCCCACCAGGTCACCACCTTACTCGGCGCCAACGTCACCATCTGGGGCTTTGGCTCCATCGGCACCGCAACCGCCCGTCTCTTCCAGGCCTTCGGTGCCAATGTCACCGGTGTAGCCCGTAGCGCAGGGGAACGCGAGGGCTTCCCGGTTCTTGCTACTGAAGACATCGACAGGGTTCTACCCAGCACCGACATCCTGGTCATGATTCTGCCGAACTCGGAAGAAACCCAGAAGGCTTTGGATGCCGCCCGCCTAGCTCAGCTGCCGGAACGTGCCTATGTGATCAATGTGGGCCGTGGCCCCACCCTGGACCAGGGCGCTCTCATTCAGGCCCTTAAAACCGGTTCTATTGCCGGTGCGGCCCTGGATGTTGTGGAAGAGGAGCCTCTTGATCCTGCCGATCCGCTCTGGGATGCCAAGAACCTGGTTATTACTCCTCACTCCGCTGGTGGTCGCCCCGTGGAACCGGAGCCTTTGATCGCTCAGAACCTGCAAGCTCTGCGCGACCAGCGAGCAGGCAAGACCGCTAACTGGCGCAACAAGATGAACTAGTTACCTGCCCTTCTCGCCCTCAGCGCCAGGCCTCCCAGCCCCTTTCGCCTGCTAAGGCTCACACCGCCTGCGGGCTGAGCCTTGCTCTCCAAAGCTCATAGAATAAGGCCGCTCCACCCGTCATGGGTGGAGCGGCCTTATCTCTGAACGTGTCTAAAGATCCGTTCTAGCTAACGACCGGCCCTGTTTCTTCCAGTAGCTTGGCGCGAAGCTCCCGGCGCTGGGCCTGAGCATCGGGATCAGGTAGGGGAACAGCAGCCAGCAGACGCTGAGTATAGGCCTGTTTGGGGTGGCGCAGGATCTGCTCACGCGTCCCCTGCTCTACAATCTCCCCTCGGCGCATGACCGCAATACGGTCGGCCAGAGCGTCAATAACAGCCAGGTCGTGGGTCACAAAGAGGCAGGCGAAGCCCATCTCCTGCTGAAGCTCCTGGAAGAGTTCCAGCACACGAGCCTGCACAGACACATCCAAGGCACTGGTCGGCTCATCGGCGATCAGGAGCTTAGGCTTGAGGGACAGCGCACGGGCAATACCCACACGCTGTTTCTGCCCGCCCGAGAGCTCATGCGGGTAACGGTTACGGTAAGAGCGGGGCAACTCAACCCGGTCGAGTAGCTCCTCAATCCGCTTCTGTAGAGCATCGCCCTTGGCCTCACCGGCCAGCATCATAGGCTCCCCAATAGATTCACCAATGGGCAGTCGGGGGTTCAAGGAAGAAGAAGGATCCTGGAAGACCATGCCAACATCCTTACGCACCTGGGCCAGGTCCTTACGGCTGGGTTTGCGCATATCAACACCACAAACGTTCAGCTCACCCTCGGCAACCTGCAAGAACCCCACGGTAGCGCGGCCAATGGTGGACTTACCGGAGCCGGACTCACCCACCAGACCCAGCACCTCACCGGCCCGGATCTGAAGGTTAGCGTCGGTAACCGCTCGGAAGGGACCAACCCGGCCCTGCTTGGGGTATTCCAGGGCAACGTTCTTAAGCTCCAGGATAACCTCACCATCTGCCTTGGGCGGGGGGAGTACCTGGTTGATGACAGCCGTTGGCGGGCGCTGGCCTTCAGCGGCATCGTCAATGGCTGCGTTCACATCAATCTCATCACCGCCCAGGTGGAGCACCGAGCCTAGCAGAGCCTTGGTGTACTCGTGCTGGGGGTTATTGAAGATATCGTGGATTTCACCGGTCTCCACAATCTCCCCTCGGCGCATAACCGCTACCCGGTCAGCCAGGTCAGCAACAACACCCATGTCGTGAGTAATCAGAATAATTGCTGAGTTGAGCTTCTTCTGCAAGTTACGCATGAGCTGAAGAATCTCAGCCTGCACGGTCACATCCAGTGCCGTAGTGGGCTCATCGGCAATCAGGAGCTTGGGGTTGGTGGACAGTGACTGGGCGATCATAGCGCGCTGGCGCTGCCC
Organism: Rothia sp. P5766; assembly: GCF_048513555.1. Lineage (NCBI taxonomy): Bacteria > Bacillati > Actinomycetota > Actinomycetes > Micrococcales > Micrococcaceae > Rothia > Rothia sp. P5766. Next base: position 29,199 of record NZ_JBLXXS010000014.1, on the reverse strand, counting down.
ACCGGACATCTGGTGCGGGTAGGAATTAAAGGCCTTGACCGGGTCAGGCATCTCCACCAGCTCAAGCATTTTAAGAGCTTCGTCTTTAGCCTGAGCGGGTGAGATGTCCTTGTGAATGCGGAGGGTCTCAATAATCTGATCCCCCACGGTCATGACCGGGTTCATAGCGGTCATAGGTTCCTGGAAGATGACCGCGACCTCTTCACCGCGCACGCTGAGCAAGTCGGTATTAGAGAGCCCAATCAGTTCACGGCCGTTGAGCTTAACGGATCCAGTGACCCGGGCGTTCTTGGGGAGCAGGCCGATCATACCCATAGAGGAGACGGACTTACCGGAGCCTGATTCACCCACAATAGCGAGTACCTCACCGGCATGAACCTCGTAGCTGAGGTTAATGGCGGCGGGAACCCACTTGCGTTCGACACCGAAGTCGACGCTGAGGTCACGAACTTCAAGCACCGGGCTAGCGGTCTGCTGAGTTACTGGAGTATTCACTAGTTTTCCCAACTCTTAGGTTTGGTTAAGGAGTTTTATCTTGTAGAGCGGTTTTTATCTGAGAGAATCTAAAGACTATGAAGTCTCAGTATTTGCAGAACCCCCCGGTACGTTTTCGGACCAAGACAGCTGCCCTCTACACCTGGTGTGCGGGCCTTGTTGCTCTTAGCGTCCTGCTGGCTTTGGCCTACAGTGGCGGCCCCTTAGCCCTTCTCAAGCAGGGGTGGGGTGCACTGCTGATAGCCTACGCCATCTGGTACCTGCTGGGCCGCTCGGATGTCCTTGTTGACCAAGACGCAATTACCGTGCGCAACCCTTTTGTGAACCATACCGTTAACTACGCGGCCCTGATTGATATCTCAACCAGGTACCACCTGACCCTGGTGACAGCCACTAAGCGCTATCAGGCCTTCGGGGTGCCCGCCAGCGGTATGCTTGCCTCCCTCACGGCTCACCGTCAGGACTTACGCAATCTTCCCGCGATCACCTACGCTGTCGGCTCTGCTGTGCGGACTTCGGATTTACCGAACTCAGCGGCAGGCGCCCTGGCCCTGATGATTCGGGGCTACTGGCAGGAGCAGGTAGAAGACGGTGCCCTTGACGGTGTTGAGCCGGTTCAGATATCCGCCCTTGATCTGCGGGGGATCCTCACCTGCGGCGCCCTGGTCTTCTTGACTGTGGTAGGGCTCTTCCTTTAGCTAGGAGGGGTCTGCTTTTCTCTATAGGTTTATGGGCGGCGGTGGCTGCTTGTTCAGCCACCGCCACGGTTCTCAAAGCTACCGGGGCTGGCTACTGAGCCTCAGATTTTACCAGCACCGGGCGTACCGGAACCGGGAGCGTCGGGGCCGACGGTCTCCGAGGGGCCTGAGCCCTGCTGGGTGAGCTCAGCATCCAGGCTGGTCCGTGCTAGGCCTGCCTCAGCCGGGGCTGTCTGACCGCTTACCCCCACACCGTTCTCCGCTGAGTGGGCGGTACGCTCGGTGGCTTTCTTGGGGTTGAACTTCTTCTGGCGAGGATCAAAGGCATCTCGCAGACCATCACCCACAAAGTTGATAGCCAGTGAGATTACCAGGATGAAAAGCCCGGGGAACCAGAAGAGCCAGGGGCGGGTTGAGAAAGCTGACTGGTTATATGAGATTAGCGAGCCCAAGGACCAGTCCGGTGCCTTAATGCCGAAGCCCAGGTAGGAGAGGGCGGTTTCGGTCAGGATGGCCGTACTCATCATCAGGGACACATTCACGGTTACTACACCAATAGCGTTGGGCAGAATGTGCTTAAAGATGATCCGCAAATCAGAGGCACCCGCTAGACGGGCGGCATCAACGAATTCGCGTTCACGCAGGGAGAGGAACTCGGCGCGCACCAGACGGGCCAGGGAGGACCAGAAGAGCAAGCCCACCACTACACCGAACATGATGGTATTCCAAATACCGTTAAAGTAGCTACCGGCTAGCTTACCCAGTACGGCGGTCAGCAGGATCAGGGGGATGATGATCACCATGTCGGTAAAACGCATGATCAGGGTTTCAACCCAGCCCCGGTAGTAACCTGCCAGGCCCCCAAAGAGTACCCCCAGGAAGGCCGCGATGGCGGTAATGATGGTAACCACTAAGAAGGTATTTTGAACACCGCGCATGGTCATGGCAAAGAGGTCGCGGCCGGTAGCGTCCTGGCCGAACCAGTGCTGGGAATTCGGGGCGGCCCCGTTGACGGATGGGTTCATTTCGGTGTAATTGTAGCCCCACCAGCCGGGCACCGGGCCCACCCCAATGGAGGTGACAGCCAGTAACAGGATCAGCCCCAGGAGAACCAGGGAGATAACGGCACCGGTGTTCTGGCGGAAGCGCTTGCGGACAATCTGCCCCTGGGTTTTACCCACCGACTCCTGGGCCCGGATGTCCACGTTGGTCTCTAGGGCCCGCATAGCGGTGGTTTCGGTGGTGGGCTCTGCGACCGAGCTCTTGTTGGTGGTTTCGTTGGTGCTCATTATGCTTTCACCCTCACGCGCGGATCAAGTGCTGAGTAGAGAAGGTCAGCAACCAGGTTAAAGGTCAGTGCCATGATGCCTGTCAGCAAGAAGACACCCATGACGGGGTTGGGGTCCGTTTGGGCCAGCGCGTCCAAGAAGAGGGTACCCATACCCTTGAAAGCGAAGATGCGTTCGGTGATAGCTGCACCACCGATAATCGCCCCAATATCCATAGCGATAATGGTTGCCAGGGGGATCAGCGCGTTGCGGAAGGCGTGCTTCATGACCACGGAACGTTCGGAGACACCCTTGGCGCGAGCCGTGCGGATGTAGTCCTGGTTCATGATCTCCAACATAGAGGCACGTGAGTACCTGGAGTACGATGCCAAGGAAATCAGCGTCAGGGCGATAGTGGGCAGGAGGATATGGGTCATGGTGTCAATCCCATGGATCCAGAAGTCACCCTGCAAGTTAGGGGTGGAGGCGTTAGCCGTTGGGATAGGGCGACCCTTGATACGGCCGCTGTTGAGGTAGCTGGGCCAGGCCTGCATGAAGCGGTCTGCAATAATCAGCAGCGCCATAGCTAGGCCGGTGAGCATACCCACACGGGCCCCCTGGCCCTTGTCGTAGCCACCCCAGCCCAGGCCCAGAATGACACCCAGGGCCATAAAGGCTGCCGTGACGATGACGACCATCAGCAAGGTAGCTTGCGCCAGCAGACCTTGAATGGGGAAGTAGGCCACAAGACCGACTACCACCATGCTCAGGCCAGCTCCCAGGGCACGGCGGTTGCGCAGGCCGGAGACCAAAACGGTGAAGGTCAGGGCGGCAACCAGGCCCAGGGGAAGAATGAAGGGGATCCCCAGGAAGGGGGTCAGGAACCAGTGGGTGGCAGACACAAAGATGATGGCCCCAGCGGTTAGGGTGAAGCCCACCAGACCCATGAGGTAGCGGGTCTTTTGCTTGCCGAAGGAGGCCGCATACCAGAAGAGGCCGGCTAGGGCCGAGATCAGCAGGGTGGTGGGAATAGTTACCACGGGGTTTCGCAGGAAGTCGTTAAAACCAATGGCCAGGAATTCCTTGAGCAGAACTGCGATCCAGAAGGAGGGCAGGGAGAAGAAGAGAAAGCTGGCGAAAGTAACGGTGTAATCCAGCCCGGAGTACTGGCGCAGAGCCGAGACAATACCCAGGCAGACACCGATCAGGATAGCCAGAATTGTTGCGGCAAGCACCAGGGTCAGGGTCTGGTAGACGGCGTTAGAGAGCAACTGGGTGACCGGGGTACCAGCCAGGTTCTGCCCGAAGTCACACTTACCGGCAAAGCAACCCAGCACACCACCTAGCCACTTGAAGTAACGCAGAGGGGCTGGGGTGTCCAGGTCGAGGGCCGCAATGCGCTGGGCAATCAGGGCCTCTTTATTGGGGGAGGTGGAGACTCGTAGCTCTTCAAGGGGATCACCGGCAATAGCTACGAGGTTATAGATCAGAAAGGAGGCACCAAAGAGAATGAAAACCGCGGTAATCAAGCGCCTCACGGAGTACATGAGCATGATAGGTTCCTGGTGGGTTGGGGAGTTAGAGGTGCTGGGGTTGCCAGCCTAACTCAATAGCCAGAAGGCGCGGACGCTGCTTGAGCGTCCGCGCCGGGGAACAAGCTACAGGGCTAAGAAGTTCAGCCACTGTGGCGTGAGCTGAGCATTTGCTAGCTACTAGTTAGCAATATCCCATTCTTCAATGTTCCAGGTCAGGGGCTGCTGACCAGGCTTAGGCTTGACCCCGGTCAGGAAGTCGCTGTAGGAGGTAACAGCGATGGACTGGAAGAGGGGCAGACCGTAGCCGTCCTTGAAGGTTTCGGCATCGGCAGACATCTTGAGCTCGTTGATCTTAGCTTCATCGGTGGTCTTCATGATCTGATCAGCAGAAGCGTCCACGCTGGCGTTGGAGTATTGAGTGAAATTGGACGAAGAGCCGGTCTTGAAGATTTGCCCCAGAGCCACGTTATCGACACCGGATGAGACCCAGCCGAAGATGGAGGCCTCGTAGTCACCACCGGAAAGCAGGGTGCCCCACTGCTCGCTACCGGCGTCCTCTACCTTGAAGCCAGCCTTCTCCGCGGATTCCTTAATCATCTGGAAGGAGTTCACACGGTTGGAGTTCTTGGAGTTGTAGAGAATGCGGATGGTGGGGGTCTTACCGTCCAGCAGTTCCTTGGCCTTGGCGATATTGGCGTCCATATCATCCAGGGGGTACATGTCGGAGTTGTTGCTCTCCACAGTCTTCTTGTAGTTATCGGCATCCGAAACTAGGTAGAGCTGGGAGTTGAGAACCTCTGCCTTATCGTCCATGGGCTTAATGAGCTTGTTGACGATGTCCTGGCGGGGAACGGTCAGCAAGAAGGCCTTGCGCACGTTCTCATCGGCGAAGGGGGAGCCTTCCTTCATGTTCAGGTCCAGGTGATCGTAGGACTGGTCGGGCTGGGTCTTGGTGACAGCGTTCTCCAGGCTCTCTAGCTGGCTGACGGTGTCGATGGAGGCCTGGGGGGCAACAGCGTTGACGTCGCCGTTCTGCAGGGCCTGTACCTGGCCAGCGGCATCGGGCAGAACCTTGAGGATGACCTCGTTGATGGCGGGCTTGGTCTCGCCCTGGTATTCGGGGTTGGCGGTCAGGGTAACTGACTGGTTCTCCTGAACTCCGGTCACCAGGTAGGGGCCGTTGCCCACGGTCAGGGCCTTGTTGCTGGGCATGGTAGTGGTGTTGAAGCCAGTATTCCAGGCATCAGCGATCTTGCGGAGGTTTTCGTTCTCCTCTCCGGGGGTAGCGGTTTCCAGGGTCTGAACCAGGGTTTCTTCGTCCATGCCAGCCAGTTCAGCTACCACGTGAGCGGGAGTACCGTAACCATTGCCAGCTACGTCATAAGCGATCTCCCAGTCAGCAAAGGCCTGGGGGTAGTTGAAGGTAATGGATCGGCCGTCTTCGCTGAGGGTGGGCTTGCCGGCCGGGGCAAGGCCAGTGGTATCGCCTGCCCAATCGAAATAAGTGACTGCGTCTTCGCCCTCGCCGTTGAAGTACCCTGATTGAACAGCCCAAGCTAGGAGTAAATCGCCTTTGTCGATTTCGTTACCGTCGGACCACTTCTGGCCCTCGTTGACAGTGTACTCGACCTTGATGCCGTCGCCGTCATCCTTCTTCTCGTAGCTGCCGAACCAGTCATTATGATGGATATCAAATTTGTCCGTGATGGTGTAGAAGCCACGGCTGGTCATTTGTGTGATGATGCTATTGGTATCGGTGTTGCCTGATGCAGTGCCAGTGTTGAGGGACGAGAACACGTTAGTAATCGCAATGGATACAGACTTATCACCCGATGAACCTGAACCACCACCGGCGGTGTTTGATGATCCGGCGCAGGCCGAAAGGGCGAGTGCGGCAACGGCTGATAGGCCGAGCGCTGATGAGATACGGGTTGTACGCATTGGCGTCTCCTCGTGTGAAGGGGAAAAATTCGGTGGCTTGTGGCCCACACTTAGTCCGGCCTGAGCCGGTCTAGCACCAACCAGAGGGATGGGGTGTGGTGAGTCACAAAACCTGTACTCTATATATTAGGCTACTTCTTAGGGCACCCGCCACCTGAACCCTCCTTTGGCTGAAAAACTTTCATAAAAAGTCAAAAAAGTTTTGACAGCCCCCTGAAAACTAGAGGAAGAACCAATCATCTTTATGCAGGGCTCTACATGAAAATAAATTATTGGTAAGCTGTGGCGGCTGGCTTCTGACCCCCTCAGCATGCTGATATGTTGGCGCTGAGCTAGGCTCTCCCGGCGGGCCTAATCACCTAGCGAGCGGACCATCTGAATATGCTCGATCCCAGCTTCGAGGTAGGGGGAACCTACCTCTTTAAAGCCGGCTGGCCCGTAGTAACCATCTTTGAGGTAGGCCTGGGCGCTGATTACAACTCGTTCGGCCTCCGTATTCTCTTCTAGCCAGGTGAGGGCCTGAGCGAGGAGCTTTTTGCCCAGACCGGTGCCGCGGACGCGGGGGTGGACAGCAACCCGGCCAAGTGTCCAAGCAGTAGGGTCTGCGGGGTGGCTGCCATCGGAGTAGGTAGACAGGTCAAGCATACGCAGGTAGGCCAGTACTTCGCCTTCTTCTGTTGCCTGGTAGAGATGGAAGGCGTGACGGTCGGCGCGGTCGATCTCGTTTTCTTCGGTAATCTTTTGGCCGACCACAAAGACCAGCCCGCGGAGCAGGTAAATCTCGTTGAGCTCATCAAGAGTCAGCTCATAAAAGGGTTTCACGGTAAACATGCCCCTATTCTAAAACCCGTCCAGGGTGGGGCTATCACCGGTGGGTAACTGCGCCGGTAGCTTGTCTATTGAGTGGGGTCTGCCGGTGGGTGCTGATGGGCGGGGCTGGTCAGTGAGGGCGCCTTGGGGTTTTTAGCCCTATCAAGGGCAGAACCAGCCGAAAAAACTTCCGCCAGCTCGGGGGGGGGGGCACCAGCTGCGGGAAGCTAGGGCAAGCAAATCTGACACCCACCACAGAAAAGCCCCGCCCCTCTTAGAGAGGGGCGGGGCTTTCTAACAGCCAGTGGAGGACTACTTGGTAGTGACCTTCAGCAGTTCGCTACCGGGCTGAACGCTGCCGGTAGTTCCTTCAACCTCGGCAAAGCGGTTGGTGTTGGTGACCAGAATGGGAGTCACCAGTGAGTAACCGGCGTTCTGAATGACCTGCGGGTCAAAGGTCATCAGGATGTCGCCGGGAGCAACACGCTGGCCCTTTTCGACCTTGACATCGAAGCCTTCACCGTTGAGGTTAACGGTGTCGATACCAAGGTGAATGAGGAGCTCAATGCCGTTATCCAGCTTGAGGCCAACAGCATGGCCAGAAGGCATGGTAACGGATACCTTACCTGCGGCAGGAGCTATGACGGTGTTACCGCTGGGGATAATAGCGGCACCCTTACCCAGCTTCTCTGCGGCGAAGATAGGATCCGGGGTCTCGGACAGAGCCACAGCCTGACCTTCCAGGGGAGAAGCCAGGGTCAGGACGGTACCAGCGGCAGGAGCCTGAGCCTCTGCTTGGTCGTTGGACCAGGGGGTAGCAGCTGAGGCGCCGGTTGCAGCACCAGCAACGGCAGCTGCACCTGCGCTAGCGCCGGCAGTAGCAGGAGCGGCGGCTGAAGCCCGCTGCTCAGCCTTTTCCTCAGCGGAGGTTTCGCCGGCCTTGGGCTTGGACTCGTAACCGAAGACCAGTACGCCTGCCATAGCACCAAAGAAGGCAATAGCCAGACCGATAGCGTACAGGTGGGTGGGCTGCATAGCGGGCAGCGAGATCAGTGAGGTGAAAGCAAAAGCGTAGGACTTAACACCCAGCGCCGAGATGGTTGCGCCACCGATGATAGCGGGAACCAGGATGAGGGGGAAGACACGCTTGTAGCGCAGAACAACACCGTAGAGGGAAGGCTCAGAGATACCACCGAGCAGACCGGATACAGCGGCACCGGTCGCGGTCTGACGCAGTTCCCTATTGTGCTTGGCGCGGATAGCAACACCGGTAACCAGGCCGAAAACAGCGAAGTTGTAAGCACCCATGGGGGACTGGATGAAGTCGGTACCGGTGGTCTGCAGGTTATTAATCATGATGGCGTTCAGAGGCCAGTGCAGACCCAGGGGCACCATGAAGAGGTAGAGACCAGCAATCAGGCCACCAACCAACCAGGGAGCAATCTCGTTGACGTTACCGATGATATCGGAGATAGCAAGAGCGAACTTAATGCCGATGGGGCCAATCAGGAAGGCGGTCAGGGGGACCAGAACCATAACAGAAATCATGGGCACGAAGACCATGTGCAGCATGGTGGGGATAATCTTCTTGAGGAAGCGCTCTAGGGGTGCCAGCAGGGCTGCGGCGAAGAGCGGCGGGAAGATCTGGCCGGTGTAGTTCATAACGTAAAGGGGGAGGTCCAGGCCCAGGAAGGGGACGTTGACAACGCCATCAACGGCGATGTTGTTAAAGCCCTGGAAGGTGCCGGTCATGAGGGCGGCGGGGATAGCTGCACCAACCCACATGTTAGCGCCCAGGCGCTTAGCGGCGGTGGCGCCAATCATGATGGGCATGAACTGCAGAACCGACAGCGAGGCTGCCATGAGGATGAACCAGAAGGGGAAGGTTGCGCGCCATTCGTCTAGCATAGCGGCGGCGGCATCGGGGTCAGCCAGGCGGGGACCGTTAACAATATCAATGTTAACCATCTTGCCGGTGAGGTCAGTGTACTGGCCGAAGTAGCCGAACTGCTGGAGGAAGACGATCAGGGTCAAGATCATGGAGGTGCCCAGCAGAGCCCACAGGATGGGGCGGAAGGAGTCTGAGAGCACATCGAAGACGCGGGTCAGAACGCCGGCCTTCTTCTGGTTGGGGTCAGCCTCGCCCTTGCCCTCGCCAACGGTGCCCATGCCGGGGAGCTTGAGCATCTCGTTGTAGACAGACTCGACCTTATCGCCGAGCACGACCTGGGTCTGGCCGGACTGCTCAATGATGGAAAGAACACCGGGGATGTTCTCAATCTTGGTGCGGTCAATAGCGCTATTGGACTTGGGAGTCACGCGCAAGCGGGTAGCGCAGTGGGTAAAGTGCGAGATGTTCTCGGGGCCGCCCAGGCCTTCAAGAATTTTCTCACCCATTTGTGAATTATTCACGAGTGAACCTTACTGGTATGTGTGCGGTTTGCCCTGGCCCTTTAAGACAAAAAGACCCGAGTTGCCTATCTATACGGTCTTCCCCCAGAGGGCAGACTCATGCACTTAAAACCAATCCGGTGCCTAGACCGGACCTCATCTAAGAGCTGATAGCAACTCAGGTCTTGCCTGCTGAACCAGTAACAATCCTGATGATTGACTAAAATTGCGGGGACGAACCCCGTTACCCCTTCACCCTACTATTCCTTGCGGTAAGACGCAAGCGCCCCTGTTAGGAGCCTTCTTTTGAGATGGCCTGGCTTGCTTCGATGACCTCACGGTGGTGAGTTCTGAGCCATCTGTTGTGCAGTTGCAGATTGACTTCGATGAGCAGGCACCCCATGATTGCAGCACCTAGCGTGACCAGCAGGTAAGAGCCAGAGGGAAGGGTGAACTGGTGGTACCAGAGAGAGGGCGGCAGAACCAGAACCAGGGCAAGGCCCAGGTACATGCCCGCAACAATGAGGAGCCTGACCCCGCGAAGTGGCCTGGTGACGGTGGTGATGTTGTAGACACCCATGAGGACCAGGGCAATAAAGGTCGCGGTCTGAACCTCCGAGGTTGCTATACCCGCATGACTGTGCCCGTAGCCAATCACCAAGACCAGCACAGCAGTGATGACCAGGGCGCTGGGGATAGCGTAGTGCAGGGCCCTACTCAAGAAACCGCTGACATAGCGGCGCTTATTGGGCAGCATGGTCAAGAAGAAGGCCGGGCCACCTACAATCAGTAGGTCAGCGGTGGAGTACTGGCGAGGCAGGAAGGGGAACTGCCAGCAGAGGATGCCCAAAATCAGACCCAGGAAAATTGCAAAGGCCGTCTTGGTGAGGAAGAGGTTGGTCACCCGCTCGATGTTGGCGATAATCTTACGGCCTTCAGCAAGCACACTGGGGAGCCTATCAAAACGACCATCCAGCAGAACCAGACGGGAGACGGCCTTGGTTGCTGGTGCGGCGTTACCCATAGCAATGCCCAGATCAGCGTGTTTGAGGGCAAGAGCATCGTTAATACCGTCACCGGTCATAGCAACTACTCGACCCGCTTGGCGTAGACCCAGCACCATATTCTTCTTCTGCTCCGGGGAAACCCGGCCAAAGACACTGTGGGTCAGGGCAGCCTCAACCAGTTCGGGGCCTTGCTCAGGCAGGGTGGAGGCATCTACTGCGCCAGCTGAGGTATCCATGCCTGCGGCCTGGGCGGCGGCGGCCACCGTGCGGGGGTTATCACCGGAAAACACTTTCAGGTCGATACCCTGCTCCCGGAAGTAGGCTAGGGTGGCGGGTGCCTCGGAACGAACTTGTTCCCGGAAAATCACAAAGAACTGGGGGTCTAGACCCTGCGGAACCTGCTGGGCCACACGGCCCGAAGAATCACGGGTCAGGGCGGGAGCATGACCGAGAACCATCACCCGCAGGCCGGAGGCCGCAAGCTCACCTGCTCGGAGCGCGGGCGCTGAACCGGGAGAGAGTAAGACCTCGGGGGCACCCAGAATCCAGGCGCCACTACTGGCGAACTCCACCCCGCTAAAGCGCAGAGCCGACGAAAACGGCAGGAGCGCCTGAGCCTCTTCAAGGCCCTGCCCCTTGGTTAGCTGTGCAAAGGGTTCTTTCAGGGCGGCGGCGGTAGGGTTGGCGTTATCATCGGCACCGAACCAGGCTAAAGCGCCCTGCCAGCCGGGATTTTTACCCACGTCGTGGCCTTGGGCAAGCCGGAGCTCTTGTTGGCCCTCTGAACGGGCCAAGACTGTTCCATCGAGCAGACGGGCCGACTCAAAGCGCACCCCACCCTCGGTCAGGGTGCCGGTCTTATCGAAGCAAACCGTATCAACACGGGCTAGCACTTCAACCGCAGGCTGTTCCTGAATCAGCACCTCAGATTTGGCGAGCTTGACCGAAGCAACCGCAAAAGAGATGGTGGTCATCAGAGCCAGACCCTGAGGAATCATGGAAGCAACCGAGGAAACAGAGGTAATCAGGGCATCACGCCAGCTTCCGGTCTCCAAGGCCACCTGCCAGCCACCGGCCGCCTGCATCTGCCCGTTGAGGACCACCGCAATAATCGGTACCAGAGCCCAGGTAATCCAGGTAACTACCCGCTCCATACCCGCGCGCAGTTCGGAATGAATGGTGGTGAACTGGCGGGCCTCAGCGGTAATTTTTGCGGCACGAGATTTAGCACCCACCGCAGAGAGCCTTACCCTGCCGGAGCCGCCAATAACAGAGGAAGCAGAAAGTACCTGATCACCGGGCTTCTTACCCACCGGGTCGTTCTCACCGGTCAGCAGAGACTCATCCACATCAAGGCCGTCACTGGTCAGGACCACAGCATCGGCGGGAACCTGGTCACCACGTTTGAGCAGAACAACATCGTCCAGCACCAGCTCATCGAGCGGAACCCGAACGAGCTTGCCATCACGCAGGGCGCTCACCGGGTCACGCCGTAAGAGAGCGATTTTATCGAGCTGGCGTTTAGCGGAGAATTCCTGCGTAAAGCCAATGACAACGTTGGCGATAGCTGCCAAGAGAAAGAGCGTATCGAGCCAGCTTCCCAGCATAATTACCGCAAGACCGCATAGCCCAAGAACCAGGTTAAACATGGTAAACAGATGGGATCGGACGATGGCCGCTGTCGTTCGAGAGGTCGCGGTGTTCTGGGTATTGACGAACCCTGCCTGCTGACGCTCAGCCACCTCTTGCTCACTCAGGCCCTGCGAGGCCAGGACGCTATCGGGCTGGGTGCTCACAGCGACACGGTGGCGGGTACTTGCGGCACCAGACATGCAAAGGGCTCCTCGGATAGGTGATGGGCGTCCTTTCTAGTTTAGTTCAGCAAGTGCCCGCAGGACTCAGCCCAGGGTATGAAGTCTTGATCTCTGCACACCTTCATTCTGTACTCGGCTCCAGCTAGGGCGGGGCCCAGCCATATACAAAAGAGAGTTGAATTTTGTTGGTGGTCGGCTCTGGCTAGGGTTGGGTCCAGCAAAACCCCGGCGGGTCCACAAGATGATGGACCAAGCAGAAAAACTGGTGCCCGGTCTCTGGAGCTAGCGGACGCCTGCACTCACCAGCCTTTGCCCTAGGGTGATGGGCTGCTGCATGAGCTCACTCCACTGCGTCCTGACGATTTTCTAGCCCCAAGAACTCTTTTCAAGCCCCAAGAACTCTAAGCAGAATCTCCGCTGATCCAAGGAGGAAAAACAAACATCCGCCCCCTTGCTCCACAGAGGAGTCGGGGCGGATGCCTGATTCATCACAGCGGGAATCCCGAGGTGATGCTAAGAAGCGAAATAGCCGGGCAGCGTGCCTTCGTGGGCTTGACGTAGCTCATCGAGGTCAAGAGCTACCTGGCCCTGAATATCCAGGGTCTTGGAGACAGCATCCACGACACCGATACGGGCGAAGGGGTAGGAGCGGGCAGTGCACATGTCCTTGAAACGTACCTCTTCGGAGCGGGGTACCGAAACCAGTACACGGCCCAGGGACTCTGAGAAGAGCAGGGTGAAGATGTCCACGCCGTCACGCTCCGCCAGTTCACCCAGACCCACACGGGCACCGACGCCAAAGCGCAGGCAACCCTCTACCAGGGCGGCGGCCAGGCCACCGGAGGAAAGGTCGTGGGCGGCATCAATCATGCCGTCCCGGCTCATGTTCACCAGCATGTCACCGAGCAGGCGCTCAGCGGCCAGATCTACCTGGGGAGGCAGGCCGCCCAGGTGCCCCTTGTACCGGGCCCACTCGGAGCCATCCAGCTCATCGCGGGTAGTGCCCAGCAGGTAGAGGGCCTGGCCGTCATGCTCAGCAGACCAACCGGAGGGGGTCCGGCGGCTGACATCGTCCATGACACCCATCATGGCTACCACGGGGGTGGGGTTAATGGCCTTACCACCGGTCTGGTTGTAGAGGGAGACGTTACCGCCGGTCACGGGAACCCCCAGTTCCATACAGCCGTCCGCCAGGCCGCGCACAGCCTCGGCGAACTGCCACATGATGTCCGGGTCCTCGGGAGAACCAAAGTTCAGGCAGTCAGAAACAGCTACGGGGCGCGCACCCACGGTAGCCACGTTGCGGTAGGCCTCAGCCAGGGAAGCCCGAGCACCGGTGTAGGGGTCCAGCTTGGTGAAGCGGGGGTTGGCGTCGGTTGCTAGGGCCACACCCAGGCCGGTCTCTTCGTCCACACGGATGATGCCACCGTCATCGGGCATAGCCAGGGCGGTATTGCCCTGAACATAGCGGTCGTACTGGTTGGTGATGTAGCTCTTGGAGCACATGTTCGGGGAGGCCATGAAGTTCTTGATAGCCTCACCCAGCGCTTGACCGGTGGGGCGTTCATCATCTGCTGCCGAACCGGTGAAATGGTCAGCTTGCAGGGCGTCCTGCCAGTCGGGGCGACCGTAGGGGCGCTCGTAGGTGGGGCCTTCGTGGGCAACCGTCTTGGGGTCAACGTCCACAATGATTTCGCCCTGCCACTCAATTGTGAGGCGGCCAGAACCGGTGACCTCACCCAGAATGGAGTATTCCACATCCCACTTGTGCATAATCTCTTCAAAACGGGCCAGGTTCTTGGGGGTTACCACCGCCATCATGCGCTCCTGGGACTCCGACATGAGAATCTCGCCGGGGGTGAGGGTGGGGTCACGCAAGAGGACCTTGGTCAAATCAACGTGCATACCACCGTCCCCGTTGGAGGCTAGCTCGCTGGTGGCACAGGAGATGCCAGCAGCACCCAGGTCCTGAATGCCCTCAACCACCGATCCCTTGAAGAGCTCTAGGCAGCACTCAATGAGGACCTTCTCGGCAAAGGGGTCGCCCACCTGAACGGCGGGGCGCTTGGAGGGCTTGGTGTCATCAAAAGACTCAGAAGCTAGCACGGAGGCACCGCCAATACCGTCACCACCGGTGCGGGCACCAAAGAGGATGACCTTATTGCCAACACCGGAGGCATTCGCCAGGCGGATGTCTTCGTGGTGCATAATGCCTACAGCCAGGGCATTGACCAGCGGGTTTGCCTGGTAACACTCGTCAAATTCCACTTCGCCGCCAATATTAGGCAGGCCCAGGGAGTTGCCGTAGCCGCCCACACCGGAGACTACGCCGGGTAGGACGCGGGCGGTGTCGGGGTGGTCAATTGCCCCAAAACGCAGGGGGTCCATGACCGCTACGGGGCGCGCCCCCATGGAGATAATGTCACGCACGATACCGCCCACACCGGTTGCCGCCCCCTGATAGGGCTCAACGTAGGAGGGGTGGTTGTGGGACTCAATTTTGAAAGTGACAGCCCAGCCCTTGCCAATGTCGGTCACACCGGCGTTCTCGCCGATACCGACCAGCATGTCCTTCTTCATCTCTTCGGTCACCTTGGCGCCGAACTGCTTGAGGTGGACCTTAGAAGACTTGTAGGAACAGTGCTCAGACCACATGACCGAGTACATGGCTAGCTCGGCGGCGGTGGGGCGGCGGCCCAGGATCTTCTTAATGTCCTCGAACTCGTTTTCTTTCAAGCCCAGTTCGGCCCAGGGGAGTTCGGTGTCGGGGGTGGCGGCAGCGTGCTCGACGGTGTCGAGGTTAAACTTCTTGTCGTTCAATGGTGTGAATCCTTCGGTGGGGCCGGCTAGGCCTTGACCAGCTTCTTAAGAACAGAGGTGAAAACGCCCAGGCCATCAGCGCCCTGACGCAGGCCCACGGGGCCAAAACCAGAGGATGAGGGCCCAAAACCGGGTTCAACGGCGTGTTCGGGGTGAGGCATCAGGCCAACCACATTGCCTGCCTCATTACAGATACCTGCAATATCGTTGCGTGAGCCGTTGGGGTTATGGCCCACATAGCGGAAGACCACCCGGCCCTCAGCTTCAAGAGCGTCCAGGGTCTTGGTATCGGCTACATACTGGCCGTCCTGGTTCTTGAGAGGCACCACAATCTCCTGGCCCTGCTCAAAATCGCAGGTCCAGGCGGTCTGGCTGTTCTCGATGCGTAGAATCTGGTCACGGCAGATGAACTTACGGTGATCGTTCTTAATCATGGAGCCGGGGAGCAGGTGCGTCTCGGTCAGAATCTGGAAACCGTTGCAGATGCCCAGAACCGGCAGGGGGGAGGAGCCGGATGTACCCGCTGCGCTCGCCGCTTCAACGACCTGAGCCATCACCGGAGCCTTGGCGGCAATAGCCCCGGCGCGGAGGTAGTCACCGTATGAAAAACCGCCGGGAACAATGACTGCATCTACCTGGTGTAGGTTTGCGTCATTGTGCCACAGCGGTAGGGGGGTGCCACCGGCTAGACGTACGGCGCGGGCTGCGTCGCGGTCATCGAGGGTGCCGGGGAAGGTCACCACACCAACTCGGATACCCGCTAGAGCGGTATCGGGGCTGGCGGTGGAGAAATCGCCAACCAGGGGAACGTCGTGTGCTGCGAGAGATTCTGCCACCGTTTAGTCCTCCAGCGCCTGGACGTTGATGACGTCTTCGATGACCGGGTTAGACAGCAGTTCTTCTGCTGCCTGGCGGGCCTGGGCGAGGAGCTCATCGGTCAGGGGGCCATCAACGGTCAGCTCGAAACGCTTGCCCTGACGGACATCGGTGAAATTGGAGAGGCCGATGCGGGGAAGCTCATGGGCAATGGCCTTGCCCTGGGGGTCGAGGATCTCGGGCTTGAGCATAACGTCAACAACAATACGGGCCATGAAGGGGCACTCCTTGGGTGCTGGAATCTAATTAAAGCCAGCTCTCATTTTACACGGGGGTGGAGTGTCGCGGGGCACATTGGGGTACCTGTAGATGGGTTTCAGGAGCCGAAAAATAGCCCCTGGGTCTGGAGGTAGGATGTCTTAGGCTGTAGGGTATTGAGTGAACCTGTGTCTTGAGACACACGTTTATTTTTGAGAAAAACCAGGCACCTACCCTCAGGAGCTACCCTTGAGACGCACACTCGGTCGTTTTCTGACCATACCCACCCTTTCTGTCATGGCCCTGGCCGGCACACTCCCAGCCCAGGCGCTCCCCGCTCCCCTCCCAGGGCCCACCGGAGCCCCGGGCAGCTACACCGAACAGAACCTAGCAGACACCCTCTTCGGGGATGCCTCAAATTACCGCATCCCAGCCCTAGCCGACCTCGGTGATGGCGTTGTCCTAGCTGCCTGGGACGGCCGCCCCAATAACGCGAGCGATGCACCTAACCCTAACTCTATTCTCATGCGCCGTTCCACCGACTACGGTGCTAGCTGGTCAGAGATCAGTTACATCGCCCAGGGACAGCTACCCACCGCCGGGACCAAAAAATACGGGTACTCAGATCCCTCATTTGTCGTGGACCGGGAAGCTGGCAAGGTCTTTGCTTTCTTCGTCTACTCCCAGGATCAGGGTTTCCACCACAGCGAGTACGGCAACGATATAGCCAATGACCGCAATGTCATTGGCGCTGTTGTCACCGAATCTAGCGACGGGGGTATCACCTGGAGTAAGCCCCGGGATATTACCCCCATTGCCAAGCCCGGAACCAGCAAGGCTAACCCCCTGCCCGGGGATGTCAAAAGCACCTTTGCTAGCTCGGGCGAGGGAATCCAGCTTAAATACGGCCCACACAAGGGCAGGCTGATACAGCAGTTTGCAGGTAAGGTCAAGCAAGCTGATGGTTCAGAGGCTATCCAGGCCTACTCTCTCTATTCAGATGACCACGGTCAAACCTGGCAGCGCGGTAACTTTGTGGGAACCGGTATGGATGAGAACAAAGTGGTCGAGCTTTCAGATGGCCGGGTCATGATGAACTCACGCGATAGTTCCAACTCCCACCTCCGTAAGGTGGCTATCAGCTCCGATGGCGGTCAGACCTGGGGGCCTGTAAGCCTAGATGCCGAGCTGCCGGACCCCACAAATAACGCCTCAATTATCCGCATGTATCCCAATGCCCCCCAGGGAAGCAAGGACGCCCAGAAGCTCATCTTCACTAACTCCTATAACGGGGCTAACAGCCAACGTAAGAACCTCACCGCCAGGGTTTCCTGCGATGACGGTCAAACCTGGCCGGGCATCCGCCAGTTCCAGCCAGGATTTGGGGCCTATTCCTCCGCCACCGCTCTCTCTAACGGCAACTACGGGGTTCTCTACGAGGCCAGCTACAAAACCGATATCCGCTACGGCACCTTTAACCAAGACTGGCTAAACGTGGTGTGTGCACCGCTAAGTGCTGAGCCTGTGACGGTGGAAGCGGGCCAGAGCGTGAACCTTCCGGTGACGATCACCAACCAGGAGGACAGGGCAATTAGTGGCAGGCTGACCTTAGCTGACACCGCTGATCTGACCGGTAACCAGAGTGACCAGATCACCCTTGCCCCCGGTGAAAGTCAGACCGTCACCTTAACTCTGACCGCCGCAGCTGCCGCCCGTTCAGGCTCCATTGACGCCGTCTTTACCGGCGAGGACGGCCGCCAATCCCGCTACAGTCTGGGGGTTAGCGTCAGCGGCAATAAGAGCCTGGGTGTGGAGATTTCTCAGGCCTCGGCTCAGACTCGGGATACCGTAGCAAACCCCTACTCTGTGGGAGAACAAGTGACCTATAACTTCTCGGTCACTAACACCTCACCGGAAACTGTTGACGTGGTACCGGTCGGGGGGAATCTGGATACCGGGTTCCTGCCACCGGCACCCCATGAAGCCAAACGGAAGAACTGCCGTTATCTGAAACTTGCGGCAGGTGCCGGTTACAGCTGTGGCACCGGTAAGCACACGGTTACTCAAGAAGACCTCGATCGCGGCTACTTTGTGCCGGAGTTAAAATTTAGTGTCAGGGCCACAGCAGATCCCAGTCGAAGCCAGGAAGTAACCCACACCGGTGCCCCGGTACGCCTGGGCAAAACAGAAGTAGTTCCCACCCTAGCTATTTCAGGCCAGATGACTTCACAGCCTCAGCAGTACTATGCCCAGGGCGATGTCATTGCCTACAGTTTCCAGGTCAAAAACGAATCCGTTCTTACTCTTACTGCCCTGCCCACATCCAGTAATTTTGAGCAAGGCTTCTCCCTCCCGGCCAAACCTAACTGCCGTTGGATCGGGCTCAAACCTGCAGGCACTTATACCTGCTCTACAGCGCGTCACACCCTTACCGCCCAGGACTTGGAGCGTGGCTACTTCCAGCCAGAGGCTACTTTCACCGCAGTCAGCTCCCTAGACGGTAGCGAGAAGACCTTTAGCTTTACCGGCGAACGAATTGCCGTGCCTGCTGCCCCTGAGCCGGAAACCCCCGGTAACCAGGACCCTATCTTCCGTGATGTTAAGGCAGATAACATGTTCTACACCGAGATTCAGTGGGTTGCCCAGCACGGTATCGCTCGCGGCTGGCCTGATGGCACCTACCGCCCGCTAGCCGATATCGAACGCGCTGCTATGGCGGCCTATCTCTTCCGGCTGACAGGCCCCCAGGACTACCAAGCCCCGGAAGTTTCACCTTTCAAGGATGTGCCCACGAGCCACCCCTTCTACCGTGAGATCGCCTGGATGTACCAAGCCGGTATCGCACGCGGTTGGGAGGACGGTACTTTCCGGCCCCAGCAAAGTGTCAACCGTGATGCAATGGCCGCCTTCTTCTACCGTCTATCGGGGGCCCAGGGCTACCAGGCACCGGCTACCTCGCCCTTTACCGATATCAGCACCGATGACATTTTCTACACAGAGATCTCTTGGCTAGCTGAACAGAAGATCAGCACAGGTTGGCCCGATGGCAGCTACCGCCCCGTCCAGCCCATTAAGCGTGATGCTATGGCCGCTTTTGTCTACCGCTTTGACCGGTCTCTTACAGACCAGAAGTAGTCGGACATTATGCGCTAGAGATAGCTCTTTGTAGGGCCTGCGACAAGTAGAAATAGGGTTCCTCACCCGGCCGGGTGAGGAACCCTACCTGCTTAAAAATCTATTAGAATTGACTATCATGCAGGCAGAAAACCGTCACCGAAGACTCACCCGAGGGGTGCTCTCTGCCTGCTTTGCCCTCTTCATGGGCCTGTGCTTTCACCTGGCAGGCGGTGGGCAGGTGCCGCCTACACCTACAAGGCTCCTGGTACCTTTAGCACTGGCTATCCTGGTCTGCACGCTCCTTGCTGGAACACGCAAGAGTCTGGTGCGTCTTACCGCCGGTGTGGCTCCAAGCCAATTTGCTTTCCACACCTTTTTATCTGCGGCTGAATATGCGCCCTACCATCCGGCTCATGTGATCCCCAGCCAAGCTATAGGACACGCAACCCATCATGGGGTTGCCCTGAGCCAGGCGGTTTCCGCAGAGGCACCGGCTCATATGCACATGGTTACGCCGGGCTACCTGGGTATCTTCCCGGCAGAAACTCAGATGTTCCTGGCGCACGCGCTTGCCACGGTCATTACCGTAGCGGTCTTTTACCGCTATGAGCTGGTCCTAGAGAAACTTGGCACCTGCCTCACCTACCTGTGGGCAAGGCTCCTTAGCTCCCTGGGTCTGCTTGTGCCCTTGGGCTACCCTCGTACTTCTGCACTGTGCTCGGTGCACCAGCCAAAAGCACTCCCCGCTATTACGCTGACCCCTCACCTTCTGCGGGGGCCACCTCTATTCTCTTTCGCCTCACCCCTCTAAAAACACACATCAGGCGGTGCTGTATGCACCGCCTGTCAGAGAGAGCCTGCCCTTTTAACAAGGCAGGCCAGACGAAAGAGATTTACTGTGAACACCACTTCTGCGGGCACCGCTGTGCCCTCAGCGGCTTCGCCGCGCCCATCTACCAGCACCTGGCTCTATGCCCTCTTGAGGAGAATTCACTTCTACGCGGGAATCCTGGTCGCCCCCTTTATCTTTATCGCGGCGGCCAGCGGTGCGCTCTACGCCCTTGCACCGCAAGCCGAAAAAATGATCTACAGCCATGTACTCACCGCCCCGGAAAGCACCACCCGGCTGAGCCTTGATGAGCAGGTGGCCGCCGCTAACGCCTACCAGGGTTCAGACAAACCTGTAGCTGTTCGCCCTGCGGTGGCTCCCGGTACCACTACCCGCATCATGTACGCCGATGAGAGCCTGCCAGAATCCACCTACCGAGCAGTTTTCATTGACCCCGCCAAGGGCCAGGTCCTGGGGGATTACCCGGTTTATGGCAGTAGCGGATCCCTGCCCTTCCGTACCTGGGTCAGTAATCTGCACAAGGACCTGCAGCTGGGGGAGCCCGGGCGAATCTATAGTGAGCTAGCCGCCTCCTGGCTCTGGGTTCTGGCTCTAGGTGGCCTGGTGCTCTGGGCCCAGCGCGCCCGGCGCATGAAAAACAAGCGCCAAGCGATCCTGCCGAGTTCAAAAGGCCGCGGATACCTGCGGACTCTTTCACGGCACAGCGCCCTGGGCTTCTGGCTTGTTCTGGCTATGCTTTTTCTTTCAGCAACCGGTCTGACCTGGTCAACCTATGCAGGTGAGAACGTCAGCCAGGTTCGTCAGGCCCTGAGCTGGACCACACCGAGTATTTCCAAGGAGCTGCAACCCGGTAGCTCAAGCGCAAGAGGTGGGGAGCACGCCGACCACAGCTCACAGACCGCTCAAACTCAGGCCGACTCAGGAGCAGCTACCGCTGTTTCCTACGATAAAATCCTAAGTACAGCCCGGGGCATCAATATCGACTCAGCCTCTGTGGAGATTCGTCCGGCCCCCGATGATCACACCGCCTGGGTGGTGCGCGAGCTGAAACGTTCCTACCCTACCCAAGCTGATTCAGTAGCCATTAATGGTGGCACATTGGAGGTAACTGACCGAACTGACTTTGAGGATTTCCCCCTGCCAGCCAAACTAACCAGCTGGGGCATTGCCTTACATATGGGCCTTTTTCTGGGGATCGCTAACCAGCTGGCGCTTTTTCTTGTGGCCTTGGCGCTCATGCTCATGTGCGCCTGGGGCTATATCATGTGGTGGCAGCGCCGCCCCAAGGGGGAGCGAGGCTTGGGGCCGGCACCGTCCCGTTCATCGCTACGGCAGGTCCCCCTATGGGCTTGGGGGCTCACTGCTGTCTTTACGGTAGCTCTTGGCCTCTTCATCCCCCTGCTGGGTCTGAGTCTGCTGGTCTTCTTGCTCCTAGATGCACTTTTGGCTGTGCTAGCTGGGAAAAGGGGAGCTGAGAAGGCAGGTTAGGGGCTGAGCTGAGAAGGGGCTCACGCCCCGAGAAGCTGGTTAAACCCAGGGGCCTTACCCGCCACCTCTGGTGGGTAAGGCCCCTGATAGGTACTGAAGAATCGGGGCTAAGCCACCTTTTCTGCTGAGCAGGCCAACTCAGTGAAGTAGGGGTCTATCTTCGCCAGTAGCTTGTGACGCAGTACCTGTGAGCGCTGAGCAAAGTCTTTCTGTAACTTGACGTAGCTGGCCTTACCCTTGGGGGTCTCAATAGCGATAGGCTCATAGCCCCATTCACGCAGGTCATAGGGTGAAGCCTTCATATCAACTTCCCTAATATCCCGGGCGAGCTCAAAACAATCCATGAGGAAGTTTGAGTCCACCAAGGGCAGGAGCTTATAGGCCCACTTGTAGATGTCCATATTGGCGTGAAGGCATGACGGCTGTTCCAGATTCCGCTGAGCCTCACGGGTGGGCTGGAGCTCGTTGAGCTCAGTGGCCTGAGGCATGAAGAAGCGGAAAGCATCAAAGTGCGAGCACTTAATCTTGTGGCTTTCTACGACCTGGTCTGTACCTTGCGCCCCTAAACGCAGATTCAGGTAGTCATGGCGGATATCGTTTTCCACTGACTTATAGGCCATAGCCCATTCGTGGAGGCCGAAGCAGCTGAATTCGCCGGGCTTTTCGGCGGTGTTGGAGATAATGGTGCGCGTGAAATCAAGAGCTGACCTACGTTCTTGGGCGAAGAGCTGGTGGTCAACCGTAACTGCCGTCCCCGAATCAGCATGCCTGCGGGCTTCCATGAGAGGCATGCCGGCCCGCATCAACTCTGAGGCTGTGACTGGCCGGTAGTACTTCCACCTCAAACGCTCTGGGGCATCGAGAAGGATAGTGCCTGCCCCAGGGTGCCAGCGCATAAACTGACCGGGTTTGAGGGTGTAGTAGGTGAAGAGGAAATCTTCAACCGGGTGGACGTGACCGCGTTCTCGGCGGTCGGTAAAAGGAAGAGCGTAGGTGCCTGCGCGCTCCTCATGAGCGGCGGCTTGGGCGCGCCACTCACGCGAACTGAGAATTTGTAAAGGCATGCCACCAGTTTAGGTGACAAATTTGGACTTACAACCTCTCTTTTGTGTTTTTGGGATGCGTTTGGGGTAGTGGGCGCGTGTTTTTGACTGAGAGATGCTGTGCTATTGAGTGGAGCCGGAGAGACATTACCCGCCAGTAACTAGGGTAAACGTTTTATAAGGAATGTGTTGCCCTTTCCTATGTGCAACTTCTGGCAGAAGATTTTTGAGCCCTAAATAATTTGAAAAAATTTTCTGCCTGAGAAGGTCTTTTGTAACAAAGTAAACCGGCTTCTCTCTTTGTTTGAAGTCTATCTACTCATGAGTAATATAGATACATTTAACCTTGTCAGAGGCGATAATGGTTGTTTATATGGGATTATTGGATAAAGATTTTGTAGATATGTTTAAAATTTGTTGAAAAAACAAACGGTTTGTTGCAAATAGGGCCTTAAGTGCCTTCTAACAAGGTCGGATACTCGGCCGGACCCATCCGTAACAAAAGCTAGCTCAGCCTTGCTCTTGGAAGAGCCCCGGCTTGACCAGCGGGGACACTGCTCAGGCCGGGGCTCCAAGACAAGGGGCCGCAAGAAATTAGCGGCCGGTGCCACCGTAGACGGTAGCTTCACCTTCAGCATCCAAACCAAAGGCGCTGTGCACAGCACTCACAGCCTCATCCAGCTTCTCCAGCTCGGTGATAACCGAGATACGAATCTCGGAGGTAGAAATCATCTGGACGTTAACCCCGGCCTTGCTCAGGGCCTCAAAGAACTTGAAAGAGACACCCGAGTTAGCCTTCATGCCGGCACCCACCAAGGAGAGCTTGCCAACGGCCTCATCGTACTCCACCGCCTCAAAGCCCAGCTCAGCCTTGCGGGCCTCCAGCAGTTCAAGAGCCTGGCGGCCCTGCGCCTGATCCAGGGTAAAGGTAATGTCAGTGACGTTTGGGCGGTCAGTGGGTACATTCTGAACAATCATGTCCAGGTTAATCTGCTCTTCGTTCAAGAAACCAAAGAGCTGGGCCGCTGAACCGGGAACATCCGGCACACCCACTACGGTGATCTTAGCCTGCGAACGGTCGTGGGCAACGCCGGAAATGAGGGGCTGTTCCAAAGGAATCTCCTTAGTAGTGTGTTCAAAGCCGTCCGGGGCATCGGGAATGACGATAGTACCTTCAAGATCAGAGAAGGACGAACGGACGTGAAGTTTCAGGTTAAAGCGGCGGGCGTACTCGACCGAGCGCAGGTGCAAAATCTTGGCACCGTTAGCGGCAAGTTCTAGCATCTCTTCGCTGGTGACGGTATCGAGCTTATGGGCTGTGGGGACGATTCGGGGGTCGGCGGTAAAGACACCGTCCACATCGGAGTAGATTTCGCAGACATCGGCCTTGAGCGCTGCTGCTAGTGCTACGGCGGTAGTGTCCGAACCGCCACGGCCCAGGGTTGTGATGTCGCGGCTGTCGCGGTTCATACCCTGGAAGCCCGCAACAATGGCGATATTGCCCAGGTCAATAGACTCCTGGATCCGCTGGGGGTTAACCTCAACCAGGCGGGCGGCACCATGAACGCCGTCGGTAATCATGCCAGCCTGGGAGCCGGTAAAGGACTGCGCCTTAGCACCCAGATCATTAATAGCCATTGCCAGCACCGCCATAGAGATACGCTCACCGGCGGTCAGGAGCATATCCATCTCGCGGGAGGGGCCGGCACCGGGGGAAACTTCGGCGGCAAGGTCGAGGAGCTCATCGGTGGTATCACCCATCGCGGAGACAACTACAACAACGTCATTGCCTGCCTTGTGTGTATCCACAATCCGGCGGGCAACACGTTTGACGCCTTGGGCATCAGCGACAGAGGATCCACCGAATTTTTGGACAATCAGACTCATTTGAATTATCTCCAGTACAGGTGCGTGATGTGATAGGGGTTTTTGATCCAGCTAGAACAATCTTACGTGCCCACAGCACCCAGGGTGAAACTCCTACCCATCGTGAAGCCGTATGACATAAAGCCCGTAATGATTCGCTTAGACCCAGGGGTTAACGTAGGTTTTACCGGGAATCGGAGGAACCTTGGGCGCTACTGTACGTAGGGGAGTTTTCTTGAGCTCTTCGAGCTTGGATTGGTAGGCCTCCTGGCGTTCTTCAGTCAGGCCCTCATCAGGCTGGCCGGCTTCAGCCTCAAAGGCAGCTGCTGCTAGACGTTCGGCGCGCTCTTCTGGCGAGAGGTCACCGGGGATAGCCGCAACCTCCTGGCTGAGCAGAACCTCGTTCAAATCCCCCTGCTGGGCTTGGACCGGTGCTTCTGCGCCGGGCTGAGCGGGCGCATGGGCTGGCTCCTGAGCCTGCTCCGGTGCGCTGGTCTTCTCTGCATCAAGGTCTTCAAACATTGATCCCGACCAGCGGGCACGGGGAGCCTTAGTTTGCGGGGTAGCTTGTGCCTGCTGGGCTTCAGCCTCAAGAGCGGCCTGGAAGTCCTCGGCAGGGTTGGCGGTCTCAGCCCGGTTGCCCTCACTGATAATGCGGCGCCCCTCCAAAGCACGACCCAGAGTAATCTCATCGGCGTACTCAAGGTCGCCACCCACCGGCAGGCCGGAGGCCAACCGCGAAACCCTAATGCCGATAGGCACCAGCAGGCGGGATAGGTAGGTTGCCGTGGCCTCACCCTCAAGATTGGGGTCCATAGCCAGAATCAGCTCGCTAATACGCTCATCGGAAAGGCGGGCCACCAGCTCACGGATTCGCAACTGCTCAGGGCCAATACCGGCCATAGGGTTAATAGAACCGCCTAGCACATGGTAGCGGCCGGTAAAGGAGCGGGTGCGTTCCACCGCGACCACGTCCTTGGACTCCTCTACAACGCAGAGGATCGCGGGGTCACGCTGTTCGTCCCGGCAGATAGCGCACAGCTTGGTTTCCGAGACGTTCCCGCAGATTTGACAGAAGCTCACGGTCTTCTTAACTCGGGCGATGGCATCGGTCAGTTTAGCCATCTCACTGGCATCGGAGTTCAAGATGTAGAAGGCAATGCGCTGGGCCGATTTAGGGCCCACTCCGGGTAGCCGGCCAAGCTCATCAATTAGGTTCTGGACGGCACTTTCGTACACAAAAACTCCTTGCTAGCCCTGGTGCAGGGGCTGTTCGTCAATAACTTTTCCACCCAGTATTTTTTCAACAGCCTTCTGCCCAATGAGGACGGCAGATTCGAGGGCGGCATCGTCGTCGCTGGGGGTGAAGTCTTCTGCTTCTTCTACCGGGGCTTGCTGCTGGGACTGAGTAAGGGCCTGCTTACCTGCGGCTATTTGTGCTGCGTGACGTTCCCGGAAAGACAGCTTGCGTTCTTGTGTCTGATGCTGGCCTTGCTCGGCAGGAGCGGGTGTCTGCTCTTGGTGCTGGACCGTTGCCTGGGCTGTTGCCTGTGGAGCCAGCGGTGCTACTGCCTGTCTCGCAGGGGCAAAGCCAGTGGAGGGCTCGTCCGGGTCTTCCGGTTCCTGCTCGGGGGTGGGCGCAACCTCAGGGTCTTCCTGCCTTTGGGGCGCTACCGCAAAGGCGTTGCGTTCATGTGCGCCCTGGGAGGGGTGCTGAGCCTTAGCGATTTCTACGGGATCAGCATCACCTTCGATGACGCGCAGGTGGGGGCTGTGGGGGGTTTCCGCAGAGCCTGCGGCTTCTTCTTGGGCGGGAACCTGCTGGTCTTCGCTGGGAATTGCCGCCACGTTCCACGAGGTGACCGGGGCGCTCCAATCATCGGGACTCCATGAGGGGGGCTGGTCTGAGAGCGGCTGGCCGTGGGCCTCCCAGGCCTGGTCGCCACCGCGGGGTCCCTGAGCTAGCTCAACCGGTGGTGGGGAAGCTAGCCCCTGGTTCTGCCCCTGGGCAGGAAGACCGGGGCGCTCTGTATTTTCTGGTGGCAGCGGCATTGGTTGTGAGGTCGGATCCTGTGACGGCTCCGGGGAGGGCTGATGAGGAACCGGGCCGCTGGGCGTGGGCTCGGTGGGTGTGGGCTTGGTGGGTGTGGGCTTGGTGGGTGGTGCTGACCCTCCGCCCGGACGCTTGATTTCACCACGCAACTGAACCTGTAAGCCCAGCACGTTGAGAAGTGCCTGCTGGAGCTGAGGTAGGTAGTCCTTGACGGACTTAAGCACGCGTAGCTCAGCTAGCAGGAAGAGGGAACCGTTTTCAAAACGCACCGGCTGGCATTGGGCAAACTGGGCACGGGCCAGAGAGGAGGGCACCTGGCTAAGAATATCGGACCAGGAATTGAGTACCAGGTTGACCGTGTTTTCACCGGTGGTTGCCGCTGCTAGGGGAGCCTTGGTGGGGGCCGGCGTAGCGGGGGCCGGTGCGCTCGCTTGGGCTGCAGGCTGGGCCTGTGCCGGAACCCCGACCGGGGGCTGTGCCGGGGCCCTCAGGGGAGGGGCAGCTAGTGGCTTACCAGCTAGGGGAGCGCCGGCAAAGGGCGCACTTGCTAGGGGTTTAGGTGCCTGCTCGGTAGCAGAAGAGCTCTGGGTAGCCGGAGCGCTCGCGGACGGGCCGGAACCCTGCTCTTGCGCTGTGGGGCCTGAGGCAGCGGGCATCGGGTGCTTTAACGACGGCCCTGTTTGAGTACCCTGCCTACCCGGTGCCCCCTGGGTGGGTGTAGCCTGCGGGCCAGAAGCTATTTTGCCTTCCAAGCGTTCCAGGCGGGCCGCTAGAGCACCAAGGCTCTGCTCGCCCGAGGTGAGCAGGATACGGGCGCAGAGCAGTTCTAAGTGGAGTTGGGGGTTCATCGCCCCGCCCATCTCGTTCAGGGCCTCGTTGGTAAGGTCTGCGGCGCGCGAAAGTTCGGCAGAGCCAAGCTTCTTGGCCTGCGCTCTCATGCGTTCTAGCTGGTCAGCTGCAAGGCCGCGCAGAATGGAACCGGCGGTGTCGGGAACAGCTTTGACAATAATCAGGTCGCGGAAGCGCTCAAGTAGGTCCTCCACAAAACGGCGGGGGTCCTGACCGGTCTGAATTACCCGATCCACCGATGCAAAAACCTGGGCGGCCTCACCGCCAGCGAAAGCGTCTACAACCTCATCAAGTAGCTCACCGTGGGTAAAGCCAAGGAGGGCAACGGCCAAATCGTAGGTAATGCCCTGCTCACTAGAGGCACCGGCCATGAGCTGGTCCAGAATGGAGAGCGAGTCGCGCACCGAGCCACCACCAGCACGCACTACGAGCGGGATGACCCCCTCAGCTACCTGCACGCCCTCTTCTGAGCAGAGCTTATTCAGGTATTGGCCCAGAATTTGGGGTGGTACCAGCCGGAAAGGGTAGTGGTGGGTGCGGGAGCGGATAGTGCCTAGCACCTTGTTAGGTTCGGTGGTCGCAAAAATAAACTTAATGTGAGCCGGTGGCTCTTCCACAATCTTTAGGAGGGCATTAAAGCCCTCCCTGGTCACCATGTGGGCTTCATCGATAATAAAAATCTTGTAGCGGTCACGCACCGGGGCGAAAGTGGCTCTCTCGCGCAGGTCTCGGGCGTGGTCTACACCGCCGTGGCTGGCCGCGTCCATCTCGATCACATCGAGTGACCCGCCACCGTCACGGGAAAGATCGCGGCACGATTGACATTCCCCGCAGGGAGTGGGTGTTGGCCCCTGTGCGCAGTTGAGGCAGCGGGCAAGAATACGGGCTGAGGTAGTCTTACCGCACCCGCGCGGCCCCGAGAACAGGTAGGCGTGATTGACCCGGTTCTTTTCGAGGGCAGTCATGAGAGGTAGGGTCACATGCTCTTGCCCGATGACGTCGGCAAAGGACTCCGGGCGGTAACGGCGGTAGAGGGCAGTGCTCACATTAAACCTTCATTCGAGTGCTAACAGCTGAGCCCAACCGTGCAGGTCCGGGCAGATACAGAACCAGCGGGGGAACTGTTTTTAACAGTCTAGTAGGGGTGGCTGACATTCTAAGAACTGTGTACGCTGAGCATAATGGGTTGACTGCCAGTTTTTGGGCATAAAAAGACCCCCTACGCACCCGTCAGAGCCCAGATACCCTTGCTGCCTTCCGGCCCTGGGGGAGTTCTCCAAGATAACGCCACGTAAGGGGCTTCATCTACTGTAGCGCACCTGCGGGGTAGATGGCAAAGCGCTCTCTGCTGGCCTTAGCCCCCCCGGTAAGAGGTGCCCGTGTTGCGTTAGTGGGTTGTGTGGGGTATGCTCGTATCTGTTCGCTTTCGTGAAGCTACGGTTCGCTGTAGCTAAAGCAAGACACCTGGAGGATTCGCCTAGCGGCCTATGGCGCACGCCTGGAACGCGTGTTGGGTTCACGCCCTCGGGGGTTCAAATCCCCCATCCTCCGCTAGCCGGTCTCATCGCCCACTTGATGAGACCGGCTTTTTATCTGCCCAAAACATGCACACCCAAAATGCTGACCCCGGCCTGCGCCGCTCATCCCCCCTCAAAGGTGACCATACTGACCACAATCTGGAGGAGCCTGAGCCTAGGGAAGAAGGCTTTTTCAAAGGGAGTACGCCCGGAGAAGAGACCCAGCGAAAATTCGCTGGTAAGAGAACGTCATGATGATGTCATAGTTGTTTTTCTGCCGTGAGCTTGGAAGCGACCGGCAAGGGGAGAAGGCCGCATATCTTCATAGGGCCTTAATGACCTTAAGTAAGTTTCGATATAGACCTCCAGCGGGGGATAGTAGCGCGACCGATACAATTCAAATTACCGAATACACATTCTCGTGACAGGACCCCCATGTTCCCCCTCACCCGCCGGGCTGAGCGCCACCACAAGCGGTGCCTCCTGCCCCTCGTCTTACTCTTTTCGCTCACCCCCGCACTGCCCGCGCAGGCCGAGCCCGCACGCCCCCACGAAACAGCCAG
>NZ_JBLXXS010000013.1:0-93810 GCF_048513555.1 Rothia sp. P5766 | reverse complement strand
ATTTTCCCGATTCTGGCAGCTTCCCGCTGGTGGGGTTTTCGCTGTGTGATTAGGCGTTTTGTTGGCTTGGCGGGGTTTCCCTCGCCGCGGCGACTGGTAATACTTTACGCAGGTTTTTCACACCGCGCAAATCGAAAAAGAGGAGAGGACGGGCTCAAAGGGGCCCAAAAGGGGCTTTTTCCCACCCCCAGCCTCTCTCTGCAATGATGTTTCACCTAGTCAAAAGCTATCTGTGAGGCAGGTCTATGGTATATATCTATGACCTAGTCCACCAAAATTTCCTACCGCTCTCCCCGTTTTGCCCCTCAACGGCCCTCAGCTTTACTCATTACCTGGATATTCAACTCCCACTATCGGCACGGTAGGGAATACAAGCAAACCTCCGCACGTTCTAGGACCTAGATAAGAGCATCACCCTGAGCAAGGAAAACCAATGCCAGCACTCTCATTACTTGACTTCGCGCTCATCTTCCCTGGGGAAGGCCCCTCAAATAGCTTCAAAAGGTCTGTGGCCCTAGCCCAGCAGGCAGAAAAACTAGGCTACGACCGCATCTGGTACGCAGAACACCACAATATGAAGCGCATCGCTTCATCTGCTCCCGCAGTTCTTATTGCCCATGTTGGCGCCCACACCCAGAAAATTAGGCTGGGCGCGGGCGGGGTAATGCTCCCCAACCACTCCCCGCTCACCGTTGCCGAACAGTTCGGCACGCTGGCAGAAATGTACCCCGACCGCATAGACCTGGGTCTGGGACGCGCACCCGGAACCGATATGCGCACCCTCCGTGCGCTAGGCCGCGACCCACGAGATGCCGAACGGTTCCCCCAGGATGTCCAAGAACTCCAGGGCTACCTCACCGGTAAGACACTGGTCCCAGAAGTACATGCAACCCCTGGCGCAGGTACCAATGTTCCCCTCTACATCCTGGGGTCCTCACTCTTCGGTGCCTCTCTAGCGGGCTCTTTAGGTCTGCCCTACGCCTTTGCCTCACACTTTGCACCCACCCAGCTTGAACAGGCCATCAAGGTCTACCGCGATCGCTTCGCTCCCTCAGAGCAGCTCCAGGAGCCCTACGTTATTGCCGCCGCTAACGTCATTGCAGCGGACAGTATGCAAGAAGCCAAAGCCCAGCAGGTTATCGCCCACCGCCAGCGCGTCAAATCAATGATGCGCCTCGATGACCGCGATATGACCGATGAAGAACTCGACCTGCTCGTAGAATCAAGCCAGGGCCAGCAGATTCTGGATATGCTCCGCTACACCGCACTTGGCACAGCACCCGACATCAAGGACTACCTCACCCGCTTTGCCAATATGGTCCAGGCCGATGAAATTATGATCTCTAACCTCTCCCCCAGCACCGAGCAAGCCCACCGGGGCCTAGAGATACTGGCAGAAGCGATGATTAACGACTAAATGTCTAAGAAAGCGAGGACGGCCCGGACCCGCCGATTACCGGTATCAGCGGGAAGGTCAAGCTTGTCAAAAATGTTACCCACATGCTTAGCAACGGTAGCTGCCGAAATATAAAGGTCCTGCTCAATCTCTGCGTTGGAGTAACCCCGAGCCATGAGCCTCAGAATCTCTAACTCCCTGGGGGACAGGCGAGCCAGCTTCCCATCAGTCCTGGCAGGCACAGATGCAGAAGCTGCCAGCACCCCGCCGCTTTCTGGTGATACCGGTGGAGTTCCCGCACCCAAAAGGTGTTGCACCACATCGGGATCAATGACGGTGCCCCCGTTGGTCACGGTGGTGAGCGTCTGAGCGAACTCCTCAATATCACCCACCCGATCTTTGAGAACATAACCAAGCCCAGCCGCCGAACGCGCAAAAAGTTCCCGCGCATAGGCTGTCGTGATGTACTGCGATAACACCACAATTGGCAAACCAGGGTAAGCCTCACGAAGTTCCAAGGCAGCTTTCAACCCATCGGACGTGTGGGTTGGGGGCATACGCACGTCGGTAATCACGATATCGACCCCCTCACCGGTCTGTGCCGCATGGACGGCGGCCAGCAAAGACGGAGCGTCCTCAACCTCTGCAATAACGGTATGACCCATAGCGCCCAGAACCATCGCCAGCCCCTGACGGAGCAGAGCAGAATCTTCGGCAAGGATAATACGCATGAGCGGCCTTTCAACGGTGTCTCATTCCCAGGGTACAGACCCCGGCTACTTTCTACTGCCCAAGAACCGGCAGGTAAATAATCTACCCACCGGTTCTTTGCTCAATCAGGACCCTAGGCCAGCGGCAAACTGACCGTCAGCCGGGTAGGCCCACCCTGCGGCGAATCAAGCTGAGCATGTCCGCCCAGAGCCGCTGCCCGTTCTACCAGACCAGCCAGGCCGGTGCCACCATCCAGGTTAGCTCCTCCTATGCCGTCATCTTCTAGACTGAGCACAAGTAGGTTCTCAACCACCGCAACCGTTATCGAGATACGCTGTGCCTGTGCGTACTTGAGAGTGTTCGTGACAGCCTCGGTCACCGTGTAGTAGGCGGCCCGCTCAATCTGCTGGGGTAGACGCTCCGGAGCGTCATAGGTCAGGTGAACCGGAATGAGGGTGTGGCGGGCCAGCTCTTCCAGGGCCGCTTTCAACCCGTAGTCCTCAAGCACCGGTGGGTAGATTCCCCGCACCGTATCGCGCAAGGTGTTCTGAGCGTGGGCAAGCTGAGCTCGGGCTTCGATGACGTGCTCAAACAGCCTGCTAGCCCGCTCGTCCTGGATGCTATCGGCAAGGCCCTTAGCCTCCATCTCCGCCAGACCCAGACGCAGGTTAAGATTCACCAGCTCCTGCTGAACACCATCGTGTAGGTTCCGTTCAATCCGGCGGCGCTCACTTTCAAAAGCGTCAACGATCTTGGTGCGGGAAGCTGCAAGCTGGGCAAGCTGTTTTTGTTGCTCCTCGGGGCGAGGGGAAAGAATCAGTTTGGAGAGGCTGGCACCGGCCGCCGCTAAAAGACCGTTCAGATAGGCAAAGATGATGAGGGAAACAAGAACTATAACAAGCAGGTACCACCAGTTCTGAGGGTAGATTCGGGTGACATCACTATCAGTAAATGTTCCTTGCTCACGGTTGTAGTCGTACTCACCCCAGGTGTAGACGTTGATATAGGTCCCCCGCGCAACCAAGTAAAGATAATGCCCGCTCTGTAAATAAATAGCGGCACTGATACATCCTCTGAGGATAGTTGCCTGCAAAGAGAGGACCGCTAAGGCTAGCAGTCCGCCCACAACAGTCAGGGCAAGCGAGCCAACCTCACGCCAGGTCGCTACCTCTTTTAGGCGGAAAAGTAAACCGTCAAAGAAGTTCTCACCGGGATAGCTCACATGGCCGTCTCGAATCTGGCCGTATCCGCTGACCTTCAAACGCCACCGCTCATAGAGACCAAACCCAATAGCCGCAAAAGGCAGAAGCGCAATCCCGATCACGGAAGCGATGAGGCTAAGAACCACCGTGGACATCAGACCCTGGGCCAAGAGAGTAGCCAAAGCAAGCCAAGGGCCTGCGGAAAACACGTAAAAAGGGCTAGCCATACGCCGCCACAGGCTCCTGACGGATGGTTCCTTGCGCTGAGTATGAGAAATGTTTGTCATACTTCTATTCTTGATGAACAGACAGCACTAAACAGTGGAGCAAACTCTACTCTTGATTCCAGCCCACTCACTCTGTGGTAGAGCCAGCTCTACCGGTGAGAACCTTTTCAGCGCCGATAACACCGCGTAGCAGCTTAGGGTCAATATCCTCACCTTCACGTACGATACTGAGGTGACCGGTCACCTCTAAAATGACGCACTGAACCTGATCAAACTGAGAAATACCAGCTTTACGCAGGGCTGCATAAATCTCTGCCGGCGCCAAATGCGAGCGCTTGAGGTTGCGCACCACAAACTTACCGTGGGCCATGATGACGCGTGGCTTATGGTTGAGGTGGCGGATACCGGTCACCGACTGCACTGCCCCAAAGATAATCTCTAAGAGCATGAGCGTTCCAAGGCCCACCATGCCCGAAGCAAGAGTGGGAGGGTGACCAATGATGACACGACCAGCAACAGCACCAAACATAATGATGATGACCGCATCAAAGCCGTTCCAACCACTAAGAACCCGCACCCCAAAGATGCGGACAAGCACCAAAAAGGTTAAGTAGATACCCACTGCGGATAACATCACGATAGGAATACGCCAAAGCTCAATCCCCAGATACTCATGTAAGGCGGGACCCCAGCCCTGCGGTGGTTCCAACAAGAGAGGACTCCTCCTTTTCGTCTAGCTGGCCTAACGGTAAGTGAGATGGTTATGTTTTTATGCGATACATCCAGGCACAACAATCACCACTGCCCAAGACTCTTATGCCCTACTCAACGAAAGCTTCAGCCTAGGCAGCCCGCCACAAGAATAAGAGTATTGGTTCCGAAGTAAGTCACATACATTCTCTAACATCTTCTCAGTTTTGGAGTGAACTCGCACCAAGCACAACTGGCCGGTGACCCAGAGCTAAAGATGCCCCTTGCGAATCTTCTGGTGCTATCGTACAGCTGGCTTTCGCTCAAAAGACCGGTCGCCCCAAAACCTACACCCACTTTCCTATAACTACCTGAGGTCAACAGTCCTTCTAAGCGGAACCAGTAGTAGGGGGGCAACTGCGCCTAAGGCAATAAACAACCAACCTATTTCAGCCTCAGCCCCGGATATAACAAGCTTTGACACTACAGATGCCAGCACAGCAGCGCAGACAGTCGATGCAATTGACTCACTCAGTACAGAGGCAGTGGCAAGCTCAGCGTCCTTAAGACCATCAGCACGGGGAGGCTTCTCAAATAAAGCATTCATGACATCCAGATAGATAAGCCCTATGCCTAGGCCTGTCATACCAGAACAGCAGGTCAGTATGAGAGCCGCTCCGGTTGGGAGAACCACTAAAAGGTAGCCAATACCAATCAAGCCGGCTGAAAGACAGGCAATACCGAGACTCCCCCGCCAGATAAAATACCTACCAGTTGCAGGTTTAGCGCCGGTGAACATGCCTACAACAGCCCATGCCAGCCCTGAGGACATCAAAGTAGCAGAGATCAGAGAAACCGAATCATCAAACCGCTCCGATATGGCCACAGCAATAATGGAATCTGCACCCAAGTAGATACCTGTCAGCAAGAACTTGAGGAGAACAGCGGAAGGACGGCCCCTTCTGGCAGAAAAAACACCCGCTGGTAGCAAGAGACGTGCAAAAAATAAGGCACCAGCAACACCGCAGGGAAGAGCCAACCAGATACTGTGCTGGGATCCATTAGAGAGCGAAATAGTAAGGACAGAGGTAAAGAGGGCAAGGGAAAGAAGGAGCGTTCTCCCCGCAGACTCGCCCCTGTGCTCCACAACTTGAGAATGTTCACGGAGGCTCACAGCAACCAGCGTTCGCGCCAGCAGAAGCAGCGGCAGGTAAAGAACAAGGGCCCAACGCCAACTGAGAAGCTCGGATATCAAGGCAGCATACAGGGGGCCAACAAGAGAAGAAATTACCCACATGGCAGAGTAACCAGCCAGCACCATCTGGCGCCACCGCGCTTCAAGATGCCTTACGATAGCGGCCAGCGACACTGCCCCTAACAAGCCAGCAGCTAGACCTGAAAAGATACGCCCAGTAGCAAAAACCCAGATATTGGGGGCAAGGGCGCTAGTAACCCCACCAATTACGGTAACCCAGGTGCCGGCAAGAAGTAAGGATGACGCCTTCCAGCGCCCAAGCGCCAGCGGTGCAAGTGGAATAGTCACAAATGAGGCAGCCAATGATGTGGTCGTAATCAGGCCAAAATATTGTTGAGCTTTAAGCTCGGCACCAATTTCGGGAGTCACAAGCGAGAGAACATAAATCTGAATCCCAGCGATCAGCTCAATCAGTAGTAAAGAAACCGATAAGAGCACCGTTCTAGACCGATGCATTGCTTCCCCTCCTTGATTTTGCCCCATGATCGCCTCACCCAATACCGGATCGGTCAAGCCGTCTGGAGACTGAAGTTGACCAGGGATTCTATCTCTAGCCACCAGCCGCCGGCTACCTTATGTATGGGATGCAGTTAGTCTAGCCCCTAAAAGGTTTCAGTACCGGTGTAGGAATCGTGCACCATGTTGGCAAAGCGCGAATAGTGGCCCTGGAAGGCAACCGCAATGGTCTTAGTGGGGCCGTTACGGTGCTTAGCCACAATGACGTCGGCTTCGCCAGCGCGAGTGGACTCCTTATCGTAGTAGTCCTCACGGTGAAGCAGAATGACCATATCCGCGTCCTGCTCAATCGAGTTGTGAACGGTAATGCCGTTAGCAACAAAGTTGTGATTCCCCAGGACAGTAGCGTCAAAGACCTCTTCTTGGCCGTCGTATTCAATCCCGGTCACGGTATCCCAGAACAGGTCATTAACCGCCAGCATCTCTAAATCTGCGGCATCAAGGACCGTAGCAACCTTCTCCAGGCGCGAGCCAGACGGCGCACTCTTGTCATAGGAGGAGCCGCAGTACTGTGAGCCCATAGCGGCCTGGAACTCACGGTGGCTCATGCCTTCCTCCGACAGAATCTTTCTCACGTCATCCCAAACCTGGACGGGTGCTGTATCACCATTCGTATTGGAAGAGGATCCCCCATCGGTCAGAGCAGCAAGGAGCAAGGCACAGTTCTTAGCCCGCTCCCCGTAGGAAGAGATTTCGCGTAAAAACCTCAGCTGTTCATCACGCCCAGAAATGTCCAGGCTGTACCCCTGGCGATATTCGCCCTTGATAGTGCTAGCGCGAACCCGCGAGTTAATGCCAAACCGCAGAAGAAGAAGCGATAGCTGATCCACGAGAGCACGAGAGGTCGAACCGTAGTAGATACGGCCCGCCCGGCCATTCTTATTGAGAGTTACCGAGCCATCAGTAGCCCAAAGATGCTTGATAAACAGAGCAATCTGACGTTTGGGCAGAGCAAAGACCTGCTCCGGAATAAATTTCTCCCAAGAACGCTTATCAAAGAGCCCCAGTTCATCGAGCCACGCAGCCAAGGGATTGCCTTTACCGTGGGTCAGTTTCTCCGGTGACGGTAGACGCAAAGAAGTACAGCGAGCCGCCGGGTGAGTATCACGAACACCGGTAATTCCGAACTGCTTACGGGCTGACTCAGCCACCGCATCAAGGTTTTCCGGATCGATAGAGGCGTAGCGGATAGGCTGGTGGGCAAGCGCTGAACCATCACCAATCATGTGAGCTAGCAGAATAACCTGCTCATCGGTCCACCGGGTACGAACAGACGGGCCGTTAACGTGCCGGGGTACACCGAGCCGGTCACCTACGGATAGTTCTCCCAGCCCCTTCCAGCCGGTGTAGGTGAAGAAGGGGTGGTTGGCAGTAGCGCGGAGAGTCTTACCGGATGCAAGAGTTAGACGGTATACAGGCTTCACCCCGGTTGAGAAAACGTGGGTGAGGTGACGCTCCACAAAGCGCATATCGTCACCCAAAGACCAGACAGGGATATCCCGAGCTCCCTGCGCGAAAAGCTCAGCCATGGTTACCTCGGCACCTGTATCTGACCGTAGGATGCGAGTATCTGCCGTCAAACAACCCGACTCACGAAGGTCAGAGACCTGGGGCTTCTTGTCGGGGCGCTGCTCAGAACCACGGTTAAGCTGCGATAGGGCAATCAGGGGAACTTCAAGCTCCTTAGCCATCAGCTTGAGGGCACGCGAGAACTCTGAAACCTCTTGCTGGCGAGATTCCACTTTCTTACCGGAACTCATGAGCTGGAGGTAGTCCAGAACAATCAGTTTGAGGTCGTTCTTCTGCTTGAGACGGCGGGCCTTAGCGCGGATCTCCATAAGGGTCATGTTCGGTGAATCATCAATGAAGAGCGGCGCGGAGTCCATCTTGCCCATAGCCGTTGCAATCTTGGCCCACTGGTCATCGTCCAGTCGGCCCTTACGCAGGTCTGACAGGTTGATACCGGCCTCAGCCGACAGGATCTTCATGGCAATTTCGTTACGCCCCATTTCTAGGGAGAAGAAAACCGTGGTCATCTTGTGCTTAATAGCCGCCGAACGAGCTATATCCAAAGCGAACGTAGAGTTATGTGTCGGCACAAAAGCAGATGATGCCAGGAAAAGGTGGTCGCTGTTATCAACCTCAATGCAACGCACCGGAACAGATTCAACAGGCTCAACAGACACAATGTAACGCCAAGTACGCTTAGCCGTAGGACGGGCATCCCGTTCGCGGTGCATCTGGTTCTTGCGGGACAAGCCAAAAACGGTATCTGAGGTAGAGAAGGTCAGCTTGTACGCGGTTGAACTTTCTGGGGTACGAGCAGCCACTTTCTTGGTCCGCAGGCCGGTGCGATAGCCCAAAGAATGGACGAGTTCCTGCACATCAAGAGCAAGCTGTCTGTTGGTGACAACAAACTGAACACATCCCGCGTTGGTCACTGTCCCATCGCTGTCCAAAAGGCCCGCCAGGAGAGCCCTGCGCTGCAACTCCGATGCGCGAAGGTACGACATAGGAATGTGCTTATTATTCAAAACACCCAGAGTACGCAAACGCCCCTGCACACTCGCCCGAGAACGGTGGCAGCTCAAGCATCGCAAACCGGCAGTACACGGCCTCCCACAGTCAATGCAGGTCGCACGAGACTGTGGAGTAGCAATGAGATTTTTATGCTTACCCCCGCAGGTACGGGAGCATGTGGTGACGTTTCGGTCAGTGTGGGTGAATTCTTTCCCACAAACCTGGCAGTGTTTCGTAAACTCCCGGTTTTCTTGTGGGAGATGAACTGAATAGGTAAGGCCCTGAACCTGGCGGATGTCGTACCCATCAGCTTCAATTCCCTGGAGAACCTCATCATCTGCTGTGGTGATGCGAGCAGAAGCGGCGGCGCCGTCACCCAGCCATACCCCAAGAGTGTATGGGGCAATAGGAAGATCAGCGTCGGGCAGCTGAAGTGCACTGGCATTGGAAATGCAATGGTTAGCGCGGTTATCAGCGGTAGCGCAGCGCACCGTCTCATGAATCTCAGCGGTAGTGCGTACCTTAGCACCTGCCAGCTGCGGCTCATCTACCGCAGGTCCCCCTGCCCCTACCTTGATGCGAGCGCGACGGGAAGCCCGTGTGTGGGTAAGCCACTGGTGCTCAGCATCGGCAATAATGCGGGTTCCGTCGTCAAAGGTCACGGTATAGCAGGGACGGCCGGTCATAACTTCGGTTGCATTGATGACCTTGGTGGGGCGGCCGTCTGCACCGAGAACAAGATCACCGACCCGAATATCACCCATGGTAGTCCAACCTTCCGGGGTGGGAATCGGGGTGTCAAGCGCGAGAGCTTTACCCATAGCAGGGCGGGCCGCCACCACAACCATTTGACCAGGTTGCAAACCAGCAGTAAGTTCATCAAACTCGATGAAGCCGGTGGGAACACCGTGGATACCGCCAGCACGTGAACCGTTAGCTTCGATTTCTTCAACGGTGCTGTTCATGGCTTCGGACAGCGGGACGTAGTCTTCCCTGGTGTTATTAGCCGATACACCATAGATTTCGGCCTGGGCAGCGTTCACCAGGTCTTCCGCTTCACCATCGCCGGAGTAGCCCAGTTGAACAATCTTTGTCCCCGCCTCGACCAGGCGGCGGAGCATAGCCCGTTCTGCCACAATTTCGGCGTAGAAACCGGCGTTAGCCGCTGTGGGCACACTGGCGATAAGGCTGTGCAGGTAGGCTGCCCCACCTACCCTGTTGAGTTCGCCGCGCTTGGTGAGCTCATCGGCTACGGTAATCGCGTCTGCCGGTTCGCCGTGCCCGTAAAGGTTGATAATCGCTTCGTAAATCATCTCGTGGGCAGGCTTGTAGAAGTCTGCGCCGCCACCGATGACCTCAACAACGTCGGCAATAGCGTCCTTGGACAGCATCATGCCTCCCAGAACTGACTGTTCTGCGGTGTCGTCGTGCGGCGGTGTGCGAACAAATTCAGACTGACTCTCAGACAAAGCTGCCCCTTCGGATCAAAAGATGGTGAGCTTCTATCATCTCACTTTAGGGTAGGTGTGTCCTACCCTCTTCGCTCTGAGGCTAGAGGGGTGAAGGCGGTATCTGGAAACATAGTTCACCCCGTGTGATGCAGACAACCATACAGGAGTAGCATGGTACATGAGACCAGACAGGTCTGAGAGACCGCTGTATCGCGCACCTGAAAGGACTACACGTGGGCAAAAAGAACAAAGGCAAAGAGAATGATGCCAAAGACCTCATCAAGGAACTTAGGCACCTTAGAAAGAGCCACAAGAAACTTCTCAAACGGGTGCAAAAGCTAGAAGAGTCCTTGGCTGCCTACACAGCTTCAGCCGCCCCCACTCCAGAGGTGCCGACTGAGGCAGAATCAACCGACTCGCAAAATACGAGTAAGCCAGCACAGAGCGCCTACCCTGCACCCATGAAGTCCGGCAAGTACAAGAACGGCTACGCCCCTTACAAGGTCACTGAGGTAGGCAAACTCACCCCCACCGTTATGCGCCTAGTAGCTGAACCTGCCGGTCAAGCCCGCGCTGAGTCACAGGGCCTGGTGGGTGAGTATATTCGACTTGTGACCGGTAAACAGGGTGAAGCGCTCCCCGAACCTGATCAGGCCAAAAACAAGGTGCGGTGGAACCAGCCCACCAAGAGCACTAAGTACACGGTTCGCTCCTACAAGGAAGAAACCGGGGCGCTTGAAATCAATATCGTTCTCCATGAAGCAGGAGCAGGCACTACCTGGGCGCAGGAGGCAGCGGTGGGGGACCTCATCCACCTTCTGGGCCCAAAGTCCGGCTACGAGATTAGTGACGACTACGATTTCTACCTGCTTGCGGGGGACGAAACCGGACTACCCGGCATGGCTCGGTGGATCGAGTCCATGCCCTACGATGCCCGGGGTGTAGCTTTTATCCAGGTAGCAGGCCCGGATTCACACCAGCAGATTGATGCACCCGAAAACTTTGAGCTGGTTTGGGTCGACTCCACCCTGCCCGGGGCGCTAGCTGATGCCGTTCAGTCTTACCCCCTGCCCCAGGGCGCTATCTTTACCTGGCTTGCAGGAGAGTCGGGTTCTATTCAGCCACTCAGAGCATGGGTACGGCGGGAGCTAGGGGTTCCCAAGGGCCACGGGTATTCAAAAGGCTACTGGAAAAAGAAGTAAAACAACCCAGTAAAATCGTTTATTGACCGGCTTTGATTCCCTCTGGGGGTTCAAGGTAATTACGCGCTATCAGCGCACCTAGCTCCTGCACATAGGGAGCCGGGTCAGCTAGCGACTCTGCCAGCCTTGCCTGGGTATCGGCTGTTACCGAGTAAACAGCGGTGAAACCTGCCCCCTGATATTGTTCTTGACGCAGTTCATTGATACCGCACACCGCAATGGCAGGGATACCCTTTTGGTGCGCCGCGTCAGCAACGCCAGCAGGCCCTTTCCCCTGGAGGGTCTGCTCATCAAATTTACCTTCCCCGGTGACAACAAGATCTGCGCAAGCAAGCGCATCGTAGAAGCCCGTGAACTCACAGCAGATATCCACGCCGGGGCTCACACTTGCACCAAGAACAGACATGCAGGCAAAGCCCAACCCACCAGCCGCCCCGGCCCCGGGTGCGTGCGCGAATGTTCCACGTGAAACATTAAGTGATTCTTCAACGAGGACAGCTAGCTTTTCAAGGTTTTGGTCCAGTAAGGGGACTTGCTCCGGGGTGGCTCCCTTCTGTGGCCCATAGACTGCCGCCGCACCATGAGGGCCAACAAGGGGGTTGGTAACGTCACTGGCAACAATGATGTTGAGGTCCTGCAAGCGGGCATCTAGCCCGGAGATATCCACGCCTGCTAGTTCCGCTAAGGCACCGCCGCCGGGAGCAAGTTCCCTACCTAGCCGGTCGCAGAAACTTACACCGAGCGCCTGAAGCATACCCGCTCCCCCATCAGTAGTAGCAGAGCCACCCAGGCCAACAATAGCTACCTGCGCCCCGTTCTCTACCGCATGTAGCAGCAGCTCTCCCACGCCGTAGGAGGTAGCGTGCCAGGTATCAAGCTGTTCAGAAGTCAGTGAAGCCATACCGCAAGCCTGAGCGACCTCAAGGACGGCGGTATATTCAGCTTCAGAGTAGGCGTAGCGGGCAGTAACTTTCTGACCAGAGAAGGGGCCGGTCACTTGGCACTGCACTTCGGTGTAACCTGCGGCCAGAGCGGCATCGACAGTGCCATCACCACCATCAGCAATAGGGCAATGCACCACGGAATAGTGAGGTGCTACGCTCTGTATCCCCGCGGCCAGCGCTTCGCAGAGCCGCGCACCGCTCAGGGTTCCTTTGAATTTATCAACCGCCAGTAAAACTTTCATGGGTCTATTATGTGCAGATTAAGACGCATTCGATAAGCCACAGAACTCTACACGCCCTTGAGATACACGGCCGCTTATCTATTGCCTACAGGTAAGCGCTTAAAGCAGTGGTGCCGGGTCCTGCGACCCGGCACCACCATTACACACATTTACACATCGATCAAAGACCCATGCAAAATACACACTTTCTTTCTTGAGGTCCAGAAGAACCGGCCACCTTGCGGCTGTTCTTCCCTTGAACCTGTACTACCAGTATGCTCCAGCGGCCTGAGCGCGATATAGATTGTTTCTGTGGGCGGACTGAGAATATCTGTTCCTCTCTTGCCTCCAGAGCACCGTCGGGTGCAGGGAAGACCGCAGATAGGCACAAAAAGTGGCGAGGCCCCCATACTGGTCTCGCCACTCTCCGATGAAAGACAGGTTCAGCATTACCTGACTTTGAAGCACACACACATTCGCTTCTTATAGCCTTTCAAGCTAATACCTCTATATAACCTCACTAGGCTTATGGTGGGTTTTAAGTTACCTGGGAACAAGCTGGGTATTTATATTTTTTACTGCAAAAACTTCTTCTTAGGCAAAAGAACCAATAATAAAGAACCACAGAACAGGGTTAGCAAGGACCGAAACCACCATCACTGCGATAAAGCCACCGGTGTGCCGCGAAAAGCGGATCAGTCCCACCAGGGCAAGGATAAAAGCTAGGGCTGCAGCTAGAACAGAAAGAACCATAAAACCTAGCAGGGTAGCTAAAACCGTTGAGGGGGGTCCAATATTGACCGCAAACGCCAACACAAGGGATATCAGTGAAATTACCTCAGTTACGACAGCGGCAATAAAGGTCTGGGTGCTCTGAGGGCGCGGGGTAGGTTTAGCCATACCCTCTAGCATGCCAAACCAACCTGGAAAACCCGAATACTACGGACCCACTACACACGCCAGTTTCACCACATTAGCCACAGCTATCCCACAGTGCGCCACAGTGTCAGACCATGCGAAAGCCCCGTTCTCTCCTGACGGGAGAAAACGGGGCTTTTAGGTTGGCCGTAACGGGTAATAAACGAGTTTATTACTCGGCTACAACATCCAGCTCAACGTTGGC
This sequence comes from Rothia sp. P5766, assembly GCF_048513555.1. Classification (NCBI taxonomy): domain Bacteria; kingdom Bacillati; phylum Actinomycetota; class Actinomycetes; order Micrococcales; family Micrococcaceae; genus Rothia; species Rothia sp. P5766. The sequence goes on along the minus strand of NZ_JBLXXS010000013.1, from coordinate 80,352 downwards.
TACAACGTCTTCGTGCAGACGCACGGAAACAGTGTAAACGCCGGTGCGCTTGATAGCGGAACCGAGGTTAATAGCGCGCTTGTCGATTGAACCTGCACCGGCAGCTTCAATAGCTTCAGCTACGTGCTCAGCCTTGACGGTGCCGAAGAGACGGCCGTCAGCGCCAGCCTTGTGAGCGACAACAACGGGCTTTGCCGACAGAGCAGCCGCAGTTGCCTTAGCTTCTTCGAGGTTAGCCTTGGCGCGAGCTACACGAGCTGCACGGATTGACTCAACCTGCTTTTCGCCGCCTACAGTCCAGGTGACTGCAAAGCCACGGGGAAGCAGGTAGTTACGAGCGTAGCCGTCCTTAACGGTAACGACGTCGCCAGCAGCACCGAGACCGGTGACTTCCTGAGTAAGAATGATCTTAGCCATGTTCTTCTACTCTCCTATCGATTTAGCGGCCAGCGCCTGAGTAGGGCAGCAGTGCAACTTCGCGGGCGTTCTTGATTGCCTGAGCAATCTTGCGCTGTTCCTGAACGGTTACGCCAGTAACGCGACGGGCACGGATCTTGCCGCGATCGGAGATGAACTTACGCAGAAGTGCAACGTCCTTGTAGTCGATTACGGTAACGTCTGCAGCCTTCAGCGGGTTCTGCTTGGGTTTGGGCTTACGGATTTCAGCCTTAGCCATCGTGGTGCTCCTTTTTCTCTTGGGAGCCCGCGGCTCTCACCGCGGGATGGATGAATATTTGGTCTTGTTCACAGAAGGACACTTGGTGCGCACCCTCCTCTGCATATGGCAGGTAAGTGCCTGCCAGCACCTTAGAAGGGAGGCTCGTCGTCGGCTCCACTACCCCAGTCATAGTTACCGCCGGACTGCTGGCCCCAAGGGTCAGCGGCTGGAGCCGGTGCCTGCTGGGGAGCTGCCTGAGGAGGAACTGCGGGGCTTGCCTGCGGGGCAGGGGTGCCGTAGCCGCCCTGCTGGCCGCCGTAGCCTGCGCCACCGCCAAAGCCAGCCTGGGGTGCGGCGTTGTAGCCGCCCTGGTTGGCATTGTTGTAGCCGCCACCAAAGCCCTGGTCGCCACCAAAGTTGCCACCTGAGCGCTGGTTACGGGATACGTTAGCGGATGCAAAACGGAGTGAGGGACCGATTTCTTCGATCTCTAGCTCCATTGAAGTGCGACGCTCGCCTTCTTTGGTTTCATACGAGCGGGACTTTAGACGGCCCTGCGCAATAACGCGCATACCCTTTTTGAGGGTTTCAGCGACGTTCTCCGCAGCTTCACGCCATACGCTGGCACGCAGGAAGAGGGTCTCGCCTTCTTTCCACTCGCCTGATGCGCGGTCAAAGTTGCGGGGGGTTGACGCGATCGTGAAGTTAGCTACCGCTGCCCCGTTGGGGGTGAAGCGAAGCTCAGGATCGCCTGTCAGGTTACCGATTACGGTAATGACGGTGTCGCCAGCCATGTGATGCCTCCGGTCGTAGTTATAAGAGTAAGTATTTGAAGTTTTGCACGGGGGTCTGACATTTTAGAAGCCCCTCGCGGGAGGTTAACCTAGTTTTCCTCGCCCCGTTTCAAACATTTACTTGGAGGAGATCTGCTGATCTTCCGGGCGGATGATCTTGGTGCGCATGACGGACTCGTTCAGATTCAGAACGCGGTCCAGTTCAGCAGCAGTCTCGGGGGTTGAGGTGAAGTTAACAACGGCGTAGATGCCTTCGCTCTTCTTCTGGATTTCGTAAGCGAGCTTACGGCGGCCCCAGATGTCCATCTTCTCGATGGTGCCGTTGTCCTTGGTGACAACTTCGAGGAACTTGGTGAGGGTGGGCTCTACAGCCTTGTCCTCGACCTCGGGGTTGAGGATAACCATCAGTTCGTATGCACGCATGATTAAACCCCTCCTTTGGGCTAAGCGGCTATGGGATTTCCATAGCAGGAGATTACGTACTGTCTGCCCGGGCTCAGGTGTTGGCTGGCACCAGCACAGACTCCACCCACTTTACAGGAGTAGGGAGGGTTTAGGCAGGTTTTTGAGGTTTTAAAGAGTGTTGCCCGCAGCACTGTAGGCGAGCTGTTTCTTAGGGCACCTAAGCCCCAACTCCCAGTGGCTTAGCTCCTGTAGGTGGCCCGGCTCTTCATCAGGGCATTGAGGTAACCTACGCGCACGGGTATGGTGAAGAGATCCCACAGCATGACAATGGCCAAGGGGGCATAAGATATCCAGCCAACAAAAGGAATACCTGCTGTCAGGGCCGCCGCAATGGCATTCCCTACAAGGTAGAAAATCCCCATAAAGGGCTGGCGGAGGTAGAACTTATGGGCACCGAGCCACCACAGGAAGATAAAGAGCAGGTAGGCCACGAGAGTCGATTTGGCCTGGACAATATAAACAGGCTGGCCCTGGGCGTATGAATAGGGGTGCCCAGGGTTATTGATGTAGGTGGGGCTGTAATGCTGAGGTTGTTCAGACATGCTTTCCTGCTTCGAGTCCGCCTAAGAAGTAGCGGCAAATTGTTGGAGAGTCGGTTGGGAGAGAACGTCATCAGAAACAGATTCTTGTAGCTCTTCCCTACTTGTTTTTTTATCTCCCAGACCGACGCTAATATCGGCGTGGTTTCCATCTGAGACTACCTCAGCGTCAATAGTGAATGTGATGATTTCTCGCTGGGCTTTACCGTCTGCTAGGTAGGTCAAATCCATGACAGCCTGTTCATGCTCAGAGGCATGCCACAGGCTAGGTTTGGCGGTATCTTGAACCAGGTAAAACGCAGGTCGAGAGACGAGCTTCCACTGCACATCACTGATAGTTGCAGTTGAGTCATTCCCATAGATAGCGGAGGTGGGACACCCCACGACATCGAGCCTTCGTGAACTCTCACAGCGACTCAACCAGGAATCAATGAGTTCATCTGTCTCTCTCCACATGCGGGGGGACGGGCGGACCTCCAAGTTTAGGAGGGATATTTCGCTACTCCCGTCGGGCAGGGAGCTAGTCACAGTGCGCTCTACCGGGGAAAGTACATAATAGGACGTTGAAGGTAACGAGACGGTGTATGCACCGGGCAAGAGAGGAACCAGCCAAGAATAGCCCCCGTCAACCCTAAGACGGCGTGTCTTAGGCAGGCTCAGAGAGTGGCCGTTGACTGTAATTTCTGAAAGATCCACAGGGGTGGTTAACTGCAGATAATTCTGTGCTGAGGTCGCTAGTTTCCAGGTGTCATTGAAGGGGCCGCTTCTGGGCTCCAGTACAAATGGCAGTACCAAATCGTGCTCTTGCCCGTTGGCAAGGGCCCGCACAGTGACTTCAGCACGGTCATCCGGCTCAGGGGCGGAACTCAAAATGGTATAGCTTTCCACCCGTCCTTGAGCGGAGCTGTAGATAGTGTTGGTGAGATAGGTGTATGTGAAGCTTCTGTAGGCTTCCTCGTCCAGACCGTCGATATAATCGCCACGCTGAAGCGCCTGTATATACTGTTCAGCGGCTTCTTCTGGACTATGCGGCAGGGAATAGTAGTTACCCACCGACGCAATTACCAGGGCAAGCACCGACACGAACAGGGCTGTTAGGGTCAAACGAATCTTGATGCTACGGGCATCTCTGCGGGTCAGAATACCCGCTGCCCGTTCAGAGAACTCACCTACCTGGCCAGAGAACCGACCCACTTTTTGCACCGAAGCGGAAAAATTTTCACGAAGCTGCTCCCCGTGAGCGTGCAAGACAGAGCGAGCACTTCTCTGCTCTTCATTTTTGTCACGCTCAACCATGCCACCATTGTATGCCGGAGCGCTGGTGTATCTTTGCCTCCGCGATCAATCATTTCAAGATAGAAGAAACATATTTATTCAAGCCACAGGAGTAAGTCGCAAACTAATGGGCGCTGGAGCTCTGCTTATCAGAACTCCACCGCCCACCGGTATGTGTAAGCTACACCTTCCAGGGACAAAAATTATCCACGGGTATCCGAAAAACGGAACCGAAGGTAGCCGAGCAAGGCCGGGATAAAGGCCCAGAGCGCAAACCAGGAGCCAGCCTCCAGGTAGCCCATATCCGCATCAGCTCGCAGATCATAGGTCAAAATTACTCGCCCCAGAGAAGAGGGCAGGTAATTCATCGCATCAGCTACCCATTCCACTTGACCCGAAAAAATGGCCGCAATGATGGGAAGGATGAAGAAAACCACAACGACCATAACAATGCCCGCAGCATTGTTCCGGAAGAGGGTGCCAAAGCCGTACCCCATCCAGGCCATCAACATGAAGTAAATACCGGCAGCTACCCAGTTAAGCATCAGCCCGTTGTTGAACTCTAGGGTATCTTTCACAGAGCTATCAAGAACTGCGTAGCCAACCCAGTAGCCGATGCCCGTAACGACTACACCGAGTACGAAGGAGTAGACAGACAGGACGATAAGTTTTGCCAGGTAGTAACCTGTTCTCCGGGGCACAGCGGTCAAGGCCGCCTGAATTGACCGAGTGGAATATTCAGAACCGATAAAGACTGCCGCAAGAGAAGCAACCAGCATATTGGCAAGGTCAATACCGGAAGAACCCATCGCATATGCCAAATTGGTAATACTTTCGATCCCGGCGTTGGTCTGCTCCATTTGTTCAGACATCTTTGCCAGACTCTCAGCGTCCCGAGCCATTGAGTTAAGGATCGTGGCGTATAGCGGTGCCATTCCAATCATGACCAGAGCGGTCACTAGCGTTATCACCCAGTTGGTAACTAAAGACCGGAACTTGAGCGATTCCGAGCGAATCACGCCCCAAAAGGTGAGTTTTTTACCGGCGAATTGAGAAGGGCTCACCGGAGCCGCAAGAGATGTGTTCGCCATGATTATTTCTTCTCCCCTGTCTCGTTGCTGCTAGTTCCCCAAGGCGTATCCGGAATGTTCTCTGCTTGCACCTGGGCCAATTCAAAGGTGCTTGAGTTGTATTCCACATCATCACGGGTCATATTCATGTAGACCTGCTCCAGCGTGGCAACCTGTGGGGTGAGCTCATGCAGTAACACACCACGGTCACGCGCAAGCTCAGCAAGGTGACGAGAAGCTACCTGCTCCACCATCAGACCGTCCGTGTCAATAGCACTAAAAGCATAGCCAGCTTCTTGGAGGGCACCGGCAAAAGCCTCTCTGCTATCGGTGCGAACCAGCACTTTATTCTGATCACCAATGGTGAGGAACTCTTCCATCGAGCAGTTAGCCAGCATGCGGCCACGCCCAATCACAATAAGGTCATCGGCCGTTTGAGACATCTCACTCATGAGATGGGAAGAAATCAGGACAGCTCGCCCTTCACTGGCTAGGTGCCGGGCCAGGTTACGCACCCAGATGACGCCTTCCGGGTCAAGACCATTGACGGGCTCATCCAGGATGATATTTTCAGGGTCGCCCAGCAGAGCGGCGGCAATACCCATGCGTTGGCCCATACCCAGAGAGAAGCCCTTAACCTTCTTCTTGGCTACGGCACTCAGGCCAGTCATTTCGATGACCTCATCAACACGAGTCTTGGGAATACCGTGGGTCAGAGCCAGCGAGCGCAGATGGGCCAGCCCACTTCGACCGGGGTGCATGGCTTTGGCATCGAGTAGGGCACCAAGGCTAGAGAGCGGGCTAGGCAGGGAACGGTAGGGTGAGCCATCTACTAGAGCTTTCCCTTGGGTGGGCTTTTCGAGGCCGACCAGCATGCGCATGGTGGTTGATTTGCCGGCACCGTTGGGGCCCAAAAAGCCGGTAACTTTGCCGTTGGGGACGGTGAAACTTAGGTCATTGACGGCTGTCTTAGAGCCGTAGCGTTTGGTGAGGTTTTTGACCTCTAACATGGGTGTCCTCTGCAATAGGGGGGATTCTTCTTCTCTGAACCTTACAGGGTTTTGGACATACTGATATCCACCCAAAGGATGAATCCTGGAGAATATTTTGGTGGTGGAAGGTGAGAAACGGACAGAGACACCGACAGTGAACAAATTATCCACCAGCTACCTGAACAGGCACTGTGGGAAGATTCTTGGGAAGGGCCGCTTTGGGATCAAGACGCGAGCACAAGCCGTATTCAGATGCTCCCCTCACAAGAGTTTGAAGATGCCCTGTGCCTTGCTCATGCAGTCAGCAGCCTGCTAGCTCATCCACCTCGCCCTAGCCGGCTTCTACCCCAGCAGCTAGTTGGTGTAGATAGCCAGATAGCACCAAGCTGGCATTATCTTCAAGCCAATCAGCACATCACGATTTTCCTGCCCCCTGTGGCCCAGCCACCCCAGCAGACCTATCTGTCAGTATGGTTGCCCGGTGCCATGGTGGAAAGCTTTGCCCTCTACCGAAACGAGGAGGGAAAATTCTTCATTGTTGCCCACGAGAAGCTCACTCCAGAGAGCACTTTTATTTCTCTTCAGGAGCTCAGCAAACGCCAAACTATCGCTGATATTTTTGGTCACCCCTTGGATCTATCTTTGCTCTGTCAAAACCTGCCCACCATTTTTGCAGATATAGGGCAGGGTTCTACAGGTCGATGATCTCCTAGCTACTATCTATTCAATAGTTCCAAGGCTCAAGCCAATATTTCTAAGGCACAAACTCTAGGGAAAATCGATTAAACTCTATCTTTCGGGCTCTAACTTACTTGCCCTATCCCCTGTTCAGCTGCCCATGCCCGCAGACGCCAAGTAGCTTCTTCTTCACCCAAGGCACCTTCATCCAAGCGCATATTCAGCAAGAACTTATAGGCCTGCCCCACCAGCGGGCCGGGCTTAATACCTAAAATTGCCATGATTTGCTCGCCGTCCAGGTCCGGGCGCAGAGAGTTCAGCTCTTCCTGCTCGGCAAGTTCAGTGATGCGGCGTTCTAGGTCATCATAGGCCGAGGAGATGCGGTGAGCCTTGCGCCTGTTGCGGGTAGTGACATCGGCACGAGTCAAGCGGTGCAGACGTTCCAGCAGTTCTCCCGCATCGCGCACGTAGCGCCGCACAGCAGAGTCTGACCAACCAGCATCGCCGTATCCGTAGAAACGCATATGAAGCTCTACCAGCCGAGCAACAGCCTTGATAGTGTCGTTATCAAACCGCAGTTCCCGCATCCGCTTCTTAGTCAGCTTGGCACCCACTACATCGTGGTGCAAAAAGCTCACAGAGCCGTTCTCTTCAAACTTACGGGTAGCGGGCTTACCGATATCGTGCATGAGAGCAGCAAAACGCAGAATGAAGTCAGGGCCGGGTACCGCACCATCATTATCCGTTTCCTGTGAAGCGGCCTGTTCCATAACGGTTAAGGAATGTTGGTAGACATCCTTATGCCGGTGGTGCTCATCAACTTCTAGCTTAAGGGCCGGGATCTCTGGTAAGACATAGGAAGCCAGGCCTGATTCCACCAGCAAGTCAACACCGCGGCGGGGCGCTGTCCCGCAAATAAGCTTGACCAGTTCATCACGTACGCGCTCAGCGGAGATAATAGTGATTCGCTCGGACATATCGGTCATGGCTTCAAAAACCTCAGGAGCAAGGTCAATATCCAGCCGGGAAGCAAACCGGGCGGCACGCATCATACGGAGCGGGTCATCGGAGAAAGAATCCTGAGGGGTGCCAGGTGTTCGAATGATCCCAGCTTCTAAGTCTCGCTGACCGCCAAAAGGATCAACAAGCTCCAAAGACGGCAGGCGCAGGGCCATTGAGTTAATCGTGAAGTCACGCCGGAGGAGGTCATCTACAAGGTCAGTTCCGAAAGCCACGACCGGTTTACGGGAATCAGAATCGTATTTCTCAGCGCGGTAGGTGGTGATTTCGACCATCTCATTGCCCTTACGGATTCCGATGGTCCCGTATTCCTTGCCGATTTCCCAGGTGGCGTCTGCCCACCCTTTGACTACTTCTAAGGTCTGGTCCGGAGTGGCGTTGGTGGTGAAGTCCAGGTCTACCGATGTTTCCCCTAGAAAAAGGTCACGAACGGGCCCTCCCACCAGGGAGAGCTCAAATCCTGCGCGGTTAAATAGCTCGCCCGCCTCAAGGGCCACAGGGTGAATCAAAGAGGTATCAAATACATGCGCCATAACCCTTCAATCGTGCCAGCAAAATGCACAAGTTACCACTCACACCTACCTTTTTAAAACATCGTCCCCGCATATCGGTTAAGGTAGAGACATGACTTTTCCTATTCCACGGGCACCCAAGAGGCGGACTTTTACGCCCCTCGTTGCCATGCCCACGGTCGAGGAGGTCTCCGCAGGCGGTGTGATTGTCGACTTTAACGACCGAAATCTGCCTGTAGCCATCATCGCCCGAGTCAATCGCGGTGGCCGTCTCGAATGGTGCCTACCCAAGGGTCACCCCGAAGGTGATGAATCTAAGGTTCGCGCTGCTGCCCGTGAGATTGAGGAAGAAACTGGCATCTGTGGGGAAGTCATTACTTCTTTGGGTAGCATCGATTACTGGTTCAACGTCTCGGGGAATCGAGTCCATAAGACCGTCCACCACTTTCTGTTCTCCGCAACCGGGGGTGAATTGACTACTGAGAATGATCCCGATCATGAGGCGGTAGATGTCGCCTGGGTCAATATTGATGATTTGGGGCGCAAGCTCTCTTTCCCCAACGAGCGGCGTATCGCTGAAATCGCTCGCGAATACATCATTCACCAGCTTTCCTAGCTCCTGATTAGATAAGGATTCCCGTGGCACGTTCCGGTGCTCTTTCCAGCGCGATTATGGCTGCTGGAACCCTGGTTTCTAGGATTCTAGGGTTTGCCAAAACTTTTCTGATTACCGTTGCCCTTGGTTCTACAACCACTGTGGGCGATATTTTTGAAACCGCTAACACCCTACCAAACCTGATTTATGTTCTGGTGGCCGGCGGTATTTTCAATGCTGTGCTGGTGCCGCAGATTATCAAGGCAGCCAAGCATGATGATGGCGGTTCTGACTATGTTTCCCGCCTGGTAACACTTGCGGTTAGCGGTATAGCAGCTATTACTGCCCTTGTCCTGCTGTGTTCCTGGCCTATTATCCAGGTCATGGGTAGCAGGTGGAGCCCCGAGCAGCAGCACTTCGGTCTTATTTTCGCCTTCTGGTGTCTACCCCAGATTTTCTTCTATGGCCTCTACACAGTTCTAGGCCAGGTCCTGAACGCTCGCGGGGCTTTTGGCTGGTATATGTGGGCACCTGTGCTCAACAATGTGGTTGCTATTGCGGCGCTCATCGTCTTCATCTTCCTTTTTGGGCCCCAGGACGTCACCACTAACCCGCCCTACCATAATCTAGACAGTTGGACCTCAGCTCAGACTCTAGTTCTGGCAGGATCTGCCACCCTAGGTGTGGCTTTACAGTCACTGATTCTTTTTATTCCGCTCCGAAGAATCGGGCTACGGTTACGACCTAAGTTTGGCTGGCGCGGTATTGGACTGGGCACTGCCGCCCATCTGGCAGGTTGGACCCTCGCAACCGGCGTGATTTCTAACCTGGCCTTTATGTATCTGACCAAGGTGGCTGCTGGCGTGGTGGGTTCTCGCGAAGAGTTATTGGCCGCCGGTATCCAGATTCCGGGTGTTCAGGCCCTGAATTATTCGTCCATGCTCTATTCTCTGCCCCACGGTGTCATTGGCCTGTCGATTGCCACGGTGCTCTTCAATCGTATGTCTGCCGCCTCCCAGGAGGATGATCGCAGTACTGTTGCCTCCGCACTCTCTTCGGGTCTTAGGACCGCTTCGATTGCAACTATCTTCTGTGCTGTAGTTCTTGTGGTCTTTGCTGGGCCTGTAGGGATGATTTTCGGTGGCGGCTCCCAACAGTCCGGTGCAGTCATTGGCCAAACCATAGCGATAATCGCCCTTGGTGGGCCTTTCCTCACCGTTGCTTTCATGATGGGCCGTGTCTTCTATTCCCAGGAGGATGCAAAGACCCCCTTCTACGTCCAACTTTTCTCTGCTTTCGTTATTATTGCCCTTGGTTTTACAGCATCGCGACTATCCCCCCAGCACGTTATCTACGGCCTTGCACTAACGTATGCCCTCCAGAATGTTCTGGCGGTCTATCTGAGCCACCGGGTCCTGGTACGCCGTCTAGGTGACTACGATGTGAGAGGTATCGTCCTGACTCACGCTAAAGTTGCGTTTGCATCTCTGGGAGCAGGGGTCTTCGGCGTTGTTGCCCTCTATCTTCTGGGTGGCTATAGCTTTGATGGGTTCGCCTGGGAGTCAAGACTCAGTGCTTTCTTCACGGTGCTGCTGGGGGGCATCGTCATGGCAGTTGCCTACTATGCATTCCTCTTAATTTTCCGAGTCAAAGAATTAGATACCCTAATCAACCCGATTATGAATAAAGTCGGTGTGCTTACTCGCCGTGTCCGTGCTAGCAGGTAGTATCAGATACCAAAGAACCATTCAAACGGGAGGCCCCTTTTGACACCGCAGATTCCTCTTAACACCCTGTTGGGAGATCGCTACAAAGTCACCGCGCATGTTTTGGAAACCGCGGGCGGCGATGCAGTGCTCGATGGCCTAGACCAGGTATTGGGTCGCAAGGTTTCTATAGTTGTTGCCGCGCCCGAACACAATCGTCTCTTGGTTACAAATGCACGCAAATCAACGACTCTGACTCGTTCAGCAGTCCAGGTTCTTGACCTGGGCAACAAAGATGACAGCACCTACCTCATTACCTCCCATTCTCGCCCTGACACTCTCCTCGATGTTCTGCTGACTGAAGGTGAGAGCGGAAATACCGAAGAATTTGGGGAGGAAATTTTCGGTGATACGGGGTCTATGGCGGCCCCCAACACCTATGTGGTTGCTAAAGAAGCCAGCACAGTCGGTGGCGGGGCGATCTCTGCTATCAGGTCTGTGGATGAGGTGGCCGATGAGCCAGCAGAAGAATTTGAAGAGTACGATGCCGAAGAAGATGGCTACTACGAAGCGGACGAACCAACTGACCGTAATGGCGGTGTCTGGATTGTGGGCATCGCAGCTGCCCTCCTGCTTGTGATTGGCGCTGGAGCTGTCTTTGTGACCCTGGGTGGGCTTTCAAAGTCCGGTGAGTCTTCAGAGGCTTCGGGCGAAACAAGCGTTAGCGCCTCTGCTTCAGAAGGAGCAGCATCAGATGGTAAGGCTTCTGCAGCTGGGGAGCCCTCTGCTCCGGCAGAGAAATCTGCTGCCCCAAAGATTGACGGGACTTTTACTCGCTCAGTTCCTTCATCACCGACGCTGATGGCCGAAAGTGATTCTATGCTGGCTCATCTGACCGATAAGAATGAAGCGACGACCTGGACATCCTTGGCTTTTGGTTCGCCCAATTTTGGGGGCCTGGCAGATTCTGTCTACCTCTTGGCTAAGTTAGATGAGGCAACAACAGTTAAGAGCATCACTATCAACCAGGTTTCAGGTACCGGCGGCCAATTCACCATCTATGCCTCTGAAACTGCTTCTGCAGATGGCGGCAAGGAAATTGGATCTGGCAGTTTTGCAGCGAGCGGGGAAACCACTGTACAGCTCAATAAGGACGCCCAGAAGGGCAAAACCAAGTACATCATCATTAAGTTCACTGCGGCGCCTCAGCTGAGCCAGCCCATTGTTGCTGGTTACCCTTACGGTCTTCGTATCGCTGAAATCAGTATCAACTAAACCTTTGCAGCTGCCGGCGGGTGGGGTGGGGATATTACCCACCCACCCGCCGTTATATTGCACAAGCCCTGCAACACATAGATCCTCAAGGAGAAACATGACAGATAACGCTCTTGGCGGCCTTTTCAATGGCTCTGCCGGCCTCAAGGTGAAGGCTCCTGCACAAGCCCCTGAGACCGCGGCAGAGAAGCCCCGAGAAGCCGAGCAGCCCGTTCACAAGGTGATTATTGTGGGTTCTGGCCCCGCAGGTTACACTGCGGCTATTTACACCGCACGAGCTAATCTTCAGCCTCTTCTCTTTGCATCATCGGTATCCCCCGGCGGCGATCTGATGACTACCACTGAGGTCGAGAACTTCCCCGGTTTCATTGAGGGAATCCAGGGCCCTGAGTTGATGACCAATATCGGCGCTCAGGCAGAGCGTTTTGGCGCTGATATCCGCTACGAAGATGTGGCCGAAGTGGAGCTTGAAGGCGATATTAAGAAAGTCATTTTGACTGACGGTTCTGTTCACCTAGCCAAGGCCCTTATTTTCTCTACCGGGTCGGAATACCGCAAGCTGGGCGTTGAGGGTGAAGCACGCCTTTCAGGGCACGGTGTCTCTTGGTGTGCAACCTGTGACGGTTTCTTCTTCAAAGAGAAGGCTCTGGCTGTTATCGGTGGCGGCGATTCCGCTTTGGAAGAGGCTCTCTTCCTGACCAGCTTTGCATCTAAGGTCTATTTGGTCCACCGCCGCGATTCCTTCCGCGCCTCAGAGATTATGACCCAGCGTGCCCTGTCCAACGACAAGATCGAAGTGATCTGGGATTCCGTTGTGAAGTCCATTGACGGCGAAGATAAGGTCTCTGGCCTGACCTTAACCAATGTTAAGACCGGCCAGGACAGCGCCCTTGATGTTGAAGGTGTTTTTGTTGCCATTGGCTCAGACCCCCGAACTTCGCTAGTACAGGGCAAACTGGAGCTCACGTCCGAAGGCACCATTACTGTAGATGGTCGTTCTTCCCGCACGTCTATCCCCGGTGTTTTTGCTGCTGGTGACGTTATTGACCCCACCTACCGCCAGGCTATTACAGCCGCAGGATCAGGCTGTGTAGCCGCTATTGATGCACAGCACTACCTGGAATCTCTTTAATTTCCCCCTCAAGATACGCCAACGAAAGGTTATTTCCTATGACTACTCAGGTTACTGATGCAACTTTTGCCGATGAAGTTCTCCGCTCCGATAAGCCCGTTATTGTTGATTTCTGGGCCGAATGGTGTGGCCCCTGCCGTATGGTTGGCCCCGTTATCGACCAAATTGGCGAGGAGTATGGAGACAAGGTCAAGGTGCTTAAGCTCGATGTCGAGAACAACCCTGCTACCGCCATGAAGTACGGCATTACCTCTATTCCCGCAATTTATGTCTTCAAGGACGGCGAGGTCGCCAAGCAGACCGTAGGCGCTAAGCCTAAGGCTGCCCTGGAGCAGGAATTCGCAGAGTTTCTCAAGTAAGGCCTCGATGATGCAGGACCGATTCTGCATTATCAGTACATGCGGGTCGGTGTTTCACGTGAAACACCGACCCGCATGTGTTTATACAGAGTCACAGTAAAGTCATAAAGCATGCCTTGATTTATCAGTAGATACGGGAAAGCTAAAAAGACACTAGATAGATTCCCCGTCGAGACCCATAGGGGAAATCTATTTTAAGATAATTACAGGCAAAACTAGGGTGGGCTAACAGATCTGCGTGAAGCTATAAATTTTCCCAAACATAAACTTTTAATATATTTACACACCCTATTACATCTATGTCTAAAAGATAAATATTCAAAATGGGGTGAGGGTAAAAAATATTTTCTATTTTCCAGCAGATGACTCAAGTAGCATGCACCCACAGAAGCTCTATTCCCCATAATAGGCAACCCTGATACACCGCATTTAGTCCAAAAAGTGTAATAAACAACCTATTTTGGTATATATTTATATTTGTTTCACGTGAAACAACCCGTAGGAAATATTCGGTATCTACCTAAAACAAAACCTATTTAAACCCTACTTTCAATTTAGTGAATCAAGGGGTTTTTCAAGATTAAAGAGGAGAGAATTAGCCCCGATATCACCAGATAATTTTTCGACTCCAGGTAAAAACTCCGGTGCTACCACCGAACCGTAATTATCCATAGGCTGCGTCAGAATATCCCTAAAAAAACTTTATTTATTAATTTTATTTCTTATTTCACCGCACCGAACTTTATCGATTCCCCATCGCCCAACAAAATATTCACCACCAGCGGTTAAAACTAAAAATAAAGTTCCCATGATGAATTCTGGAATACTCTCCAGCTCGATCCCCTTTTAAATATCCTCTATGACAGTAAAATATTCTAGATGAGGGATAAATATAGAGAAGTCTGATTTTCGGACCATTTTGCGATGCCCTAGAGCCCTAAGCAGATCGGTATTGAGTTACCACTGCGCTAGTGCAGTTAATGCAGTCAAATACACATTACCCCGATTCTGCTTCAAAGGGGCATACCTAGAGGCACCCCATCTCTTTGCCAAAGAACTATCCCTATAGTTCCGGGGTAAGTTGCTCTCAAGATTTGATTCCCTAGCCTGACGGCTCGCGGTAGAACAGTTTTTTAGGTGACCTCAAGAAAAAATACAGCCTCCAGATTCGCCCCTAAGGCCCTAAAGCCACCTAGAGTAGGTAAATACCTATCTGGCATAAAAATAGCCCCTTAGACGGCCACTGAGGGTTTTTAGCCTCCTCTGGATCCCTTAAAAAACATCGAAAGAGGCCCTATCCAGCTCAAAAAGGGTAAGACAGAGCATTCTTCGACCCCTTACCATTTTCCTTGCGCAACTGCCTACTGAAGCGCAAATATTTATAAATGGACGAGCTGTTTCACGTGAAACAGCTCGTCCATTTATGGCTAAGTTAGCACCGCCTAGATCCTTAGCAAACACAGGGCCGGCAAGGAATGCCCACACCAGAACAAACCTACTTTTTGTTTATCTTGGGGTCGATGAGATCAAGGATACGGTTTAGATCATCAACTGAGGCAAATTCAATCGTCATCTTCCCTTTGCGCGCGCCTAGGGAAATTTTGACGTTAGTATCAAGCTTGTCACCAAGGGCATCCGCAAGGTAGTCAAGGCGCTGGGAGTGGTCCTGGACCTTAGTGGTCTTGGGTTCTTGCGGCTTCTTACCCTCAGTACCAGCTGATACAAACTCTTCAACTGCACGAACAGATAGGCCCTCATTCACAATTTTCTGAGCGAGTGTTTCTATCTCGGAGGCTTTTTTTAGCCCTAGAAGAGCCCTAGCATGCCCGGCTGAAATAGTCCCAGCAGCTACCCGCCTCTGGACCAGAGCAGGCAATTTGAGCAGTCGGATGGTATTAGAAATCTGAGGGCGGGAACGTCCGATGCGCTGGGCCAACTGCTCTTGGGTAGTCCCAAACTCTTCAAGAAGCTGCTGGTAAGCAGCCGCTTCTTCAATAGGGTTGAGCTGGGACCTATGAAGGTTTTCCAGCAGAGCATCACGGAGGAGATCTTCATCTTGAGTCTCACGGATAATGGCAGGAATGGTATCGAGACCGGCACGCTGGGTTGCACGCCAACGGCGCTCACCCATAATGAGCTCGTACTTTTCAAGGCCATTTTCGCGGCTGGGACGCACCACGATGGGTTGCAAAACACCGATTTCTTTGATGGAGTGCACGAGCTCTTGCATATCGTGCTCATCAAAATCAGTTCGGGGTTGCTTACGGTTGGGGTGAATATCAGTAACATTGAGGGTCGCAAAATTTGCACCTGGAACGGGTACTAGGATCTCCGATGCGGCTGCTTCTTTTGCGCTGTCCTCCCCGAAGAAGAAATCTACTGGGCGACGTGACCCTGTAGTGCTCCGCAAGGCAGCTCCCATATCGGCGCGTTTCTCTGGACGTTTTTTCTTGGGTGTTTCACGTGAAACAGACTTAGGCTTCTCGGTATTTTTCCCCGACTTAGTTGCAGCGGCTTTCGAGGTAGAGCTGCGAGTAGACCTAGCAGGCGCCTTATTATCAGGCGTATCTTGGGTAGCTTGTGACTTAGTACCCTCGGGAATAAGAGCACCTAGCCCCCTACCTAACCCACGCTTCTTTTCTGCCATACGGACCTCCATGCCACTTAGGTTTTGTCTCTTGTCCAAGTCTAATGGAGTAAAAGCTCATAGAAAGACACTGGTCTTGCTAGACAGCGAGATTCCAGTGTCTTCTTTTAGCTTTAGAAAAAATATTTATCAGATAAAGATTCTTTACAAGGCGCTAGTCACCCTGGTGGGCAATTTCAACGGCGGCCTTAAGGTAAGCAATTGCACCCGATGACTGCGGATCGTAGCTGATGACGGTCTGCTGGTAGCTTGGTGCCTCAGAGATACGCACCGACCGAGGAATAGCAGCATCGAGAACCTGTTCAGGGAAATGTTCACGCACCTCTTCTGCTACCTGAGCAGAAAGATTGGTTCGACCGTCATACATGGTGAGAAGGATGGTACTAATATGCAGATTTGCATTGAGGTGCTTCTGAATCATAGTGATATTTTTTAGGAGCTGACTCAGCCCTTCCAGCGCATAGTATTCGCACTGAATAGGGATGAGGACTTCACGAGCGGCAACAAAGGCATTAATGGTGAGCAGCCCCAGGCTGGGAGGGCAGTCAATGAAGACATAGTCCAGCCGAGGCTCCCCCGCCATTTCCCGAGCCGCCATATAATCTGAAAGTGCATTCTTGAGCCTGGTTTCACGGGCAACCATAGAAACCAGCTCAATCTCAGCACCTGCAAGATCAATGTTAGAAGGTGCACACCACAGGTTTTCAAGGTCGGGGCACGGCTGGACGATATCCGCCAGCGGTTTATCATCGACCAGTACGTCGTAAATCGATGGAACGTCAATACCGTGATCGATACCCAGTGCTGTCGAGGCATTCCCCTGCGGGTCATTATCAATGACCAAGACATTCATTCCCTTACTTGCAAAGGCGGCAGCAAGATTGACGGCAGTAGATGTTTTGCCAACTCCACCTTTTTGGTTAGAGATGGTAAAGATTCGGGCTTCAGCGGGCCTTCCCAGCTGCTCACCATCAAGTTGTTGCAGTTGTTGCTTAGCGCTGTATGCCTGCTGTGCAATGGGGTTTTGGGTAATGGCTACACTGTCGGTGCGTTCGAGTTTTTCACGTGTTTCACGTGAAACATGGGAACCGCGATCGGGCTTAGCGGTCGCATCTTGAGGTTCTGGGGGTAAGCCAAAATCAGGAATGTTTGAGATAGTGGGCACCGGGTTCTCCCCTGGGTAGGTCTATGTTCTCGTCTGTATAAGACTACCCGCTTCCTGAGGAAACCCTAAAGCTCTACACATAGAGCGCTTTATATAGGTTGTTTTATAAAATTTTATTTTATGTTTCACATGAAACACTCCTTAAAATCTCAATGCCGACACCCCGGTTTTACCATGCACTAGGCAACAAAAAGGTCCGGCAGTTCGCTCAGGACTGCCGGACCTTAGGGAAGAGTGCCAGTTCTAGTGGGTTTTACAAACTAACCCGAACCACTGTGGTGGGTTCTTCTAGCAGGTCTTGACCTGCAATAAGAATCTCAGTTTCCCTCGCTCCATATCGGGTAAGTTTTTTGGATGCTTTAGTAATCTCATCTGCCGCACTCTTCCCTTTGAGAGCAAGAAGCTGGCCGGTACCGCGCAGAATCGGCAGAGTGATATCCAGAAGCCCTACCAGGGCAGATACGGCACGAGCAGTCACATAGTCTGCTTCCACCTGCCCTACGGCCTGTTCAGCCCGCGAGCGCAGGATGCCTACGTTGTCTAATCCCAGATCCTCAACTACCTCTGTCAGCCAAATAACTCGGCGCTCCAGAGGCTCAATCAGAGTTATCTGGAGGTCTGGGCGGGCAATAGCCAGACAGAGCCCTGGAAGCCCCGCTCCGGAGCCCACATCCACCACTTTGGCATCCTTCTCAATAAGCTCCTCGATAACTGCGCAGTTGAGCACGTGGCGCTCCCAGAGACGAGGAACTTCACGCGGACCAATCAGACCACGCTCAATACCGCTAGTTGCCAAATGCTCAACGTAGCGTTCGGCAAGGGGGAGGCGGTCGCCAAAGATTTGGTCAGCAGCCACCAGGGAGGGGCCGACCAGTTCAGGTAGCTGGGTATTTTCTTCACTCACGTTTTAGTCCTCTACCGGTGCAATGACGATGTGGCGGCCGGGCCCGGAGCCCTCAGACTCAGAGTAGAGACCGTGGGTTGCCACGATGTCGTGAATCAGTTTGCGCTCGTAGGAGCCCAGGGGCTCCAGGTGGACTTCCTGCCCTGTTTCTTTGACCTGAGCGATAGCTGTTTCGGCCATGGTGAGCAGCGCCTGCTGGCGGCCAGCCCGGAACTCTGCAATATCCAAAATCAGGCGGGTGCGCTGGCCGGTAGTGGCCAGCACAGAGAGGCGCACTAGCTCTTGAAGAGCGTCGAGCACTTCGCCGTTCTTACCCACGAGGGCTTGAAGGTCCTCATTGTTACCGTCTTCAGTGACTACGGAAAGATAGGTGCGGCCGTTACGTACCTCGATATCAATGTCTCCATCGATATCGGCGATATCGAGGAGCTCTTCAAGGTAGTCAGCGGCAATGTCACCTTCGTCTTCAAAGTTGTCTTCTAGCGCGGCATCCGGTGTTTCGGGGGCTTCAGTCATGATGTTTTCTCCTGTAGCTACCGCTAATTTTTCTTTTTATTCTGTTGCTTCTGGCGCTTCTTACTGACAGGCTGCTGGCGCTGCCCGCGGGCTGCGCGTTCACGCTGTTCAGCAAGTTCCTGCTCGTGCTGTTCCTTGGTCTTGCCAACGGGCGGAAGGCCCTTAGCGGCACGGCGTTCGTTGAGTTCGCGTTCAGCCTGAGAACCGGGGGTGGGGTTGTTCTTGATAACCCAGTACTGCTGGCCCAGGGTCCAGAAGTTAGAAACGGTCCAGTAGACCAGCACACCTAGGGGGAAGTTGATACCGGAGATTGCGAAGATTAGAGGCAAAATATAGAGCATAATCTGCTGCTGGCGGTACATGGGGGATTCCTTAGCGGCATCCGACATGTTCTTAGCTGAGAGTTGCTTGGTGATGTAGAACTGGGTTGCACTCATCAGCACTACCATGATTGCGGCCAGGGCAATAGTTGCGGTGTGGTTGCCGTTGCCGGGGTGCGTCATGGTGGAGAAGAGGGGGGCACCAAAGATATAGGCGTCGTTGAATTGTTCGACCTTAACATTGTCAAGGATCAGGATGCCCTGGCCATTAGCTGCCGCCTTAGGGATACCGTTGAGCACCTGAAAAAGGCCGAAGAAGATGGGCATCTGCACGATAATAGGCAGGCAGGATGCTAGCGGGTTAGAGCCCTTTTCCTTGTAAAGCGCCATCTGTTCCTGAGCCAGCGCTTGGCGGGAAAGTTGATCGGTTTTCCCTTTGTATTTGGCCTGGAGCTTAGCAAGCTCAGGTTGCAGTTCCTGCATGCCACGCATGGCCTTGATTTGCTTCATAAAAAGCGGGATCGTCAGGGTTCGCATGACAAGGGTGAGGCCGATGATGGCCAATACCCAGGTGACGCCCGATCCGGGGTCCATGCCGATAGCGGTGAAAAGTTCATGAAATGCCCAAAGGACTGCAGAAACAATCCATTTGAAGGGCCAGAGAATGATGTCGAACATGTATCTCTCCCTGGCTCAGCGAGATGTGAGCCGGTTGTGGTGGACAAGCACTAGCACCGAGAAGTTACTGGTGGTGATGGTGCCGGTGTGGATGGTTTAGAAGAATTATCTTAGGTTCCTGGCCGGGCGCAAAAGTGCGTTTGCCGGCCGGAACAGGGTCAAGACCGCCCGTAGCCCAGGGATGGCACCGCAGAATACGGCGAACGGTAAGAGAGAGGCCGCGGATGGCACCGTGGCTTGTAACTGCTTCTAGCCCGTAGGCGGAGCATGTTGGGTAGTACCGGCATACGTTGCCGTAGAGGGGCGAAACGATAGCTCGGTAAATCTTGATAAAAGCGATTAGAAGGTTCTGAGGTAGGACCAGCGCCGCTTGGGTCAGAGAGGTCGGAACCACAAACTCGTGGGGAGCTTTTTCTAGCAGGATGTCCTTGTCGCTAGGGGTGGGTTCCTGGGGGGCGGTGTATCGGGAGGCACTCATGTGTTTTAGAGTTCCTCTCCATGAGGGGCGACGGGGGTAGCGGCAAGGCCATGATTATTGGGATTGCCCCCGAGTTTTTTGAGGTTGGATAGAAGAGCGCTTTCGAGGTCGGAGGCAAGCTCAGCATAGCTAGCTGAGGCCGCGGCCGGTAGGGCTCTGAGCACAATGGAATAGCCCTCGGGATGCTCTGTCAGAAAGTGGGCACTTAGTTCTCTAAGGCGGCGTTTGGTTTTGTTGCGGGTAACGGCGTTACCCACGGCTTTAGAAACGATGAAACCGATAAGGGTTGGTTCCTCGTTTAATTTGGCTGTATATAGAACTAAGTTCCGGCGTCCTGATCGGACGCCGGAACGTGTAGTCTGTGAGAATTGAGCCGAAGCTCTCATCCGGTGCTGCTGTGCCAGCACGTGCTCTCCCCTTTCGGTTCGGTCTGTCTCGGCGGGCTGCGTTAGTACGCTGGCCTGCATGGAGTGAAGGCCGATTGGTTAGGAGATAGTAAAGCCTTATGCTGAGAGGCTTGCGCGGCCCTTTGAACGACGGTTCGCGAGGATAGCGCGGCCTGCGCGGGTGCGCATACGAAGACGGAAACCGTGCTTCTTGGCGCGGCGGCGATTATTCGGCTGGAAAGTCCGCTTGCTCATCTGGTTACTCCAAAAGTGGTTGGTACGGGGGCCAACCTTTCAACAGTTCTTCGAACAGGTTGACGCTTCTTGCTGATGTGTAGGCCGCCGTTGAGGGCGGGGCATGCCTAGTATGGGCATACTCCTAGCACACTTTGACTAATCAACTCTAGAAGACGGGGCTATACAAGGTCAAGCCTAAGGGGCGTAGGTCTTTAATCACAGGCAGTGGAGAGAGGTTAGGCACATCTGTGGATAGCTTGTCGATAAGAATCTCTTAGCGCAGGTTATCCACAGGTCTTCGCAAAAAGTTGTAAGTTGTATTTTTCACGACTTTAAGCTGGCAAACCGCACTTTAATCACATACTGTGGACAGGTACCCCACCAGCAATTCACATCTTATCCACCCTGTGGATAACATGGTGATATTCTCAGGGTATCTATGGGTAAGCTGTGGGTAAGTTTTCTAGTTGCGCGTCTTGTAAGGAGAGCCTGTGGGCGATTATATGGATCCTGAGCTTCAAAAGAAGTGGATGCACTTGGTGACCCTGCTGCGTGCCGATACATCGGTAGCGCAACGCCACCGCGCACATATTGGGCTGGCTCAGCCTCATGCTTTCATGGGCAATGTTCTGCTGATTGCGGTCCCCAGCGAATTTACCCGTGATATTTTCCAGCATGAGCTCAAAGGCTCCCTGCAAGAAGCAATTAGGGCTACTTTTGGGCCCGGTGTGACTGAGGCTTTCATCATTGATACCAGCCTTGAGAAGAAGCCAGAAGTTGCTGCTGAGCCTTCGTCATCGGTAGCGCAGCAACAGGCGACGGCAGTAGTAGATCACTCCCCCACCAGTTTTATTGAACCGGCACAGGCAGAAGCTACCAGCGGGTTTATTGACCGCGGCTCTGAACAGCAAGGAGTAGCCGATGCGCCTTCAGACATCTCTGATGTTCCGGCGGTTGCCGATACAGACAACTACTCTGGGCAGAGTATCTCCCACGATGTTGAGCCTCGTCAGGAAAGCCCCAGAGAATCTAGTACGTGGGACTCAACAGCCCGGCTGAACCCTAAATACACTTTTGATAGCTTTGTGATTGGCCAGTCCAATCGCTTTGCCCATGCGGCCGCCTTCGCTGTCTCGGAGACCCCTGCCTCTGCCTATAACCCACTCTTTATTTACGGTGGTTCGGGGCTGGGTAAGACCCATCTGCTTCACGCCATCGGTCACTATGCCAAGAGTCTCTACCCAGGGCTTCGAGTACGCTACGTGAATTCAGAAGAGTTCACCAACGATTTCATTAACTCGATTCGAGACAAGAACGATACGTCGTTCAAGCAGATTTATCGTAACGTCGATATGCTCCTGATTGACGATATTCAGTTTCTGGCAGGTAAAGATAGCACCCAGGAAGAGTTCTTCCATACTTTCAATGCCCTGCATAACCATCAGAAGCAGGTCGTGATTACATCGGACTTACCGCCCAAGCAGCTCACAGGCTTTGCAGAGCGTATGAGGTCGCGTTTTGAGTGGGGTTTGATTACCGATGTTCAGCCGCCTGAGCTAGAAACGCGTATCGCCATTTTGAGCAAGAAAGCCCAGAATGAGGGGCTCAATGTTCCCGATGATGTCATGGAGTATATTGCCTCGCATATCTCAACCAATATCCGTGAGCTTGAAGGTGCGCTGATTCGTGTGACCGCTTTTGCGTCCTTGCAGCAGCAGGCCGTTGATATGCAACTGGCTGAACAGGTACTCAAGGACCTTTTGCTCGATGATGGTGCCCCCGAGATTACTGCTTCGCAGATTCTTTCTGCTACTGCGGAATACTTTGATGTCACTCTTGAGGATTTACGCTCCAAGTCACGGAGCAGGACTCTGGTCAATGCCCGTCAGATTGCAATGTACCTGTTGAGAGAGCTCACGGACATGTCCCTGCCCCGTATTGGTCAGGAGCTGGGCGACCGTGACCACACCACTGTTATGTACGCCGATCGGAAGATTCGCAATCTGATGGCCGAACGTAGGCCTATTTTCAACCAGGTAACTGAGTTGACGAACCGCATCAAACAGGGTTCCAGGGACGCATCACGCTAGAAATGGGCTTTCAACACCCCTGTGGATAACTTGCTATTGGCGGGGTTTTAATGTGGAGGTTAAGTGCATAGATATTCAAAAGGTGTGCAGTTCATTTTTTGCATAAATATTCATACACTATTCATTCACAGATTGGGCCTTACTTCTACACAATAGCCCCACAGGGAAATCCTTGATTTGCTGGGTTCAAATTGAGTTTTCCACAGTTTTCACAAGGGTTATTAACACTACGACCTTTAAAGAAGAAAAGGCAAATAACAAAAAAATTGTCCCGATCCTGTTTCCCCTGGCGAGAGTTCTTGTAATTACATGGCCCTAGTGGGTTGCTTACCCCTTGTAAGAACTCTCTGTAATTACAGAAATTCGCACTCTTTTGGGAACGCTCTTCTGTAGTTTTCGGATCTCTGCCCAAAGCCAAGGCTCAGATAGGGCTAGGGTCATAGGTTCAAGAGGGGATGAGTCCGGTAGACTGAGAGTCTGAATATGCCCGTTATCGCGGGCTTCTACTGTTTTGAGATTTGGAAGGTGCTCCAGTGAAATTTACTGTTGAACGCGACACCCTGGCAGAGGCGGTTAGCTGGACCGCTCGTTCCCTCTCCCCTCGCCCTCCGGTGCCTGTCCTTTCAGGTCTGCTCATCAAGGCAGTTTCAGGTGAAGTATCCATCGCAAGTTTTGACTACGAAACCTCAGCAAAGCTAAATATCGCAGCTGATGTTGCCCAAGAAGGCCAAGCTCTCGTATCGGGCCGCCTGCTTGCTGAGATTTGCCGTTCCCTACCTAAGGCAGACGTTCTCTTTGAACTGCACGAAGGTAAAGTCCATCTCTCATGCGGTTCCTCAAACTTCAACCTCTCATCAATGCCTGTGAACGACTACCCGGAACTCCCAGCGCTACCGGCAATCTCAGGCACCGTGGAAGGTACCGAATTCGCTAAAGCAGTGAGCCAGGTATCGGTAGCAGCTTCCAAAGACGACACCCTGCCAATTCTGACCGGTGTTCGTATGGAAATTGAAGGTGATCAGATCACCCTGCTGGCTACCGACCGTTACCGTCTAGCCATGCGTGAACTGACCTGGAACCCCACAGACCCTTCCATCTCAACAGCAACCCTCATCAAAGCTAAAACACTGTCGGAGGTCGCCAAGACACTCGGTGGTGCCGGTGATCTTTCTATTGCTCTCTCTAACAGCCACGAACTTGTAGGCTTTGAATCTGACTCCCGCCGGACGACAAGCCTGCTCGTAGACGGCGAATACCCCAAGATTCGTTCGCTCTTTCCCGAAGTCACCCCGGTACACGCAATTATCCGTACCTCAGATTTGATGGAGGCTGTTCGCCGCGTATCACTGGTAGCCGAACGAAACACCCCTGTTCGTCTTGCTTTCAGCCAGGGCCAGGTAACCCTCGACGCCGGCACAGGCGAAGACGCTCAGGCATCCGAAACCCTGCAGGCACATCTTCACGGTGAAGATATTACGGTTGCCTTCAACCCCAGCTACCTGTCAGAAGGCCTCCATACCTTTGCTTCCAACAAATTTGTGAGGTTCTCTTTCACCGACCCTCGCAAGCCCGTTGTGCTCTCTGAACAGGAAGACTGGCAGGCTGAGGACGAGAAAAACTACCGTTACCTGCTAATGCCTATCCGCCTGCAGAACCAGTAAAGGTTCTTTCTCAGCCCCCCTCTCATAACGTCAAGGAGTACGCGCTGTACATCGACCACCTATCCTTGATGGACTACCGCACCTATCGACTACTGAACCTGCCGCTGACCCCAGGCGTCACCGTTTTTCTTGGCCCTAACGGGGTAGGTAAAACCAACATCATCGAGGCAGTTGACTACACCGCGCAACTTGCCTCTCACCGGGTCAGCCAGGATTCACCGCTCGTACGTGTGGGGGCCCAACGCGCTTACATTCGTACCCGCACCGTTCGGGGCAACCAACAAACGGTCCTCGAATTTGAGATAGCTCCTGGGAAAAGTAATCGGGTGCGTATCAATAGGGCAGCTCCCGTCCGGGCAAGAGAAGCTCTTGGCGTCACAAGAACCGTCCTGTTTTCTCCCGAAGACCTGCAACTTGTCAAAGGTGAGCCAGTCGGCCGAAGACGCTTTATCGATGACCTAGCAGTTTCTTTGCGCCCAGCTGTGGCCGCATATCGTTCTGAGTACGAGAAAATCTTGCGTCAGCGAAACTCCCTGCTGAAATCTATGCGGGGCCGCCGTGTATCTGTGCAAGAAGATGCGTTCACTCTAGAGGTCTGGAATCAGCAACTAGCTACTAGCGGGGCTTACCTCTTGCAGGCTCGGCTGCGGACTCTTTCGCTGGTGCTTCCCCAGCTTCAGCGTGCCTATGGGCAATTAACTGATGGCTCAAAAAGCGTCAGCATCAACTACGAATCTACTGTCTTCCCTACGATCTCGGGTCAAACTCTCCCCCAGGCAGCTCTCATGGGTGTAGAGGATATAAAACAGGCACTTATCCGTGCCCTGGAACAAAAACGGTCTGAAGAGGTGGAACGAGGAATAACCCTGGTAGGGCCCCATCGTGATGACCTGGCCCTAGAACTCGGCGGGATCCCTGTGAAAGGTTTTGCTTCCCACGGTGAAAGCTGGTCTTATGCTCTAGCCCTTAAACTTGCTGCCTGGTATGTTCACCTTGCAGATAATGATTCGACAGGGGCATCCCCAATTTTGATTCTTGACGATGTTTTTGCTGAGTTAGATACTGCTCGCCGTCACCGTCTGGGCGCGATTGTGGCAGGTGCTGAACAGGTTCTTGTAACCTGTGCTGTAGTGAGCGATATACCCCAGGAGCTAGGACAGATTGTGCTGGTTCGTGTTGACCAGGGCAAAGCAGATGTTGATGAAAGCTTCAACCATCGTATGGACAGCGCGGAATAGTCACCATGAGTAAAGATATTTCTCATAAAGAATATAATGCGGATGGTCTAGATGCCCCCGCCGCTCTCTTGAGTCGTATCCGAGCGGCTAAAGAAGCTCGCGGTGAACTACGGGTTCAGGGCCTAGCCGGCCGAAAAATCATTAAAGATTTCGGTCGGGTGATGAACGCTGAACCCGGTACAAAAGTCAAACGGTACAACTCCCTATCGACTGCCGGCCAGCTCGGGGGGTACTCCGGGCCTGGGCCCAGTGTCAGGGATCCCCAAAGCCTGGCTGGCCTCTTGGATCGCGTCATGATGGAGCGGGGCTGGAGTACCCCTTTGGCAGTTTCATCGGTCATGGCTCGCTGGGACAAACTGGTGGGACCGCAACTGGCAAGCAAAACTACCCCGGACAGCTTTGATGATGGGGTTATCACCGTCCGTTGCGAATCAACAGCTTGGGCTGTGCAGGTGCGGCACATGAAATACGACATCATTCGCCGCTTTAACAGCGAGCTAGGTGATGAGGTGGTGCGTGATGTCAAAGCCTTCGGCCCCAATGCCCCCTCCTGGAAAAAGGGGCTGCGGGTGGCCCCCGGTGGTCGCGGGCCACGAGATACTTACGGGTAAATTACTGGAAAAATCGCCTCTGGACGGTTTGACCCCTCAAGCTGTGTGAGCCTACAGGCTGAGGGGGTAAAGCACTGGGAAGGCCAAATAAGCGCCTTCTGCGAGCAGATAGCCCTCTAAAACCTTGTAAAGCGGGGAGAAAAAAGCCCCGGTGCGGTAGAATTGGCAGAGAATACGCGCGCCCAGAATAAGCGGGCCTTGATGATCTGTCTGCCTATACTGCCAGCATCTTGTGCCTGACCATTGGGCGCGATACCGACCATGCAAGGAGCCTAATCACCCGTGGCAACTGAAGAAACTTCCCACGAATACGGCGCCGCCGACATCACGGTCCTCGAAGGCCTTGAAGCTGTGCGAAAGCGCCCCGGTATGTACATCGGCTCAACCGGGGAACGCGGCCTGCACCACCTGGTCTATGAAGTCGTCGATAACTCTGTCGACGAAGCTCTGGCCGGATACGCGGACCTCATCGAGGTCGTCATTCAAAAAGACGGCGCAGTTCGAGTCTCCGATAACGGGCGAGGCATTCCCGTAGATGAACATCCCACCGAGAAAAAGCCCACCGTTGAAGTTGTTATGACTATTCTGCACGCGGGCGGTAAGTTTGGTGGCGGCGGCTATGCGGTATCGGGTGGTCTACACGGCGTGGGTATCTCGGTCGTTAACGCTCTCTCAACACGCGTTGAAACCGAAGTGCGCCGCCAGGGCTACAGCTGGCATATCAGCTACGCTAACGGCGGTAAAACCGCTAAGCCCCTGACTCGCGGTGAAGCCACCGACGCTACCGGCACCACGCAGACCTTCTACCCCGACCCCGAAATCTTTGAAACCGTCGATTTTGATTTCGAGACCCTCCGTGCTCGCTTCCAGCAGATGGCCTTCCTCAACAAGGGTCTGACTATCCGTCTGACCGATGAGCGAGAGCTGCACGAAGGTGATGAGGTTGCCGGTGAGGACAAACCCGCTACCCTACCACTCAACCAGGTCGGCCCCAGCGCTGAGGGTTACAAGAGCGTCACCTACATGTACGAGAACGGCCTCTACGACTACGTCAACTTCTTGAACACTTCAAAGAAGCTTGCG
The DNA here is from genome assembly GCF_048513555.1 of Rothia sp. P5766. Lineage (NCBI taxonomy): Bacteria > Bacillati > Actinomycetota > Actinomycetes > Micrococcales > Micrococcaceae > Rothia > Rothia sp. P5766. The sequence continues at coordinate 53,268 of NZ_JBLXXS010000013.1, read as the reverse complement.
ACCGTGCACGATGATGTCATCGCCTTTGAAACCGAAGACACCGACCGCATGATGAGCCTGGAAGTTGCTATGCAGTGGACTGCTGCCTACAAGGAGTCGGTCCACACCTATGCCAACACCATCAACACCCACGAGGGCGGTACCCACGAAGAGGGCTTCCGTGCTGCACTGACCACCCTGATTAACCGTTTTGCTCGTGAGAACAAGCTCCTGCGTGAAAAGGACGACAATCTGACCGGTGAGGATGTCCGTGAAGGTCTTACCGCCGTGGTCTCAGTCAAGATTTCTGAACCCCAGTTTGAGGGCCAGACAAAGACTAAGCTGGGTAACTCCGAGGTTAAAGCCTTTGTTCAGCGCGTCATTATGGACCAACTGGGCGACTGGCTGGAACGTAACCCCTCAACCGGTAAAGAGATTGTCCGCAGGGCTATCACCTCTGCCCAGGCGCGTCTGGCGGCCCGTAAGGCGCGTGAAACCACCCGCCGTAAAGGCCTGCTGGAGAGCGGCTCTATGCCGGGTAAGCTCAAGGATTGCTCATCAAAGGACCCCTCGGTATCCGAGATTTATCTGGTGGAAGGTGACTCCGCGGGTGGTTCTGCTGTACGCGGCCGTAACCCCGAGACCCAGGCTATCTTGCCCCTGCGCGGCAAGGTTCTTAACGTTGAGCGCGCTCGCCTTGACCGCGCCCTATCAAACGCTGAGATCCAGTCACTGATTACCGCTTTTGGAACCGGCATCGGTGAGGACTTCAACATTGAGAAGGCTCGCTACCACAAGGTTGTGCTGATGGCCGATGCGGACGTCGATGGCCAGCACATCACTACCCTGCTACTGACCCTGCTCTTCCGCTACATGCGTCCCTTGATTGAGGCAGGCTACGTCTATCTGGCTCAGCCTCCGCTGTACCGGATCAAATGGTCTAATGCTCCGCACGACTACGTCTTCTCGGATGCTGAGCGCGATGTTGCCTTAGAGCGTGGTTATGCCAAGAGCCAGCGCCTGCCCAAGGATAATGGCATTCAGCGTTACAAGGGTCTGGGTGAGATGGACTACACCGAGCTCTGGGATACCACCATGGATCCTGCTCGCCGCACCCTGCTGCAGGTTCGCATGGAAGATGCTGCTGCCGCTGATCAGATTTTCTCCATCTTGATGGGTGAGGACGTCGAAGCCCGTCGAGAGTTTATTCAGCAGAACGCAAAAGACATTCGTTTCCTTGATATCTAAGGCATTTATTCCACAAAGGGAATATATGCAAAATCTGGAATATATAGGTCAAGGACAAAGAAGAGGAACTTATGAGCGACGATAACACCAAGGGCTCAGAACAGCCCCTAGAGGGCCAGCTGCTTGATACCCCAGAGGGGCCCGGCGATAAGGTCGAGGTAGTTGACCTACGCTCCGAAATGGAACGCTCCTACCTGGACTACGCTATGGCGGTCATTATTGGCCGTGCGCTTCCCGATGTGCGCGATGGCCTCAAGCCTGTGCACCGTCGCGTCATTTACGCGATGTATGACGGTGGCTACCGCCCCGAACGCTCCTTCAACAAGTGTGCCCGCGTTGTGGGCGAAGTGATGGGGCAGTACCACCCCCACGGTGACTCCGCTATTTATGACACCCTGGTTCGTCTGATTCAGGACTGGGTCATGCGCTACCCCCTGGCCCTGGGGCAGGGTAACTTTGGTTCACCAGGTAACGACGGTGCGGCAGCTCCCCGTTACACCGAAACCAAGATGGCCCCCATGGCGCTTGAGATGGTACGGGATATCAACGAGGACTCCGTAGATTTCCAGCCCAACTACGACGGTAAGAATCAGGAACCTGTTGTTCTACCCTCCCGCTTTCCCAACCTGCTGGTTAACGGCTCATCGGGTATCGCCGTGGGCATGGCCACCAATATTCCGCCGCATAACCTGCGCGAAGTAGCCGAGGGTGTGCAGTGGTTCTTGCAGAACCCGCAGGCCTCGAACGAAGAGCTTCTTGAGGCGCTGATTGCCCGTATTAAGGGTCCTGACTTCCCCACCGGCGCCACTATCTTGGGTCATAAGGGCATTGAAAATGCCTACCGGACCGGGCGTGGTTCTATCACCATGCGTGCCGTGGTGAACGTCGAAGAAATCCATGGCCGCACCTGCCTCGTCGTCACTGAATTGCCCTACCAGGCCAACCCAGATAACCTGGCTGTCAAAATTGCTGAACTGGTCAAGGATGGCAAAATTACCGGCATCGCTGATCTACGCGATGAAACATCTGGCCGTACCGGTCAGCGACTGGTCATCGTGCTCAAGCGTGATGCGGTGCCCAAGGTTGTGCTGAATAACCTCTATAAGCACACCCAGCTGCAGGAAAACTTCTCGGCTAACATGCTGGCTATCGTGGATGGTGTGCCCCGCACGCTTTCACTCGATGCCTTCATCCGCCACTGGGTTAACCACCAGATGGAAGTTATCGTTCGCCGTACTCGGTACCGTCTACGCCAGGCTGAGGAAGAAGCGCATATTCTGCGCGGCCTGCTGAAGGCTCTGGATGCCCTGGATGAGGTTATTGCCCTCATTCGTCGTTCACCCACCGCCGATGAAGCACGTACCGGGCTGATGGAATTTCTGGATATTGATGAGGCTCAGGCTCAGGCTATCCTCAACATGCAGCTGCGTCGCCTGGCTGCTCTGGAGCGTCAGAAGATCCAGGATCGTCACGATGAGCTCATGCGCATGATTGACGAGTACAACTCCATCATCGCTTCTGAGGACCGCCAGCGCACTATTATCTCCGAGGAGCTCTCAGAGATTGTTGGCCGTTACGGTGATGAGCGCCGGACCAAGATTCTGATGGGCTACGACGGTGATATGTCGATGGAAGACCTGATCCCCGAAGAGGAAATGGTCGTTACCATTACCCGTGGTGGCTACGTCAAGCGTACCCGGAGCGACCAATACCGGTCCCAGCATCGTGGTGGCAAGGGAATCAAGGGTGCTGCTCTGCGTGGCGACGACGTGGTGGAACACTTCTTTGTGACTTCCACTCACAGCTGGATTCTCTTCTTCACTAACCTGGGGCGTGTGTACCGTACCAAGGCTTACGAGCTGATGGAAGCAGGGCGTGACGCCAAGGGCCAGCATGTTGCTAACCTGTTAGCTTTCCAGCCCGAAGAAACCATAGCAAAGGTCATGGAACTGAAGTCCTATGAGGATGCTCCGTACCTGGTGCTTGCCACTAAGCGGGGCCTGGTCAAGAAGACCGCGCTGTCTGACTATGACACCAACCGTGCCGCAGGTGTGATTGCGATTAATCTGCGCGAGGGTGATGAGCTGGTCTCTGCCCAGCTGGCAAGCGCTGAGGATGACCTGCTCCTGATCTCTAGGCATGGGCAGTCGCTACGCTTTACTGCCAGCGACGAAGCCTTGCGCCCCATGGGTCGTGCGACATCCGGTGTAACCGGCATGAAGTTCCGTCAAGGCGATGAGCTTTTGTCAGCCAACGTCGTCACCGATGACTCCTTTGTTTTCGTTGTCACCGCTGGTGGTTATGCTAAGCGCACCCAGGTTGATCAGTACCGTGTTCAGGGGCGTGGTGGCTTAGGTATCAAGGTCGCAAAGCTGGCGGAAGACCGTGGTGATCTGGTGGGTGGCCTCATTGTGAGCGAAGAAGATGAGGTCATGGTTGTTATGCAATCGGGCAAGGTGGTTCGTACCGCTGTTGCCGAGGTTCCCGCTAAGGGCCGCGATACCATGGGTGTTATCTTTGCTAAGCCCGGTAAGAATGATGAGATTCTTGAAGTTGCTCGCAACTTTGAACGCAACATTGATGAGGCAGAAGACACCGACGAAAACGGTGCCGAAAGCTCAGAAAATCCGGCAGATGAAGTAACTTTAGAAAATGACACATCACCGGCGGATACTGATGCTGATTCCGCAGAAGCACACGGAGGTAACTAGTGAGTACCAATAGCAAGGGCACAGCCCCGCGCCCCGCACCGCGAACTGGCACTCCGCGTGCCTCGCAGGCTCGAAACCGAGCTGGCGGCACTTCCAGTTCGGCAGGACCTCAGCGTAAGCCGCTGGTTCGTCCCGCCCCTCGGTCTAAGATTCGTCGTGCCCGTCTGGTAGTTGCAAAGGTTGACACCTTCTCCGTTGCTAAGCTGGTCTTCCTGCTTTCGGTGGCTGTCGGTATTGTCACGGTTGTTGCAGCTGTGATCCTGTGGCTGGTTATGCAGGCTTCAGGTGCTTTCCAGAGCATTAATGACCTGCTGCAGCTCTTGGGTACTACCGGTGACGCCGTGGATATCTCGGAGTACCTGTCGCTGGGTCAGGTAGCGCTCTACAGCACGATTATCTCGGTTATCAATGTTGTTCTGTTTACTCTGCTGGGTACCCTGTCTGCCATGCTCTACAACGTCGCCGCTAAGCTTGTTGGCGGCGTGGGGGTCACTCTGACTGACGAATAGGTTTGAAAACCTCTCAGTAGCTTTCATGGCGGTTTCTCGCCCCCTTATCGGGGGAGGGGAGCCGCCTTGGGTTTATGGGGCAGGTGGCTATTGACCCCCAAAATAGATGTGAGTCAGAACATATCTTTTCGATTTGGCAAGGTTCCAAAATCTGTGTAAAGTTATATTTCGTTCTGATGAACACCAAGGGCGTATAGCTCAGACGGTTAGAGCGCTACACTGATAATGTAGAGGTCCCAGGTTCAATTCCTGGTACGCCCACTCACCTTGGTTGAAAGGTTGGCATGAAGAAATTTATGACAATCACACTGGTTGCAGTTGCTACGGCGATAGCAACAAAGGTAGCCAAGGATTCTCAGGAGAATAAAAAAACTTGGGAAGAAGCTACAGATAAAATTTCATAGGTAGCACCCGATGGGGGCGTGGCGCAATTGGTAGCGCACCTGCTTTGCAAGCAGGGGGTTAGGGGTTCGAGTCCCCTCGCCTCCACTCTTCGGTGATTATAGCAAGAGGGAAACACCCGGTCCCATCCCGAACCCGGAAGTTAAGGCTCTTAGCGCCGATGGTACTGCACTGGCGACGGTGTGGGAGAGTAGGTCATCGCCGAATTAAATGTGATGGAAAGGCTCCGATTAAAAGATCGGGGCCTTTCTTTTGTATTAAGGTCACTCTGTATTACTTCAACTAAGGGTTGAGTTTGGGTAGGGTGGGTGATAAAAGCCACGGGGCTTTAAGGTGAACACTAGGTAAACAAATTTGTGTTGAGGATTGTTGTTGCCAGAGCAGCGTGTGGGTTTGTGCCCTAAAAGCCCTGCTTTGAGATATTGTTTTAAAGAATGATGGCTTTAAAAATTACCTTTGACTAGTAATAACGTAATTCTGTCTAGCCTGCGGCCTGCCCTCACGCTCCTGTTTGTATGCGTTTTTTGGGTTTTATGAAACTTAAACAATATTTAAGGCTCTTCTCATCTGGTGGTGGGTTGAAGTTTTCCAAAATCTGCTGAGGCAACAACAATAGATACGTGACTACAGAACTGATCATCCTGGCGATTGTCGTCCTCACAGCTTTGGCTTTCGACTTCACCAACGGATTTCATGACACAGCAAACGCTATGGCATCCTCCATTGCTACCGGTGCGCTCAAGCCCAAAGTAGCTGTGGCTCTCTCAGCTGTCCTTAACCTGGTAGGCGCTTTCCTCTCCATTGAAGTGGCTAAAACCGTGGGGAAAGGCCTGGTAGATCTTAACACCACAGACAATGGGGCAAGCCTCATGCTGATTGTGTTCACCGGTCTGGTGGGCGCTATCTTATGGAACGTTTTCACATGGCTGTTGGGGCTACCATCTAGCTCATCCCATGCCCTCTTTGGCGGTCTCATCGGTGCAACCTTAGCTTCACTTGGCACAGATGGGGTGCTCTGGGAAGGTGTGCTGATGAAGATCATCGTTCCTGCTCTGATGGCTCCGCTGATTGCCGGTGCTGTTGCAGGTATCGGTACCATTCTGGTGTACGCCTCAACCCGCAAGGTATCTGCTAACCGTAAGAAGAAAAACTTCCGTTTCGGTCAGATTTCAGCTGCCTCTCTCATGTCTTTGGCTCACGGTACAAACGACGCTCAGAAGACCATGGGCGTTATCTTCCTAGCTCTGGTTGCTGCCCAGGAAGTTGACCCTAATGCTGAAATTCCTTTCTGGGTTCGTTTTGTCTGCGCCGCCGCTATCGCATTGGGAACCTATCTGGGTGGCTGGCGCATCATTAAGACCTTGGGTAAAGGCATCGTCGATATTGACGGACCCCAGGGGCTTGCAGCTGACGGTTCTTCGGCGGCTATCATTCTGACCTCGTCCCATTTTGGTATGGCGCTTTCGACAACCCACGTAGCGACCGGCTCCATCATTGGTTCGGGCCTGGGGCGTCGCGCAAAGGTACGCTGGTCAACCGCCCGCCGTATGGTGATCGCCTGGATTATTACTCTGCCCGCAGCCGGTGCAGTCGGCGCTATCACCTGGTTTGTCGGTAACTACATCAACCTCTTCACCGGTAGTAACTGGGTGGGGGAAGCAACTGTCTTCCTAATCCTGGTTGGTTTCTGCTTCTTAATGTGGGCTCATTCCCGCAAGAGCGCTGTTAGCCACATTGATCTGCATTCGGGTGAAGCAGTCACTGCTCGTGAGGTGCTTAAAGAAACCTTGCCCGCTAGTGAGAAGGCCGGTGCCTAATGTTGATTGTCGATATCTTTCATAAGATTTACCCCGTATTCTTGGCTGGCCTGGTGTTTGGCGCTGGACTCCCTGCCCTGTATGCCTTGGCGGTACGGCTGATGAGCGGTGCCGCCGGTGAAACGGAAGAAGGCGCAGTGCTTGAAACCGAACCGAATTTCCTTGCCCGTACTGCCGCCTATCTGATCTTTGTTGTTTTAGTCCTCGCTGTTATCAGCGGTATCCTATGGATTGCTAAGGACTTCCTCTACGCCTACACCGGCTTTAACTTTTTGGGTGTTGCTGGCTAGCTCAAGGCCTAGCATGCACCCAAGGGAAAAGGGGTTCCTGATTGCAGTCGGTCAGGACCCCCTTTTCGTGGGTGAGTTTTAGGCCCACTCTGCTGTCTCCATGCTTACCCCGTGGGCAGCTGCATTGGATACGATAGCGGCAACGAGCCATTCCGTGAGTCTCGGCTCTTGGGCATCCTAGTGGGCAGTGAACCGTGGACTAGCGCTCTAGCCCCGTGCAATAAGAACATGCTTGGAGTGAGTCACAGGGAGCCGGTGGCTCAGTAGATAAGGGTGTGTTGAACCTTCTCGATATCTTGAGCCGTGTAGAGACGAGCGCTCTCACTACCGCGTGTACTGGGGCGTAGTAGGTGTATTTCATACCAATAGTGCAGGGTTCGTACTGTTAGTTCCAAAAGCTGGGCCGTTTGGCTGACTGTTCGGTACCGTTTATCTCCCGTGCTCACTAGGCTAGAAGCCTCATGTTCCGTGAGAGCAAGTCATAATAATTTTTCTTCCTAAGGCCTTGGGTCACAAAACCTCAGCAATCTAAAGTTGAGGCTATGACCGAATTCCTCAACCTTCCGCTGAGACGCATTATCGCTAGAGCTGAAGACAAACCTGCCCCAAGCGGTGCTTGGCCCTATAATCTCGCCATCACTCGTCGTGCTCTTGATGGGCTGGATTTTGGTGCGCTGACCGTCATAACGGGTGAAAACGGGGCAGGTAAATCAACCCTGGTGGAATCTATTGCTGAGGCCTACGGGTTACCCCTAGGTGGTGGTGATGCGCAGGTTGCCCGGCCCGGTTATGAAAATTCATCTGCTTTTGGTTTTGCTTTACAGGTAGTGCGCGGGGCTGCGCGGCGGCGTGCCGGTCTTTTCTTGCGGGCAGAAGGCTTGCTTGCACATCTTGAGTACCTGGCAGAGCTGCAATCTGACCGGGCCAAGAAGATGCTCAGGCTCTCTCACGGTGAGAGTACTCAACGGTTTTTGGAATACGCTCAGGAAAACTACGGCCTGTGGATTCTTGATGAACCGGAATCTGGTCTCTCTTTGAACGGTCAGCTCCAGCTCTTGGCGCGAATCCTAGATTTTCTGCAATCTGGAGGTCAGGTTATCCTCTGCACGCACAGCCCCCTGCTGGCTTCGCTTGCCGACTTCCGTGATGAGCAAGTGTGGGAAATAGGGGAGTGGGGCCTGCGCTTGAGGTCCTGGAGGGAACTTGAGATGGTTCGGGACTGGCAGGCTATTTTGCAAGAAACCGGGTGTTACCTTAGGTATTTGGCGGAGAGCTAGCTCAAGAAAAATAAAAATAGTGTGGTGCAACTAACCGCTCATTTGATAGGCTGGTGTTGCGCGTGTAAAAAACGTGTAGTAGAGTAGAAGCATAACACCACGGGGGCGTGGCGCAATTGGTAGCGCACCTGCTTTGCAAGCAGGGGGTTAGGGGTTCGAGTCCCCTCGCCTCCACTCTTCGGTGATTATAGCAAGAGGGAAACACCCGGTCCCATCCCGAACCCGGAAGTTAAGGCTCTTAGCGCCGATGGTACTGCACTGGCGACGGTGTGGGAGAGTAGGTCATCGCCGATCTAAATTTAGTTCAAAGAAACCCTAGGCTTTTCAGCCTAGGGTTTCTTTTTGTCTTCAGATGAGACCTAGCCCCTGAACAGCACCTCAAGGGTGCTAGCCCGCCAGATTTTCCCCTCACCTGCCCTGTGTCGCATGTTCCTGGTAGAGCTTTGCGCCCGGCCCCACCAATTTTCACAGAAAGGGGGGCCTGTCTCTTATAGAGACTGGCCCCCATTCTTTAACTCAAGGCAGGAAAGGTTAGGCCGCAGGGGTCTTCCAGGGATCCTCGACAGGGCGTGAAGCCTTGTAGGCAGCAGCGCCAGCAACAAGGCCAGCAACCAGCAGGCCAAAGACCAATAGGCCCTTGCCGCCACTCTTAGCAGCCTTCTTCTGTTCCTTAGCATAAGACTTAGCGGCCTTAGCGGCAGACTTTTGAGCTTTTTTCAGGGCTTTCTTATCGCCGGTCACCTTGGTTGCTAGAGTTTCAACCGCAGCTGGTGCCTCTACATCCGAAATCTTACCGGCCACAGTTGAGGCAACGCCGGCTGCTTTGATTCGAGCCTGAGCTACAGCACTTTCTACCGCAGGTGTTACATCGTCCACCTTTGACTGAATTTTATCGGCAAGGCTGCCTTGAATCTTTTCAGCCTTCTGTACGCCATCCTGGGCAACCGAGCGAGCGTTCTTGCCGAGCTGGTGTGCTTTTTTGCCGGTCAACTTCTCGGCACGACTGAACTTTTTCTCCGCTAGAGCAGTCAATTTATCTGCCTTCTTACCGGACTTCTTAGTAGCCTTCGCCAGCAGCTTCTCTGCCTGCTTCTGGGCCTTCTTAGCCTTGCTCTTCTTATATAGTTCCATGGTCTCTCCTTAGAGTCTTAACCTGCTTGCAGTTTTGCCTTCCCGGCTCAACTAAATGAACTAGCAGGTTTTACTAGTATCTCATTATCAGCTTACTTTCTATCATTCAAAATAGGGTTTGGATACCTCAAAAAACACCCGTGTTTCTCTACTCGCTGAAGTTGAGCCGCTTTCGCTTAGTGCAAAAGCACAGCGAATAGCTAGCGGGTATTGAACACCCCGTGCAAGAATAGGGACATGACTGCAACTGCAAAAGCAACAATTCACACCAACCACGGTGACATCGTCGTTAACCTCTTCGGTAACCACGCACCGGTAACCGTCAAAAACTTCATCGGCCTGTCCGATGGTAGCCAGGAATGGCGCCACCCCCGCACCGGCGAAGCACAGAACGGCCCCCTCTACAAGGACGTTATCTTCCACCGCATTATCCGCGACTTCATGATCCAGGGTGGCGACCCCCTCGGCCAGGGTATCGGTGGACCCGGCTATCAGTTCAAGGACGAGATCCACCCCGAACTCTCCTTCAACAAGCCCTACCTGCTCGCTATGGCTAACGCAGGCCCCGGCACCAACGGCTCACAGTTCTTCATCACCACCGTTGAAACCCCCTGGCTCAACGGCCGCCATACCATCTTCGGTGAGGTTGCAGATGAGGATTCCAAGAAGGTCGTTGATGCGATTGAAGGTGTTCCTACTGGCGCCATGGACCGCCCTGTTGAAGACGTCGTCATTTCTTCCATCGACATCGAAGAGCTCTAAATCTCCGTAAAGATTTACTCCAGGCCCGCCCGAACTCTGGGCGGGCCTTTCTGCACTCTGTGCTTATGAGGAGTACATAGAGAAAGGAAGGCCCCGTGAGCCAACAGACAGGCGGTTACGGGTATAAGGATGAACAGGTTTCGGTGTGCCCACGCCACCCTGATCAGATAACCTATGTACGATGTGGGCGGTGTGGCAGACTGGCCTGCGGCAAATGTCAGGTGCCCTTAGAAGTTGGCATGATCTGCGTGGACTGTATGACTGCCGCTCAAGCTACCGCACCTAAAATTCGGTATGCCCACACCATGCCCATCGTTACTTACATCCTTATCGCTCTCAACTGCCTGGTGTGGGTCCTCCAAATACTCTTCCGCCAGGTCACCCTATTCGGCATTTACAACCCCCTCTACGTGGAATATACGGGACAGTGGTACCGCCTGCTGACCTCAGGCTTTCTGCACTCCACCAGCAATATCACCCATCTTTTGCTCAATATGCTGACCCTCTACCTCTTTGGGCAGGCCCTGGAACCGTTACTGGGACGGTGGAAATTCTTGGCAACCTACCTGCTCTCCATTATTGGAGGGTCCCTGGCGGTGCATCTGATTGCCCAGATGATGGGCACCATGGACACCAGTACGCTGGGCGCATCGGGTGGCGTTTTTGGGCTCTTTGGAGCCTTCTTTGCCCTCTCCCGCGCTCGCAAACAGAGCACCAATGGCATTGTCCTCTTAGTTGTTCTCAACTTTGCCTTTGGTTTCTTTGCTTCTGGTATTTCGTGGGAAGCCCACCTAGGCGGGCTGATTACAGGTGCCGCGGTAGCTACCCTCTTAGACCGTATCCCAACGCCTCGGGGTAAGCGACTCAGCCGCTAGTGGGCAGATCAACAAAATGACAAGAACAGTGGGGCGGGTGGCCTATAGCTAGCCAGCCCCACTGTACTTAAACCAGGGTTCCACACAGCTTATCCACAGCTGTTAATAACTACATAGATGTAATTCCACAGATGTTAAAAAACTGTGTATAGTGGAACCGAGCTGATGGAGATCTTGAAATTACATGGGTGTAAGAGATTTCCCCAAATTTATCCCCACCTGTGGATAAAACCTGTGTGGGTAATAAGCGAATAAAACCCTACGGAATCGCCCCTCCCCAATAAAAAAGCGCCACAGGTACAACCTGTGACGCCCAAGAAGAAACTAACTTAGTCTTTCTTGAAAGAGTCTGCAATCCCGGAGAAGGTTTCCTTGACCTTGTCAATGCCGTCGCTTACGGCTTGCTTGGCGTCTTCAACCTTGTCCTGTGCCTGAGCTTTGACCTGATCGGTCTTGCCTTCTGCCTCGAGGTGGTCATTACCTGTCAGCTTTCCGCCAGCTTCCTTAGCTTTACCAGCTAGGTTGTCTAGACCGTTTTCAAATTTCTCTTCTGCAGCCATGAGAGGCTCCTTTCATCTATATCCAGAGACGGATAGAACCTTTATAAGGTGATACTTGGGTATTGTTTTGTGGGGTAAACCCAAGCTTTACTTGTTGAATTTCTCGCCCAATTTATTGGCAACATCGGATGCAACGTCCTTGGCCTTCTGAGCAAGGTCGTCGTTGACAACTTCCTTACCGGCCTTTTCATTGACGACGTCCTGCGCCTTCTCGAAGTTCTCGTTGATGGCGTTATTGAGGTCAAAACCCATTTGTTGTTCCTTATGTGAGGTATATACCAGGACGGCAGGAAAGCCATCCCTGAAGCCCAGTTTATGCACTCTCACTGTGAAAAGAAACCCGCCAGGCTGTAGATATGCTGAGATAGTCAGTCCGGCATTCAAGGAGCTGTGCAATACTTTGAGAGGCTGAGAAGAAGTCCTAAAGATCTCTATCGGCAGGGAAGCCTGCTACCATCGGCAAGAACTCAGGCTCATCATAGCCCCCTTGAGCGTAAGCAAGAGCAACCTGCTGGGCGGCCTGCTGTATATGCGCGGCATCCATGAGCGCCATAACAGCGCCACCAAAGCCACCACCCACCAGTCGGGCACCTAAAGCCCCGGCCTTCAAACAGGTCTCTACCGCCACATTAATTTCGGGGCGCGAGACCCATAGCTCATCGCGCATGGAAACAAAGCTTTCAGTGAAGAGATGGCCCAGCTCAACCCAATCGGTGTGCCCACTCGCAGCTTTAGCTTTTAGAAGATAGGCAGCTCGCTCAACCAGCGTCATGTCGTGAAGAGTGTGGCGCACCCAGCCACGGGGGAAATCTAGGGGCTGCCCACTTTCTTCCAGGGCAACCAGTGCGCGGTTAACTGTCTCGTCAATAATATTGAGACGACGCTGTTTGGCCTCACGCTCGCTGAGACCGGCGCAGGATAGGTCCTTGGGAAGCGCATTGCGTAGATAGTCGAGCCCCATAGCTTGGGTGACAGCCTCGTTGGCCGCCCGCCGAGCGGCAAACTTTCCACCTGTGAGCTCGTGGGGAGTGTTGGTATTAATAACCAGCCAGGCTAGACCTGCCTTATTCACATCGACCTCTAGCGGTTCAATAGAGAAATCCCTGAAGTTAATGACAAGCGCTTGGCCCGGTGTGGAACGAAGAGAAGCGGTCTGATCCAACCCTCCTGTGCGGGCACCTGCGACCTCGTTCTCAGCTCTGATACAGACCTGCGCCAGGCGCGCCCTGAGCTGGTCATTACCGGGACCTCGATCAGAGGGAAGAGCCTCGGTGGAGTCACAATCAGCTCGTAGAGGGCACGAAAGATCAAGGAGGGCGAGCGCTGTTGAACATTCAATAGCAGCTGATGATGAGAGCCCCCCGCCCACGGGAACCTGCGATGAAATCAGGAGGTCGGCACCAAACTGGTGGGGCAGAGCGATATCTTTGCCGCCTTCCCTATTCATAGCCCAGGCTACTCCGGCAACATAGGTGAACCAGCCCTTAATAGTTCCGGGAGCGATCTCACGAATGACAACAGTGCGGTCATCGCCTGGCATCTGGAGAGATGCAGCCCGCAGAACTCCATCGGTGCGGAGTTTACCTGCAACATAGGTGCGGTAGGGCAGAGGCATGGGCATGCAGGAGCCGCCCAAAAAGTCGATGTATTCCCCCAAGAGATTGAGTCGACCTGGAGCTGACCACACACCGTCTGGTTCCTCCCCATACTTATCGATGAAAGCGGTGCGGGCGGCCTCTACCTGGGCTTCATGGTCGGGCAGAGTTGACCACAGGGGTTCTACACGGAAAGTCACGATACTTATCTTTTCTACAGGCTTCAGGAGCCGGTTGTCGTTCTAGCTACATGTAAAACGTATGAAGCTACTACTTTATTTCTTGTCGAAGGTATCGCAGGCTAATACCCCGGTGGAGTTGAGGGACTGACTGCGAAACCTTTAATCAGGTGTTCCAGGGCAGATATATAGCTTGCCGGGGGATCTGAGGCAGGAGCGGCACCCGTGAGTAGTGCTCTGGTCTGCTCTTCCTCAATCAGGCTGAGAGCCAGATGGAGCAAAGAACTCGCGGCAAGGCCCGCAGAGGATCCGCAGAGGGGTTTAAATTCGCTTTCCAGAATATCTAAAAGATCAAGATGCCCCGGCCCTTGCTCCTGGGGATGCAGTGCAATAGCCAGACGGATTACCTCGGCAGATTCCTTGACCGGCATAAGTTGGGTGTACAGTTCACCGCAGATAATGGCCAACCTACCTGTGCCTGCTCTACCCTGCCTAGATGAGGCGACCAGAACTCTGTGCAACATGCGAGATGCGAGATGAGTAAGGAGCTCCTGCTTATTTTTGACGTGGTAGTAAAGGGCGCCCGGTGCGACCCCCAGCTCGGTTGCTAACCTGCGCATAGACAGGTCGGCTAGCCCAAACTGGCGGAGTACTTCAAAAGCTGTATCAAGAATCTTTTCACGGGTTAATGCCACCCCCTCATTGTGTCCTACTTTGAGTTTTCAGAACAGTTAGGCGCTGACCCGGCAGGGCGAAACTGGCGGTAGGGGAGTACATTGGGGAGCATGACTCTTAACTTCTCAGACCTAACCCGCCGCGTCCGGGCGGGGCAGAAGGTCACCGCCGAGGACATCAGCGACGTTCTCACCGCTAGCGCTGCGGCTACCTTCGCCCTCATGGAATTCGCGGCGGAACTACGACAACAGCACTTTGGGACGCTGATGACAGTGACTAACCTGCCGGGGGTAGCGTCAGACGTAAAAGCGGGGGTTCGGTTAGAAATTACCGCACCGCTTGACCCTACAACACTCGTTGCTCTACTTATCGACGAGGGTGAAACACGTAAGGCTCTGGAACTTGATTTTGTGGCAGGGGACAGTGCTCTGCTCCCTATGGAAGCGTTACGCATTATTGCTGCCGCCCGTATTGCGGATCCTGCTCGTAGTCTTCACCTGGGTTCCAGCAGAGAGGCAACGCTCCGTTCCCTACAGCCCCTTGCTGTGGGTGCGATTGATTCCCTGGTGCTCAACGACAGTCTCGAGGAACCTCGCCTGGTTTTTGAGGACCTCAAACTTATTGTGGGCGCAGGGCTCACTATTGAAGGTGCCGGAGAGCGTGACCTGGTCGCCGAATATGTGGATTACCTGAGTCAGCACGGTGTTGCCGGTGCAGAAACCTACGCTCAGATCGCTCTGAGCGGTTCCGATAAGACAGGTGGGTGCGGTGGCAACTGCGCTTGCGGTAGTGGCGGGTGCGGGTCCTAAAGCAGGCTCAGGCAGGAGAAGTGAAAAAGTCATAGGTGCCCAAAAGTTGAACACTGTTCAAAAACAGTGTTCACTGGTTGCATGACTGACTTTTCTGCTCTTGCCGACAGGGCCCTAGCTGGCCAGCCTGCGACTCGCGACGAAGCGCTCGCCATGCTGACAGCTACCGATGCCCAGACCTTTGCTCTCGTGGATGCGGCTTCGCGCCTGCGCCGTCACTACTTTGGCAACACCGTCAAGGTCAACTACCTGGTCAACCTCAAATCGGGCCTCTGCCCCGAAGACTGCACCTACTGCTCCCAGCGTCTGGGCTCAGAAGCCGACGTGCTCAAATACACCTGGATTAAGGCTGATGAAGCCGTCAAGCAGGCCGGCTACGGTATTGCCGGTGGGGCATCACGTGTGTGCATGGTGGCCTCCGGTAAAGGTCCCACCGATCGTGATGTTGAGCGGGTGGCAGCAATGGTAGAAGACCTCAAAGAAGAACACCCTCAGGTGGAGGTCTGCGCCTGTCTGGGTATCCTCAAAGACGGCCAGGCTGACCGCCTTAAAACTGCCGGGGTAGATGCCTACAATCACAATCTCAACACCAGCGAAGACCACTACGCCGATATCTGCACCACCCACACCTTCCAGGACCGGCTAGATACCGTCGCAAAAGCCCAAAACGCCGGCCTTTCTGCCTGCTCTGGCCTGATTGTGGGTATGGGTGAGACTAATGAACAGCTCGTTGATGCCATCTTTTCCCTCAAAGAACTTGAGGGGGACTCAATCCCGGTGAACTTCCTGATGCCTTTTGAAGGAACCCCGCTGGCAGGAACCTGGGAGTTGACCCCCATGCGGTGCTTACGGATTCTCGCCACGGTCCGCATGGTTGCCCCGGAAAAAGAACTGCGCATGGCCGGGGGGCGTGAAATGCACCTGCGCACTCTACAGCCACTGGCCCTGCATGTGGTGAACTCTCTCTTCTTGGGCGACTACCTCACCTCCACCGGACAGTCAGCCCTCGATGACCTCAAAATGATTCGTGACGGCGGGTTCCTTGTTCTTGGTGCTGAAGACCGTGACCTGGTTTCAGAACACGAAGACTACCTGCGTGCCCATGGAGTAGATCTAGCCCAAGAGTCCGGTACAGCTCTTGCTCCCTGCGGCGCCTCTGGTGGGTGCGGAGGTTGCTCATCCAGTGCTTGCGGTGGGCACGAACCTGCCAAGGCCCAGGAAGGCCCCATCTTTTCCCCCCAGATTCGCCGACGAGGCGTAGGGACGGATGCCACCCCCAACTTCTAGGGTGATTCAGGATGCCGAGAGGTAGATACTCAAGAAATTCTGAGGATTATCCCCTACCATGGGGTAGGTAACCACTCGATAGGCGCTAGGTCTACACCCGGTGTAACTGGACGCTTGTCGCCCTACCCCTAAATATTCTTCCTGTAGAATATAGGCATTAAGTAAACCAAAGAATTAGGACCCATGGACCCCAAAGATCTTTCACCGGCATACCTGACTTCCCTTGCGTCTCTGCTTGTAGGAGCTTTACTGGTGAGTGTCAGCTCATCTTTGCTCGCGGTGCTGGGTTGGGTTTTGCTTCTGGCTGGCTTGGGCCTCAATGTCTTCTCTACCTTGGTCATGATTCAGCGTTCCAAGGGCGGACCTCTTCCTGCTCTGCTGACGGGTGGGGAAGGTCAGAAGGAAGCTGAGAGCCTAGGAGAGGTATCAGATACGCAGATTGATGAAGCGGAACCCGTAACTGAGTCTCACGAGATCCTTCCTTCCAACCCTGCGGCAACCTCCGATGAGCGTATCTTCCGCCCCCGCCCCCCTCGTCCGCACGTTCACTAAAGCTCTACCGGCAGATAGGTTATACCTCAGTTCATGGATACAAAATTTCTTTTCTCGCCGGCCTACCTGGTTTCGGTGACAGCTCTCGTTGTGGGAGCTATCCTAAGCGGAACCTCGCTTATGATTATTGGCTGGATTATTTTTATTGTGGGTCTTGCCCTTAACGCTATGGCTCTAGTTGTTCTTGCCAACCGTGAACAGCTCTATAAGGCACAGAGAGTGGGAACAGTACCCAAGGGTAAGGCTGGTAAATCCAGCTAAGTTATACCTGACTGAGGGTGCCAATAGCAGCTTCACATAAGAGAGGGGTTCTACCGTCTTGATGGCTGGTGTGAACCCTTATCTGTAGAAGGTACAAATGACCTATAAGCTATTGCGGGTCCTGAGTTTTGCTCTGTGATGTGATGTTGTTCCGGACAGTTCGCGAAAAAAGTGAAACCGCAAGGGCTATTGAAGGGTCAAGTGCGCTGAAAACTGTGCGCTGTACCTCTCGGGTATATATAGGAGCTGCCTGGCGGTAGACCTGCTGGCCCAAGGGCGTAATTACTATACCTTTACCTCGACGGTCCTGAAGCACAGGCATCTTTGAGACCCACCCTTGCCGCTCAAGAGCTTCAATTTGGTAGGTGAGACGAGAAGCTGAAACGCTGGTAGTTCGCGCAAGATCGCGCATGCGTATAAGCGTTCCTGCGGTGGGAGAGACGCTATTGGCCTCCATGAGAGTTGCCAGAATCTTGTAGTCGGACAGCTTAATTTTTGCTTCTTTTTTGAGGCAACGATCAAGATGGAGATTGAGAGTTGCCAGAGTCTCCGTCAAGTTCCTCCAGAGGCCTTCCTGATCTTTAAGGGAACTAGCTGATGGGGTAGATATGGTCACAAAACCTCCTCGCATAAGTCTTGTGAGAGAGTAGATGCAGGGGCAGCTGGAAAAACCCTACAGGTTTAGCCTAACTCTCGGTTTACCTGTATGGAATACTTGCCTTAAATATTAAGCTACTTTAAGGGAAATATTGGCTTGACCAGCATCTATGTTTATTTTCTGATTCTTTTATGGAGAAGAAAAAATAGACAGATGAACCAGCGTGCATCTTGTTCTCACGCCATGCTGAAAACCCTACCCCTTGCTGGCTTGAGCTATGAGATGCTGTACTGATCCCGGGCAAGACGGGCAATATGAATCGTCAGGTAGGTGAGTTCATCGTCGGTCAGCGGCTGGTTAAGGTGCATTTCTAATACCAGGCGCACCTTGCGGGCACAGGCAAAAGCTCGGGGGTGAGCCTCTCTCATGCTGTCCAAGAGGAGCGGGAGGCTAGGGGAAGAATCCGGTGGCTGGTGCTGAGAGGCTCTCACGAACAAGTATCGAAGATGAGTAACAAAGCGCGCCGCACTCATAAGCGAACGATCAACGGGGCCACCAAAGCCTGCACCAATAACTTCAAAAATCTGGGCAAAAACCTCGGTCATGCGGTAAGTGCTGCCCATGTCCTCAGAAGCGAACTGAGAATTAACCAGGTGCATAGCCAGAGGAATAGACTCAATATCGGGCAGCTCAATGCCCATACGGTCTTTAACCAGCTCAAGGGCACGACGTCCAAATCGGACCTCTTGGGGATAAAGCTGCGACACCTCAACAGCGAGCGGATAATCGACAGTTAGGCCTTCTTTGGCGCGAATAACCGCATAGTTGATATGGTCAGCTACCGGCACAATAAAAGAATGAGAAATGCTGATACCCTCAGCCTTAACTAGAGACTCCAAATCGGTTGTAATACCCAAAATCTCTGATGGTATTTTTGCCAGAGACCATGACAAACTCTCATCAGACATCCCTGATTCAGGAACAAAAGTCTGTTCAATCAAAGTGGGGTCAACCATGTCCCCCTTGCGCTTGCCGAAAGCAAGACCCTTGCCAATAACAACAATCTGCTCACCGGAATAGGTCTGGGTGAGCGCAACATTGTTATTGTAAATACGAGCAATGCGCACACTGACCCCCCATCTTTGTTGCAGAAAGTGCCGTATCCCTATCATTCTACCGGTCTGCGGTGCTGAGGTCCCACTCTTTTGTGGACCTCTTGCCCGAAACTGTATAAGCTATAGCTTTCGCTTTCAACAAGAATTGATAACCGCCAGAAATGAACACTACTTCTCGATCATCATTTTCTCCTGCAGGTGTCTTGGTGACAGCCTTGATGCTGTTTTCCATGTTCTTTGGAGCAGGTAACCTTATTTTCCCCGCAATGCTAGGCGCAGAGGCGGGAACCAACTTTACCCCTGCAATAATTGGATTCCTGACTACTGGTGTGCTGATGCCCATTCTTGCGGTGATTGCTCTTGCTGTGACAGGTCTTGACCTTCATGACCTTGCAAGCCGCGGCGGGCGTATCTTTGCCCTGATCTTCCCACCCCTGGTCTACCTTTCCATTGGTGCTCTCTACGCCCTGCCTCGCACCGGCACCGTAAGTTACGCCATCGCTGTAGAACCTTACTTTGGCGCCCAAGGCATACTACCCACCCTGATTTTCTCCGCGATCTTCTTTGGGATCTCCTATGTGCTGGCCATGAACCCCAGCGGAATTGTTGACGCTCTGGGTAAGTACCTCACCCCAGCACTTGTGGCTTTATTGGTAGCACTCTTTGTGATGGGTCTTTTAACCCTGCGTGAGCCAGCGGCAACTCCCACCGAAGACTACGCCAGCGGCGCCCTTGCTACAGGCTTTGTCAGCGGCTACATGACCATGGACTCCCTAGCTGCCCTTGCTTTCGGGATTATCGTGATTGCCTCCCTACGAGAAAAAGGAATCACAGCCCGCGGTGACCTGCTCCGCGGTGTTGCTCTGGCCGGTATTATCGCGGGTCTACTCCTAGGGCTGGTCTACCTGGGCCTGGGATACATTGGCGGTCATATTAAGGATGGGCAGGGATTCAAGGACGGTGCGGCCCTGCTGACCGAAGCTGCTCACCAGACTATGGGTAGCGCTGGGGCCCTCGTCTTTGGCCTAATTGTACTTCTTGCCTGCCTGACCACCTCTGTTGGGCTTATCGGTGCGACCAGCTCCTTCTTTAACAAGCTGATTCCCGCAGTGTCTTACCGAGCCTGGGCTATCATCTTCACCCTGATTGCCTTTGCCTTGGCTTCCTTTGGCCTCGAAGGGTTGATGAGCTTTGCCATTCCCATCATCACCACCCTGTACCCTCCGGCTCTCACCCTGGTGATTCTTGCGCTGGTAGAAGCAGGTATTAAGGCGCCCTGGATGAACTTTACCCACCGCTTTGCACTGATCATCTCGGTACTGTGGGCGCTGTGCATGACGCTCTCCTCCCAGGGAATTGGGTCTTCGCTCATTGAATCTCTCATCGGCTGGGCACCGGGCCATTCCTACCAGCTCGGTTGGATTGTACCTACCTTGGTTGCGGCTCTGGTTGGTTTTGTTCTCGACACGACGCGGAAACCCCGTAACAGCTAGATTGAGCGCAGTCAGCTGGGACCTGAAAGCATAGAAAAAGGGGGCCTTGCCTCGCACCTTAAGTGCGGGACAAGGCCCCCTTTCTTCTTAATAAAAGAGGCTCGCGCTGAGGGGAACCACAACCATCAACGCGAGCCCGCTCAACGAGTTGCAAGGCTTAACCCTCCAACTCAAACTCAGGAGACCCCGGCAGGGCCACCAAAATCTTCTTCAAAAATAAACAAGTAACAGCTTGCAACAGACTCTACCCGATGGGAGATTGGAAAGAAACAGGTCTTGATGATGGAAATTTAAAGAAGATGATCCAAGGCTTTGAGGGTCAATTTTACTGCCGGTGACCCCTCCTCAGGATGAGCGAGCAAGGTGATAGTCTGGGCGGGTGAAACCTAGCCCCTCAGATGCTTTCCTGGTCTTTTGTGGTGGTGGTGTCGGAGCCATTATCAGGGTGGCTCTTACCGCCCTATTCCCCGATTCTGCAGTAGACCCCCTGACTACCGACCCCCTGAACATGTTCCCGGTAACTATGCTTGCCATCAACTGTGCCGGTGCCCTCATTCTGGGAGTACTGACCGGCTTCTTGAACTCTCGTTCAGGGGGACCCTGGGTAAGGTCAGCACGTCTAACTTTAGGCACCGGTGTGCTGGGTGGATTTACTAGCTACTCATCTTTTGCCTTGGCTCTCGCTCAGCTTGGGGCAGCCGGGCAGTACATAGATGCTCTGATTTATCTGGTGCTCTCACTGTTTGGAGGCTATCTGATGGCTTGGTCAGGGTTACGCTGGGGTAAAGTGCTCGGTGGAAGAGAGTACAAGGAAAACTACTTTCAGAAGGGCAGGGGCCCGCGATGATTGCCTTGCTTATTTTCTGTGCTGGTGGACTTGGAGCGGCCTTACGTTTTGTGGTCGATAGCTATTTTAAGGCTTATCTCTGCACCCGGCTCCCGCTGGGGGTCTTCTTTATTAATGTGACCGGATCCCTGTTCTTAGGCCTGTTGACCGGGGTGATAACCCAGAATCAGGCTTCTGATCTTTCAGAAGGTCTTGGACTGGTCTTGGGCGCTGGTTTTCTTGGCGGCTACACGACTTTTTCTACTGCCCTTCTTGAAGCAGTCACCCACCCCGGTAAGGCTGGACCCTTGATTCTTGTCCTGCTACAAGCTGTGTGCGCAAGCTTGGCAGCTGCCCTGGGGCTTATTGTAGGGGGATCCCTAGCCATTTGAGGGGCAGTTATCAGGTGAAGGCCTAGCCCATGAAGGAAACAATAAAATTGACCTCTTATACAAGGGGTTAGAATAAAGGCCCCCGATTCCTACACCCCTGGACTATGCGCTACTACCTTAACTACTCTCTACCTGTGATTCAGCAGGCTATCTGGCTGTGGTTTATATTGGCTCTTGTTGCTCTTCCCCTGACCTGGTGGGGCAGCCGCCACCTTGCTACCCGTGCCCTCATGCGACGGCTGGGGCGTACCTCAATAGGCCTGTTCTACGCCACCGGGGTGGTCGCCTACACCCTACTTCCGCTGCCGGATCGGGACACCTTTGTCTGCCCGGCGGGGTGGGGCAATACCTACCCCCGCTTCTTCCTGGGATGGAGCCTACAGTTTGCCCTGCGGGAACACGGTAGTCTGCTCGAAGCCCTTTTTTCCACCTATATCCTGCAGATGCTCCTCAACATCTTGCTCTTTATCCCCTTTGGGATCTTTGCCTACCTGTTCTGGAAAGCCCATTTTCGTACCGTACTACTGGCCGCTTTTGGGGTCTCCTTGGTTATTGAGTTGACCCAGCTCACCGGGCTCTGGGGATACTACGGGTGTGCGATCCGCACTTTCGATGCCGAGGACCTTTTCAATAACACCCTGGGTGCTGTGCTGGGCTGGACCTTTGTGGCGGCTTGGCAGTGCCGTGGCTACCTGTTGGAGACACTAAAGCGTCTTTTTGCTCGCTAAATGCGGGAATCTGCGCTTGTGAATCCGGGCTAGATTCTTAGTAGGTGGAAATAAACTATGGGTTTTCAATCACATTATCTTGGGTAAATCGCAGGAAATCGCTTAAGTGTTAGAGCACTTTTACCCCTAAGGTCTTGCCCTAACAAACCCACTCATTCACACTTAAACGCAACTGAAACAATTATTTGGGTGAAGGCACCGGATAGCACCGGCCCCACGCCCCAGACCGTGCGGAGAACCTGTGAATACCATCAGCCCCTACCTCGCTGAATTCCTTGGCACCATGATCATGGTAACCATCGGTTGTGGTGTCATCGCCACCGTAGAGCTACGCCGCTCAAAAGGCCACGGTGACAACTTCTTCACCATCGCTTTCGGCTGGGGCTTCGCAGTAGCATTTGGTGTGTACGCCTCCCACCACTATTCCGGCGGCCACCTGAACCCCGCCGTTTCTATCGGGCTAGCTGCCTACGGCGAATTCGAGTGGGCCAAGGTTCCCGGCTACATCCTGGCCCAGGTGCTGGGTGCCATGGCTGGTGCCTTTATCGTCTTCCTCAACTACCTACCTCACTGGAAAGCCACCGCTGACCGCAAAATCAAGCTGGGTGTCTTCGCCACCGTTCCCGCCATTCACAACTACTTCACCAACGCTCTCTCCGAGATTATCGGTACCTTCATGCTGGTCTTCTCAGCCCTCTATGTGGGCGTGAACTTTAGCCCTGCCCTCGAAGGCTCCGCTCTGACGCTAAACCTCAACGACGTACTCAAGCCCCTTGCCTTCGGCTTCATGGTTACCGTACTGGTCATCGGCCTGGGCGGTCAGACCGGCTACGCACTCAACCCTGCCCGTGACTTGGGCCCCCGCCTCATGCACACCCTGCTCCCTATCCATGGCAAGGGCCGATCACGCTGGTTCTACGCCTGGGTGCCAATCGCTGCACCTATCTCCGGTGGCATAATGGGCGGCTCCTTCTTCAAGCTCTACTACGACGGTCAGTTCTCTATCTTCCAGATCATCTCAACCGTTCTGGTGGTAGCCGTACTTGGGTTTGGGCTATGGGCTAACACCCACATGTACCGCTCCAAGTCTGCTGAAATCCTGCCCCAGGTAGAAGACACCGCCGCAACCGCCGCATCAGCTGCCGCAACCTATGTACCCACCGGCCAGATTCCCGTGGTCGACAAGAAGCACTTCTGGGAGTAAGACCCACATACAGCCCTTTGCGCCTACCCCGTCCACCTCAAGCTCCTGCTTACAGCAAGTTAGCAGGAAATAGACCCGGGGTAGGCACTTTTGTTACGGTGCCTCTAGGCAGACTATCGGCAGGGTATCTACACTGGGCTTATGGTTGCCAGCTATCACTTTGTGCCCTACCCCCTAGCTCCCGGACTGCACCCCGTTCTGGCAGGGATCCTCACGGTTCCTGTCATCGAAACTCACCCCGGGGAACCTGGCACCATCATCTATGTGCAAGGGGAAATTGAACAAGACCCTTACCACCCGCCGGGCCGTTCTGAGATGAGCGTGACCTATAGGCCCGAGACATCTGCCGGCATCACAATTCGGGCTATCTACACGCAGAGAACAAAGACCTGGGATATGAGCCTAGCGACTTCGCCTGTGATGGGGCAGCCCGGCTGTCCTTTGCTCAAAGAGGTGAGCCCTGGGGTCTTTGAAGGCAAACTCCCCGGGGACGACGAAACGGGACGAGAAACCCGGGCGCTGACCGCTTTTATGGGTGCCGTGCGCGCCCTCATCGACAGAGAATGTGGCCCTGATCCTTACCCGGCGGCAGAGATACTCGCACAAACTGCTGGTTTCTCACCCTCAGCTACCTCAACAGGCTGACCCTCTACCTGCGAAGTAACGGTGACTGGGCCATGCTCTGGGAATCACTTGACCGCAGAACACCTTTGCACGAGGAAGTGGGTATAGGGGACCCTGCTACACCCACCGTCTCTTCTCGCTACCAAGAAGCCCCGTACCAGCGGTGGATAGCTCTGGGTAAAGAACTCCAGAGCCGGGTGGCAACCGAGCTAGGAGAGAGCTACACCGTGGAAACCATCTACAGGCTAGACACCGCTGAAGACCTAGGAGACCTGCTCAGTAGGTAATAGCAACTCAACCTTGCAGTTTGGAAGAACCTATTGACAGGTTCTTACTGGGCGCTGGTTGCCCATGCCAAAACCTTCTCCATAAAGCGTTCGCAGGCCTCAATCTGGGCTAGCTCAATCCATTCGTTAGGAGTATGCGCCTGTGCAATATCACCAGGTCCGCACACCACAGCCTGCACACCGCCATAGAGGGCAAACTGGCCAGCTTCGGTACCGTAGGTAACCTTAAGAGCTTCCCGCGACCCCTCACGCCCTGCCCAGTCATTAGCCAGACCAATAATCTCAGCATCACCCGCAGTGCCCAGCGCAGGAACAACAGCCAAAAGCTCGTGCTCAATACCCACCGCCGTCTCAAACTCACCGGCAGAAACACCCGCCAATTTCTCCGCATCACGGGCACGCGACTTAAGGGCTGGTAGCAAATCGTCGGCTATCTTAGCCTCAAGCTGGGCCATCACTTCATCGGTCGTCATCTGAGGTACCGTGCGAAAATCGTACTCCAAGACCACACGCTCACCCACAATGTTGTACTGGATACCCCCACGCGCAAAATTCACTCCGCCAGTGGACGACGGAACAATAAAATCCTCATCAAAGGGGCCGTGCTCCCGCCAGCCTGCCGCTAGCTGCTCAAAGAAAGTAATGAACTCCGCCGCAGGAGCTAGAGCATTAACCCCGTGGGGGGCTAGTGATGCGTGCTTAGCGACACCGGTAAAAGTCACCCGGCCCCGGTGGGCGCCCTTATGGGCCGAAATGACCTGCATCATGGATGGCTCACCGATTACTGCGAAATCGGGTTTTACCCCGCGCTCGCGGAATTCTCGGATCATGGACGGTGCTCCTACACACCCAATTTCTTCATCATAGGAGAAGGCGCAGTGTAGGGGACGGGTGAGCTGGGCTTGGGCGATTCGGGGGAGTAGCCAGAGAATAACCCCGATAAAAGACTTCATATCCGATACTCCCCGGCCATAAAGCTTGCCATCGACTACGCGCGGTGAAAAAGGGGCAGTAACTGTCCAGGCTTGACCCTCAACCGGAACCACATCGGTGTGCCCCGAGAGCACCAATCCGCCACTAGTAGATCCATCGCTGGCCGGAATGGTGACAAAAAGGTTGGTGCGCTGGCCGTCATCGCTGTGTGTGAAATAGGGGGTGAAACCATACTTCTCAAATTCTGCGGAGATGAGGTCGATGACTGCCCGATTACTGGTCTGGCTAATGGATTCGGTGCGAATAAGCTTTTCGATCCAGGGCAGGCTGGCAGGTGTAGACACTGGTGTCCTTTCAGGGGATTAAGCTGATTTCCAGCTTACTCCCGCAGAGGACTCTAAGAGTGAATATGCCAAATAAAGCATGTTATTTCTATTCTCCGATGGAGGAGGATCTAAAAGGATAAGAGAATATACCTGAGGGTGAAAATCCTAGTCCTTGGCTTAGCCTAAGACCTGGTAAAGCAATAAATTAGGGTTCGTGACCCCCTCGGTGCATAATAGGAGGAATGAAAACACATGGCGCGCATCATATTGTGGTGATGGGGGTCAGTGGCACCGGGAAAACCAGTGTCGCCCACGCTCTGCGTGATGAGCTGGGCTGGGAATTCATCGAAGGAGATGACTTGCACCCAGAATCCAACATCCGCAAAATGAGCGCAGGAATACCCCTCAACGACTCTGACCGAGGCCCTTGGCTAGAGAAAATTGCCTCCTGGATTCAGGAAGCAGATAAACGAAAAGCTAAGACCCTGGTCACCTGCTCGGCCCTTAAGCGCGCCTACCGCGATGTACTCCGAGAAGCATCACCGGGACTTGTGTTTCTGCATCTCACCGGCGATAAAGACCTAATCGCTGAGCGCATGAAGAGGCGCACAGGCCACTTTATGCCGCTTTCACTACTTGAGTCACAGCTAGCTACCCTAGAACCCCTCCAAGAGGATGAAAAGGGTGTAGTCGTAGATATCTCAGGGGAGATGCCCCAGGTCCTTGAGAGAGCTTATGCAGCTCTAGGCCTTAGCCTGACCTAGCCCGTAACCATATCATCTTATCCATCAGGAAAGTAGTTCCTCATGCCCCTCCCCGACGACTGGAGTCAGAGCCTGACCGCAGGCCCGCTTCTAGCTATAGCCGCCGGTGCAATTTTGCTCCTGCTACTTCTCATCATCAAACTGAAACTACATGCCTTTCCCTCCCTGATCATTGTCAGCCTCCTGACCGCAGTAGCCACAGGCATACCGATTACCAGTGTTGTACCGGTCATGCTCAGTGGCTTTGGATCTACGCTTGCCTCCGTAGCCCTGCTGGTGGGACTGGGCGCAATGCTGGGTGCTCTGATTCAGTACTCAGGTGGCGCCCAGGTGCTAGCCAATAAGCTGATCACAGTTTTTGGTGAGAAGAGGGCTCCTATTGCCCTTGGCGTCGCTTCAATGCTCTTTGGCTTCCCCATCTTCTTTGATGCCGGGCTGGTTGTCATGCTACCCATCGTCTTCTCAGTAGCTCGCTGGGTCGGAGGTTCCTTGCTCTACTACGGTATTCCCGTTGTAGGTGCCTTCTCGGTCATGCACGTCTTTGTTCCACCCCACCCTGGGCCGGTATCTGCCGCAGCATTCTTTGAAACAAATGTAGGAACCCTACTACTTGTCTCACTCCTGATCGCAGTCCCAACCTGGTACCTGGCAGTCTACCTTTTTAGCAAGCTGGTAGCCCAGAGAATTAACCTACCGGTTCCGGCACTTCTGGGGTACGAAGAAACTCAGGAAAATCCTACCAACCCGCCCTCTTTTGGAACGGTTCTTTTTGTTCTGCTCCTACCTATGGCCCTTATTTTTTTCAATACGGGCCTCAACACCCTTGCCACCGGCGGCGTCCTACCTGAAGGTTCAGCCAACCAAACCTGGTTCCAGGTCCTACGGCTCTTAGGAGAGACTCCCGTTGCCCTGCTCATCACCTGCCTAGTTGCCATGTACCTGCTAGGCTTCAAGCGTCAGGACCAGGCAGCCGGACTACAAAAGATTATGGACGGCGCCCTGCCCGCTGTCTGTTCGGTTATTCTGATTACCGGTGCCGGCGGTATGTTCGGTGGGGTCCTGCGCTCCTCAGGGATTGGTAATGCCCTAGCTGATGTACTGGGTGATTTAGGGGTTCCGCTGATTTTTGCAGGCTTCATGATTGCGGCCATCTTACGTGTAGCTCAAGGCTCAGCCACCGTAGCTCTGACTACCGCTGCTGGCCTGATTGCCCCCGGTGTTCTAGCAGCTAACTACAACTCAATTCAGCTCGCCGCCCTGGTCGTCTCAGTTGCCGCCGGTTCTGTAGTGCTCTCCCACTTCAATGACTCAGGTTTCTGGCTGGTCAGTCGCTTCTTCCGCATGGATGAAAAAACTACGCTCAAAACCTGGACCGTCATGGAAACCCTGATCGGCATAACTGGTTTTGCCGGTGCCCTGGCAGTTTTTGGAGCCGCAAGCCTACTCTAGAGCCTGACTCCCTGAGAAAGGTCAGATGACCTCAGAGACCGCCCCTTCTGTTGAGGGGGCGGCCTCTGAGCTCTCTATGAGTTATTACTTCTTCTTATTGAGCTGGGCAGCCTGTGCACCAAACTTCTCTAGAAGCTCAGGCATGTCCATGGGGGCGGTGACAACCTCCACAAAGACCAGCTTGTCGCGGGTTTCACGAGCAAGGCGGCAGGCCTCGTCAAATTCACGAATAGTGGCGGCTCGAAGAACAACAGTGTTGTCCTCTCTTCCCCCAAAGGCACCGGGAATCTTTGACCAGTCATAGGCCGTGATGTCGTTGTAGGAGGCGGTGACACCGTGGATTGAACGTTCAATGGTGTAGCCATCATTGTTAATCAGGAAGATAACCGGGTTGATCTCTTCACGGATAATTGTGCCAATCTCTTGGATCGTGAGCTGGGCAGAGCCATCGCCCACCATCAGTACACCGCGGGATCCCTGGTCAGCCATAGCCGCTCCCAAGAGAGCCGGAATGGAATAGCCGATCGACCCCCACAGTGGCATGCCAATAAAACGTGAGTCCTTGGGGAACTTGCGGGTCGCCATACCAAAGAAGGAGGTGCCCATATCGACTACCACTGTGTTCTTAGAATCCAGGTTGGAGGAAAGAACCTTCCAGAGGGCGTCCTGGGTGAGTGCCTCATCGGTAATCTGGGGGAGTGGCTCCTGGGTGGTGGTTGCCTCAAAGTCGGTACCACTGAGCCCCAGTTCCAGCGCGACTTCCTTCACGATGGTCAGCGACCTGGCCATGGTCAGTGGCGCATAGTGGCGGCCCGCGATACTGGTGCTCTCAGCCGCAACATTGATTACCCGGCTAAAGTCAATGGAATGCGAATAGATGCCGGTGGTGGTATCGGTAAGCTCTACACCAGCGCAAATAAGAACCTCGGCATCCTCAACTACGGCACGTGTCGGCTCGGCAGAAAGCCCACCCACATAGATACCCGCAAAATTAGGTTCCGTCTCATCGAGAACAGCCTTACCCCACATGAGTGATGCGAAGGGGAAGCCGGTTTCGGTCACCAGGTCCCGCACCTCAGCTACGGCACCTAGCCTCTCGGTCATAATATCGGCAAGTACAGTAACCTTCTTACCCTGCATAAAATCAGCTACTGCCTTGCGGAAAGCCTGTTCAATATCGGGTGAGGAAACCTTGCTGTCTACCTCAAGTGGCTGTGCCGGTGGGGTGGTAGGCATAGTGGATACATCAACAGGGAGCATCAGGTAGCCGGGCTTGCGCTGAATGACGGCGCTTCGGATCACACTGTCAATGTCACTGGCTGCAGTGGCGGGGTGGATAGCGGCTACAGCGGCAGAAACTTCCGAGGCCATACGCATGAAATGCTTAAAATCCCCATCACCTAAGGTGTGGTGCATACGCAGGTGGGAGTTCTGCGCGGCAAGGCTAGGGGCACCCACAATATGGATGACGGGGACGTTTTCTGCGAAAGAACCGGCAGTTGCGTTAATAGCGGACAGTTCACCTACGCCGTAGGTGGTAACTAGCGCACCCAGACCCTTAACACGGGCGTACCCGTCTGCGGCATAGCCAGCGTTCAGTTCGTTGGCGTTGCCCACCCAATATAGCTTCTCATGGGCCAGAACATCGTCCAGGAAAAAGAGGTTAAAGTCCCCCGGGACGCCAAAGACCTTATCGACCCCTAGCTCAGCCAAGCGATCGAGAATATAGCGGCCTACGGTATAAGTCATCGTCGACTCCTTCTCTAGTACATCATGCAGGTTATTAGCACCTGCCACAGTCATCTAACAGTTTAATCGCTCCTGCAAGACCCCCCGAGCCGGTTTGCGCTTACTCTTGGTCTGAGGGTGCACAAATGGGTGTTTAATAGAAGATCCGCCTGTATGTGAGGGGCTCTAGGGGGGGCTTATGCGGTGATTGTTGCGGTTTCGGTAAGAAGGGGATGAGAGCAAGGTCCTGAGGTGTAGCGGGTACGGAAGAAAGATAGTGTGCAGGAGACTAGCCCGCCCTAGCTCTGAGCTTGCCCGGTACTTGCCGTGATTTCTGCAGGTTTAAGCCCGGGATTAACAAGGCTCAAGAATAATATGTCTAAAATAGGAGATACTTTTGATCCGAACCCATAGAGCTCATGGGTTGAGTTATACCGGATATTTTATCCCCGAAAGGTAGTGGGACTGGTGAGCTGGTCTGTTCTTGTGCTTCCGGTTGTTATCTGTGTGGCGCTTCTTGTTCTACCGGGGCTATTCCTTGTCCTAGCGACAGGCCAGAAGGGGCTAGATGCCCTAGCCCTCTCCCTGCCTGTATCGGTGGCCACTATTGGGCTAAGCGCCATAGTTGCACCCCTGTTGGGGATCAGGTGGTCTATAGCTGTTCCCTGCCTGAGCGGGCTCATATTAGCCCTCCTTACCTACCCGCTGATGCGGTTGCTGCAGAGATATAGGTGGTGGGATACCCCCCTGCCCCTCACGGCGGGTAGCCCATCCACACTGAGCCAGTCACAATGGTGGGGGCCTCAAAGTATTTATTCTGTCCTAGGATTTTTTCTAGGGGTTGCCCTCCTGGGCCGCGGTATCCTGGGTGCTCTCGGTAGCCCAGATGCTATTGGGCAGTCCTTTGATGAGCTCTTTCATCTTAATGCGGTCCGGTATATCGCTGAAGAGGGCAATGCCTCGTCCTTCTTTGTCGGGACCATGACTATTGATGCCGACTCATCCTTTTACCCGGCTGCCTGGCATGCTATCCCTGCCTTGGCCCTTGGAGCGGCTCAAGATTCTGTTCGGGTGGCAGTCAATAGCATGGCTTTAACGGTTGGTGCTTTTGTCTGGCCTATCAGTACTCTCTACATGGTGCGCCATATCCTGAGGAATAACCCGGTATCGCTGGTGGGAACAGGGGCTATTTCGGCATCTTTTATAGCCTTCCCTTTTCTTCTCATGCGCTGGGGGATTCTCTATCCCAATAGTTTGGGAATTGCGCTTATTCCTGTGGGTATCGGTCTAGCTGCCCAGATTTTTAGACTTGCGCATTTGAGGACCCTAGCTAGTGTTCAGGGAATTTTCCTGGGAATTTTCGTTTGCCTGGGCATAGGCTTAGCCCACCCTAACGCGGCACTTACTTTGCTGGTTCTTTGCCTACCTATGGTTGTGGTTCGCATGTATCTACAGGTGCGCGCTGCCTTCAGAGGGCAGCTGGGTTGGCTACCTACCAGCTTCCAGCTGCTGGCGCTCTTTTCCTGCATCCTGGTCTTAGGTGTGCTGTGGGTACTGGTGCGCCCAGATATTGAGGCCGGACGTCACTGGGTACCTGAACTAACAGCCTCGCAGGCTGTGGGGGAGGGCCTGGTCAACGGAGTCATGAATACCGGTGCCCTCTGGGCTGTCAGCCTTTTGATGATTGTCGGTATATTTGTAACGGTTGCCCAAAGGGATAAAAAACTGTGGATTCTGGGTAGCTGGCTAGTAGCTATGTTTTTTCTGGTAGCTATCCGGCACCTAGATTACGATGAAGGCCGGTACGAAATTACCGGTGTCTGGTACCAGGATGCCTACAGGGTTGCTGCTTTTACACCCGTTGTAGCCCTACCCTTGGCCGCCTGTGGCTTATCTGCAATGAGTCAGAAATTGGTTGATTCTTTCTCCCCAATCCTACGGGGGCGGGTGAAGGAAGGAGTTCTATGGGCCGCTCTTATCTTGGTCTTTCTGGCTCCCCTCACCTACTGGACCCAGAATGCAGTAGGTTATACAGAATATCTTCAGAAACTTAAGAAGTACTATACGGTGACCGACTCGAGTTACCGGGTCTCCAATGACGAAATCGCTCTCTTACAAGAAATCAAGGGGATTTTGCCCCCAGGGTCCACCATTGTGGTGAATCCAGAGGATGGAGGGGCCTATGCTTATGCCATATCTGGCTATGAGGTCACCTCTAAGCATATACTTGCGGATGTTACGGAGGATGAGAGGACGCTTAAGCTCCATTTTGATGAGGCGGCTACCGACCCTGACGTCTGCCCAGCCATGCGCCGGGAAAACGCCTTCTACGCCTTGGATTTCACACCTCCTCCTGGTCAACAAAAGGCAAGTGGCTTCGACCGCCTGGGGGAGGACCTCCCCGGCTACACTCAGATTGACCGTGTGGGGGATGTCGGTTTATACCGGGCTGACCTCTGCATGTAGCCGCCGAGCTAGGGTTTTTGAGGTTGCCCCAAAAGAGGTAGGCTAAACCTTTGCGCACATCCTGCGCAGAAAGTGTCCTAGGCTGGGTGGTTGAGAGACTCAGCTTGGTTTAGGGCCTACCGGCGGTGGACTGGGGAAGGGACTCGGCCGGACTATAATTGAGGCTAAGTGCCACAAACAAGGCCCTAATTGATATTTTTGTGAGGAGAGCTCCACGCCCATGCCTGCGGAACCCCTAAGAGGTAGTCTGAGTACCCTCATTATTATGCCCGCCTGGAATGAGCAAGACGTTATTGGTCGAACTATTGCAGAGCTCTACGCCGTAAAACCGCAGGCTGATCTTTTGGTTGTTAACGATGGTTCAACAGATAGAACAGCTCAGGTAGCCCGGGAGGCCGGCGCCCTGGTGCTGGACCTGCCCTATAACATGGGAGTGGGAGGTGCTATGCGTGCAGGTTACCGTTACGCCCAGCGGATGGGCTATGACGTTGCCCTGCAAATGGACTCTGATGGCCAGCACCCCCCAGAGTACATCGACACTCTAGTAGAAGCCCTTGAGGGAGCGGATATAGTTATTGGATCGCGTTTTGCTGGGTCAGATAGTTACAGTGTGCAGGGTCCTCGTAAATGGGCCATGCACCTGCTGTCCTTTCTTTTCACGCAGATATCGGGTGAGAAATTTACGGACGTCACCAGCGGTTTTCGTGCCGTGAATAAAAGGGGAATTGACCAGTATTGCGACTTCTTCCCAGCGGAATATTTGGGTGACACCATTGACTCCACAGTTATGGCCATACGAGCTGGCTGTAAAGTGATTCAAGTCCCAGTTGAGATGCGAGAACGTCAAGGAGGCAAACCCTCATCCGGACCTCTTAAATCAGCTGTGTATCTGATGCGCTCTTTTTTCGCCTTTGGTATATCCATGACCCGTAAAAAAACAGAAAGCGGGAAGTAGTCGTGCCATCTAACATATTTTTTCTGATCCTGGCCATTCTCATATTCGCTATGGTCTTTGCCCAAGTCCGCAATCAAAAGATGAAGGAAAAGTACGCTGCGCTGTGGCTGCTGGTCTCGGCAACCATCATTATCTTAGCTATCTTCCCGCACCTTTTGGGGGCCCTGGCACAGTTAACCGGGGTTGTTATGCCTGTTAATTTGCTCTTTATGTTAGCGATTATCATGCTCATAGGGGTCTGCTTACACCTAACATTAGACCTATCTCGTTTGGGGGAAGACACCAGAAGGCTGGCCGAAGAGGTAGCAATCTTACGGTCCCAGCTGGAAAAGCCAGATCATAGATCGGGTCCAGCTGCTATCTTGAAGGACCAGCCAAGCCAGGCAGCAAACCATAAGAGGAAATAGCTAGGGTATGAATATTGCTTTTGTCATTAATAATTATCCTCCCAAGGTGGGCGGGCTAGAACAGCATGTCTCTGCCCTAGCCGCTGAACTTAAAGACTTAGGCCACCAGGTGACGGTACTTACTTTAGGAGCCAAATCCCACTTCGCGGTAGAGGAAGGTATCAGGGTTTACCGGCTCAAAGAGTATCTTACCGTGGATGGAATTTTAGGTTTTCCCTCACCACTGGGAATCCTGAAAATTGCCCGTCTGCTCAAAAGCGAAAAAATAGATATCATCTCGGTTCACACTAGGTTTTTTAGTATGAGCTGGATAGGAGCCGCCTTAGGGAAAATCCTGGGAATCCCCGTTCTGCATACTGAACACGGTTCAGGTTTTGTAGCTTCGGAAAAAGCTTTAATTCGCACTGCCAGCCGACTCGTTGATCGGACCTTGGGTGTTTTGACCCTGCGAGCGGCTTCACGGGTTATTGGGGTGTCAGAACCCTCCTGTGATTTTATTAAAAGACTTGCCGGGGTGGAGGCTGAAGTTTTCTATAACGTTTCTCCACTTCCTGCCCTAGCCCCTGAAGATGTAACTTTTGATCGTAAAAAGTTGGTCTTTCTGGCCCGGCTTGTGGAGGTTAAGGGTTGGAGAACCTTCCTCGAGGCGGTTGAGCTCCTAGCAGCTGATGACCCGGGGATCAGAGCTCTTGTTTTAGGGGCGGGTCCCGACCTTGAAAAGGCTCGTACTTATGCTAGTGAGCTGGGTATAGCTGACCGCGTAGATTTTAAGGGGTTTGTGGATCATTCCACGGTAGCCCGGGAGCTGGCCGGTGCTACCTTGGTCAACCCGACTGTTGCCGCTGAGGGCTTCCAGACCACCATTATTGATGCATACGTTTCACAGGCTGCCATTGTTACCTACGATGTTTCTAGCGCCCGCGTACTTCAGGAATCCGGTGTTCGAATTCGCATCGTGACTGACCGCGGGGCAGAAGAGCTGGCAGCTGCTATTGCCGCACAAATCGCAGAGCACGACGCTCAACCCCGCCCCATTCAGAGCCTAGAGCAGTGGGGGTGGCCTAGCCAGGCTAAAAAATACGAAAATATCCTCACAAGCTTAGTGAAATAGTCACCTCTGATAAGGAGTGGTTGCCTATGAAACCCGTGCCTGAACTTTCCGTAGTGATTCGAGGCGGCGATATTAATGACTGGCTATGCAAAACAGTTGAGTCTACCCTCAACAGTCAGGGCCTTAACCTTGAAATTATTTTGGTCCTCAATAGCCCAGATGTCCCATTAAAGGGCGAAGCCCTTGAGTCTCAGGAAAGAGCCTACAGCTGGCTTCAGGACCCACGACTGACTGTGCTTAGGTACGACCGCTACATCGGTGTTTCAAACGCTATGAGAGTTGGTTGTGAAAATGCTCGGGCGGATTTCATCGCTAACGTGGATGGCGATGATCTGGTGGATTCAACCAAATTCCGCACCCAACTGGACTATCTGGCTACCCATCCTCAGTGTGTTCTTGTGGGTACCGGTGGACGCCTAATCGACGGTACCGGTCAGGTTACCGGCCATTTTAAAATCCCTCTCGGTGATGATGTGCGCCGAAGTATGCTTCTGCTGAACCCCATACCTCACTCTTCTATCGTTATGCGCGCCCAGGCCTACAAGGAGGTCGGCGGATACCGTCAGGACCTGGAACAGTTCGAGGACTATGATCTCTTCTTGCGGCTAGCCAGATTAGGCGCTGTAGCCACTCTGCCTGGGCCTGGTATCAGCTACCGTGTGCACTCGGAAAATATCAGTAAGGGTGCAGGTTCCCGGGGTAGACATATCAAGGTAGTGGCTCAGGGACGCCGTCAGCTGGCTAAGGTGCTGGGTGTTCCACAGTTCCTTGCTCTGCCCCAGCACTTTATCTGGCGAGCTGTTCAGTTTATCCGGGTAGCTGGCCTTATCCGACCTTTGCACGAGTACTTTAAATTTTTGTAGGTAAGGTCTACTGCCTAGAACGGAAGAGGGCCTGCATTCCAGCAAGATGCACCGCTGCACCTACCAGCGGGCTAGATATGAGGGCAAGCAAGGTTCTGGCCTCTAGCCCCAAAGGGAAGATGAGGCAGACCAAAGCGGTGAGAAGGGTGGCGACCCACCCGAGCAGGTAAATACGGTGTGCCCCCATAGCCAGGGCCGCCGTCCCTGAGAGGGTAGTAAGAGCTAACAGGGCTGCTGCGAAGGTTAAGGCGGCCAAGAAGGGGCCAGTCAGTTGCCCAGCGTACTGTGTATAAATCAGATCGAAGAGCAAGGGGCCGATGAGCCAGGCCGCTAAGGCACCCACCACTCCCAGGCCGACTAAGCCCGCTAGGGGTTTAGCTAAAATCCTTGCGGGGCTTTGACTTTGGGTGATGAAGTAGGAGACCGCCACACCCTGAAAAGCCTGAAGAGGGAGCATAATGGGGGCTCTAGTGATGGATATACCCAGAATGATTGCCGCCATCAGGGTAGCTTCTTTTGCTGAGCTGGTGGAACTGGTGGCTTCAAGAAATACGGGGAAGCCCGTAGACATGGCGGCCATAGCCAGAGCCGTTCCCACCGCCAGCATCATGCTGATATAGGTAGTCCTTAGGTTACCGCTCAGGCGAATCGTGAGTGTGGAGCGAATCTGCGGTGAGAAAAGGATAAAGAAGATCCACAAAAAAGCGGTAGCTAAAAAGGACAGCTGGAAGCCTAGCGGACCTGCTCCGGTCACCGATGCAAGGTAGGTACACAGCAAACAGAAGATACCGCCGGTAGCGATCAGAAGAGCATATTCGGTCCAGGCTCGGATCCCAGCGGCTGCACCGATAAAGTAAACGTGGCAGGCGTAAACGGTGGTGGTCAAGGCGATCAGGAGGGCTGATCGAAGGTCCTTAGCCGGAAGCACCGTCCCTAACCATACGGGAGTGAGGGCGAGGAAAACCAGGGAGCAGGTGACACCAACGAGCACTGCAGCTAGAAGGGGGTTATAGGTTGGTGAGCTACTGGAGTGCTGGTTTTTGAGACCTGTCCCAGCCCGGTCTTGCTGGGCAAGCCCCAGGAGCCTGGCTGATTCCTGTTGGACACCCAGAAGTGTTGCAAAGACAAGGGAGGTAAGGGACCAGAAAACGAGGAAGTCCTTGCCCTCCTGAGGTCCCAGGGAGCGGGTTGCAAGCCAGGTGACAATAAAAGTGGAGACGGCGCTAATAACTGATGAGCCGGTGATAAAAAGAGACTGCCCCTTGCTGATGACAGGTTGCTTGGATAAATCCTGCTTCACGAGCCCTCCAGTTTGATTCCTCATAGCCTTTAGTCCCTCTAGTCTAGTGGTGGTGAGGCTGTCGCCCGGTGCCGTATCATGGTTCTGTGACCAATCCTTCCTCCCCCAAGCCTGACCAAGGTGCAGCCGTCCTGTCGGTAGTGGTTCCTGCTTACAACGAAAGCGAAGGTATCAGAACATTCCATGAGATGCTACTGATACCGGCGCTTGACGAGATGCGCGAGGAGCTGAGCCGATTGGGGCAGGTCCCCTATGAAGTGGTTTACGTGAATGATGGTAGCTCTGACAGTACATTAGCTGAACTCCACGCTCTCGCAGACGAAAAAGAGAACATAAGGGTCGTTAACCTCTCGCGTAATTTTGGTAAAGAAATTGCCACAACTGCTGGTATTGAAGCAGCTACCGGTCAGGCTGTGGTGATGATGGACGCAGACGGACAGCACCCGCCTGCCTATCTACCAGAGTTCATAAGGCTCTGGCAGGGTGGGGCCCAGGTCGTTGTAGGGGTTCGCTCTAACGATGCTGGCGGCTTCTTTAAAACCCAAGGTTCCCGCTACTTTTACCGCATCCTCAACTCAATTTCTGATAGCCAAACTGTGCCTCGGTCTACTGACTATCGCCTACTTGATCGGGGTGTGGTCGATGAGTTCCTCCGCCTAGGTGAGCGTAAACGCATCACTCGGGGGCTCATTGATTGGCTAGGTTTTAGGCGAGAGTACATTGAGTTTGAGGCTCCAGAGCGTCTGGCCGGCGAAGCCACCTATGATATGCGCAAACTGGTAGGTCTTGCACTTAATAGCTTTACCACGATGAGCATTAAACCGCTCTTTATTTTTGGCTATCTAGGGGTCATGATTACCCTGGTAGCATTCATCACCGGTATTTCCATTATCGTGCAACAGTTTATGATGGGTGACCCGCTGGGGTGGGACATTACTGGGTCAGCTATGGTGGGCATCCTGGTGGCCTTTCTCGTAGGTATCTTGTTGATAGCTCAGGGGATTCTCGCGGTGTATATGTCACATATCTACGTGCAGGCTCAAGGGCGGCCTCTCTATGTGGTTGATCGTTCCTCATCACGCAATCTGGCAAGGTAAACCATGCTCGGTTTAATCCGTAAAAATCAGACCTTGGTGCGTTACGTTCTAGTGGGCGGAGTCGGCGTACTATTTGAGCTTGCGGTCATCTTCGTGATGATCCGGGTATTCACTGCAAGTGATAGTCTCGCGGTCACCGCGAGCTACTGGCTCGGCGTTATTTTCTCTTTCTTACTGCAGAAATTTTTTGCGTTTGAGAATAAGGACGTTCGTGCTAAAACCGTGAGCTACCAAACCGCTGCGTTTGCAGTTCTGCTTGGGTTTAATTACCTCTTTACCTTGGTTTTTGTGCATTTTACGGCCGAGTTTTTAGGGATCTATCTTTCCCGTATGGTTGCACTAGCCATTACAACCGGCTGGAACTTCTTTGTCTATAAATTAATTATCTTTAGAAAGCCAAGCCATGTCTCATAGCTCTCATACCCGCGCTGTAACTAGTAGGCTTTCAAGGGTAGCGGCTACGATACTTGCCACTGCCGCTCTTGTGGCGTTTGGAACCTTTACCTACTTTGCCACTCAGGCAAGTATCATTGCCGATGACTTTAGCTACTTTCATGCCTATGAGCAGGCGGGTAATCCTATAAGTTATGTCACCCACCACTATATGACCCATAATGGGCGGTTGGGGCAGGCCGCCTTCTTTGCCTTTGCCTACGCAGTCTTTGGTCAGGCCTCCTTGCAGATTGTGCCTGTTTTTATGCTGGTCATGATCGTTTCTTTGGTGGCTTATATGGTGCGCCGTCTAGTGGCGCTGACTGTGGCGCCGCTAGTTGTCTCCTATAGCGTAGCTGCCCTCTTCACCGTAGGCGCTTTGATACTCACCCCGAGTATGTTTGATTCCTTCCTCTGGCTTACCTCAAGCACCGTATATCTGGGTGGCCTTACCTTTACACTGTTGGCCTTTTCTCTGGCGCTGTCGATGAGTTTCAAAGACGTGCGGCTACCGGGTATTTTAGTGTTGTTCCTGGTGACGCTGTGGGCGGGTATGTTCACTGAGCCCCTAACTGTCTGCACCGGTCTTACCGGGTTTGTCATACTCTTGAGTGGAGTTTTTACGGGTAAGGGCGCCATGCGCCGTCTTGGCCTTCCCCTGTGGCTGGGCTCAATTGTAGCCTTTGCGCTCATTTATTTTTCCCCGGGTACAGCAGCTCGCCGTGAGTACTATGGGACTGATATTTCTATTGGAGAGATTCTTAAGAGTCTCCCCGCGAACTTCCGCCTCTTCACAGAGCACTCGCAAGAGTGGGGGTATCTACTTGTTGTGGCCGCAGCTTTAGCTGTTTATGGTTTTGCTTCAACCCAGTGGCACGAAAACCTCAAGTTCAGAAAACTACTAATGGTTACCGTACTGGTATTCCTCATTTATTTTGTGGGCCAAATTTTTATTGCTCGAACAGGTAGCCCCGAGATTGCACTAAGAACCTTCACAAACCCCACTTTCGCTCTAGCAAGCTGCTGTGCCCTGGTTGTACTTGCGCTGGTTCGACTCCTAGCACCTCGGAAGGAACAACAATCGGTGGTGCTGGTGTTGCCTTGCATTCTTCTGGGCCTTTCATTAATTTCGGCGGTGACGTATGTTCAAACTGTCTCTCAGGCACTTACCATGCGCGCTACTCAACTTGAGGTACGCGCTCAATCTGTAGCCGACCAACTGGCATCTGGAGACGCCCATTCGCCGGTTGAGCTAAAGCCACTCAATACTCCCTTGGTGAGTGAGGCTGTTGATCTTAACTACAGCGATGTGCCCCAGATTGAATGGGTCCTTGATGCGATTAGCACCTGGTACGGGGTAGAAACTGAGCGGGTAGTCATTGGACAGGAGCCGCAAGGCTACTGCCTGCCTGCAAGCCCTATCGTCAAGTCGTGGATGACATGCAATATGCCTTAGGGGTCCGTGAATACTATTTTTGCAACGGCTAATAGCGGGGTGTGATAGGATTCCTCAGTTATTGGCTTGAGATTTGATAGAAAACTTGGGATATCCGATACGGCCTGGCCTAGCAGATAGTGTTAAGAGATGAATCAGAGACCGCGTAGACAGCATAAGCCCCTCGGTAGCTTGGTGGAACAACCTAAATTCAGGCCAGAAGTGCAGGGCCTGCGTTCTTTGGCTGTGCTCCTGGTTGTCATGTACCATGTCTGGTTTGGCAGAGTCTCAGGCGGTGTGGATGTCTTTCTTTTCATCTCTGCCTTCCTGCTGTCTCTTTCCTCTCTGCGCAAAATTCAAGAAGGTCAGCCCCTAAAAATCCTTAGCTACTGGCTCCATGTCTTTCAGCGCTTGCTCCCGGCTGCCGCAACGGTGATTGTTGCCACCCTACTGGCAAGCTACTTTGTTATTGTTCCCTCACGCTGGGCCTCCATACTGGCGGATGCCAAAGCTTCCATCTTCTATTACCTTAACTGGCGACTGGCCTTCAACGCCGTGGACTACTACGCCCAGGACGCCACCCTCAAGACACCATTCCAGCACTTCTGGTCGCTCTCCATGCAGGGACAAATTTTTATTCTCTGGCCCCTGCTTTTTGCTCTGGTAGCTTTCCTGGTCGGTTATCTACGCCTTAAAGTCTTACCGACAGCCCTCTTTGTCTTTGGCCCTATCTTTGTTCTCTCTTTGACTTTCTCTATCTTGGAGACCGGTTCGAACCAGGGCTTTGCCTACTTCGATACTCGGACCCGCCTGTGGGAGTTCGCTGCGGGCACTCTGTTGGCTATTGTTCTTCTTTCATGGCGCGTGCCCCAATTCATTAAAGTCCCGATGGGTTGGGCTGGCGTGATTGGCCTTGTCACTTGTGGATGGCTTTTACCTGTTCAGCAGGCCTTTCCCGGCTACCTAGCTCTCTGGCCCCTGCTCTCCGGTGCTTTCGTGATTGCGGCCGGGCAGACCGGCTCACCTTTTGGAGCAGATAGGTTGCTATCCGCTAAGCCCTTTCAAAAAATGGGTGCTATCTCCTACTGCCTCTACCTGGTGCATTGGCCGCTACTGATTCTTTATACTTCCTGGGCCCGAAAACCTCAGGCAGGCTGGTTTGACGGTGCTCTCATTATCCTGATCTCCCTGGTCCTTGCCTGGTTGCTTCATAAGGGTGTTGAAAGGCCGCTGAGAGCCTGGGAGAAAAAGTCAGGTGCTACTCCCTTTACTTCCCCTGCTGGAGTAGCAGATAGGCACCAGATGCCCTGGTCTAGTGTGGTCCGGGTAAGTGTAACCCGTCTGATTCGCCCGGCCTCATTAATTCTTCTTTGCTTGGCACTAGCGGGAGGCCTGGTGTTTGGCGGGCAGAAGTGGCTTGAGGCGAAATCGGTTCAGTGGGCCTCAAATGAACAGTACGCCGGGAGTGAGCGATTCCCTGGCGCCCTCGCTAAAAACGTAAACCAGAGGTATACGGACCCGGCTATCCCAATGACTACAGACGGCCAGCTCCCCCCCTTTGGTGAAAGTTGTTTGGATTACCCCGGTATTGATAACGAGTATCTCGATTCAGGCGTTGAGACCAGCATCTGCCGCATGAAACTATACGGAGACCTGGATGCTCCTCTGACCGTGGTGGTCGGAGACTCCCATGCCCACCACCTGGTCTACCCCCTGATGGAGGGTATCGCCCGGGCAACGAACACTAACCTCATCTTGCTCTTCCGCCCGGGTTGCCGTTTCTCGCTCACCTCAGACCCTGCTGAGCCAGGATCATGCCAGGACTACAACCAGATTGTCTACCAGCAGTTGCTGGAATTGCACCCTGATAATGTGGCCTTGGTTTCTACCCGCACCTCCAGAGAATCCAATGAAGAAATTTTTACACCCAACTTGGAGCCAGCACTTGCTGGGCTCACCTCTGAGGGGATTAACGTCATAGGCGTCCGGGACAACCCCCGTTGGACAGAGAATAAGTTTGAGTGTGCACAATCTAACCGGCAGAACCCCGCCTCATGTGGCGCTCCCCGGCAAGACAAGATGGCTGCGACCGACCCCAGCATCGACATCATGGATCGTTATGATCACACCTACAGAGTCGATGTCACCGACGGTTTATGCCCGGATAACTATTGCAACTCCATTGTGGGCAACATCATTGTTTACATGGATGATAACCACCTGAATTGGTCCTTTTCTCAAACTTTGGTTGAGGAAGCAGACCGAGAGCTACGTGAACAGGGCTGGGATCCCTACGATTTACAGATTCCTTCCTCACAAGAACTGATACCCGCACCGTAATCGGCCCGTTACCTGACGGCAGGCTGAGAAAGTGCTAGCTCTCAAAGTGACCCCCGTGTGAAGACGCCCGGGGTCGGGCTCCTTATGCCTCTGACCGGTCTCACTAAAATCTAGAGGTAGTAGTGTTGCGGTTCACTCCCACCCCCAAGCGGACTAAGATTAAATGACGCGCACCACCCCGCGCACCGATATCACAAAGAAGTGACATCCTCACCAGCGAAAGGCAAATTCTTGCGCACGAACGAACGCTCAGCCCTCTGGTCCGGCACCAATGACTGGATCAACGATTACTACCGTCACAGCTCAGCAGACGAGCTTGAAGGGCTGACCGACCAACAACTCACTGACCTTGCCCAAGCACACCGGTCCCTAGCTGCCGTCCGCGCACCGGGCCAGGCTATCGTCTCCCTCCAGAACGACGACAGCGGCAGCACCCTCTACATCGTGGTCGATGACACCAGCTTCCTCGTCTCCTCCATCACCGCCCAGATCGCAGCCCACTGGGGCGGTATCTCAGGCCTGGTTCACCCCACCTTCCTGGTAGAACGTAACGGTGCAGGTGAACTGGTCAACCTCACCGGCCCCGGCCTCAAACAGCCTGTAGCCAGCGGTGACACCGTCTCCATGCCCATCATCAGAGACGCTGCCAGCGGCAATATGGGGGCAGGGGCAACCGTCGAATCCTGGATCTCCGTCCGACTGACCACCCGCGTCGATGATGCCGCCACCGGGCAGTTGGAAGAAGAAATCCGCTCCGTCCTGACCGACGTACACCGCGCTGCCCGTGACAACGAAGCTATGGCTAGCCGTGTTCTAGATATCGCTGATAAGCTCAACGAGCTTTCCGGGATCACCCTCGGCGGGGCCGAACACTACACCGGCACCATCAACTCCGATGCCGACCCCATGACCCGGGTGGAAGCCGCCCAAGAATTCCTGCGCTGGCTCACCCGAGGAAACTTCCTCTTCATGGGCATCAAAGAACGTGACCTGACCGGCCACTCCGGCGAAGTGCTCCTGACGGACCGCCCAGGCTCCGGCCTAGGCATCCTGGCCACTACGGGGGAAGGCGACCCCATCGTCCTCACCGGCCTGGGCCTAGAAAACGCCCGGAATCCGCGCCCCCTCTACATCACCAAAGCCAACTCCCGCTCCACCGTGCACCGCCACGAATACCTGGACTACATTGGGGTACGCGACTTTGACCGGTCCGGCAAGATTGTGGGCGAATACGTCATTCTGGGCCTGTTCTCCCGCCAGGCCTACTCGCTACCGGCGGTAGAAACCCCGCTGGTGCGTGAACGCATTGCCATTATGCGCCGACACCTGGGCTACCAGCCCGGCTCACACTCCGATAAGACCCTGGCTGGCATTATCGAAGACTACCCCCGCCTAGAACTGCTCCACGCCGACCTGGAAGAACTCACCGA
This sequence comes from Rothia sp. P5766, assembly GCF_048513555.1. Taxonomy (NCBI): domain Bacteria; kingdom Bacillati; phylum Actinomycetota; class Actinomycetes; order Micrococcales; family Micrococcaceae; genus Rothia; species Rothia sp. P5766. The sequence goes on along the minus strand of NZ_JBLXXS010000013.1, from coordinate 10,046 downwards.
CACCTTCCGTGGCATTATGGGCCTAGAAGAACGCCGTACCACCCGCCTCTTCCTGCGCTCCGATACCTTTGGCCGGTTCGTTTCAGCCACCGTCTTCCTGCCCCGCGACCGCTACAACACCCAGGTTCGCCAGCGGCTCGAAGCGGTCTTCTATGAGTTCATCGACGTAGAGAGCCTAGACTTTGAGGTCTACCTCTCCACCTCATCGCTGGCCCGTATTTTCTTCCGCCTGCGCCTGGCAACCCCCAACGTCATTCCCAGCCTGGATGCACGGGAAATTGAACGCCGCCTACAGGCCACCACCCGCTCCTGGGGTGAAGCAACCGCCGCCGCCGTTGAAGGCGCTGTCCTTGGCCAAAAGCAAGACCCCGAAGCTAGCCGCCTGGCCGCATCCGCCTGGTCAGAAGCGGTACCCATGACCTACCGCGCCGACTACGAGGTTGAAAACGCGGTCGAAGACATGGCCATCTTTGAGTCCCTCAGTCAGGAACAGCCCGCCGCCGCCCGCATCGATGAACGCAAGGGCCGCACCCGCATCAAGACCTACCTGGCCTCGGCGCACACCCTGACCGAGCTACTGCCGGTCATGCAGAACATGGGCCTGGTCGTCATTGACCAAAAACCCTACGAAATCACCCCTGCTGACGGACGAGTATTCTCCCTCTACGACTTCGGCGTAGAACTACCCCAAGGGGTCGATATCCAGGCAGTTGCAGGGCTCTACCAGGATGCCCTCAACGCCTACCTGCTGGGCAAGCGCGAATCTGACAGCCTGGACCGCCTCATCCTCATTGAAGAACTCACCTGGGAACAGGTCGCTATCCTACGTGCCTACACCCACTACCTGGTCCAGCTGGGCCAGGTCTACTCCGCAGAGTTCATGTCCGACACCCTGCTGGGTTACCCTGCGGCCACCCGCCTGCTTGCCCGCTACTTCGCGGTCAGCTTCGATCCCGACGCCAGCTACAGCCCAGCAGAGGAACGAGAAGCCAAGCGCGAACAGGTCTGGGCCGAACTTACCACCGCCCTGGATGCTATCCCCACCCTCGATGTGGACCGCTTCATGCGCTCACTTGCCACCGTCATAAAGGCAACCCTGCGCACCAACGCCTACCTGGACCGCCCCGCCCTCGCTTTCAAGGTGGCACCCGGCCAGATTGACTTTGCGCCCCTACCCCGGCCCACCTTCGAAATCTTCGTCTACTCACCGCGCGTTGAGGGCGTTCACCTGCGCTTTGGCCCCGTAGCCCGCGGCGGCCTGCGCTGGTCCGACCGCCGTGAAGACTTCCGCACCGAGGTCCTGGGCCTGGTCAAGGCGCAGATGGTCAAAAACGCGGTCATTATCCCCACCGGTGCTAAGGGCGGCTTCTACCCCAAGCAGCTCCCCAACCCCGCACTTGACCGCGACGCCTGGATCACGGAGGGCCGCGAATCCTACAAGGTCTTCATCGCCTCCCTGCTCGATGTCACCGACAACCTCTCTATCGAGGCCGACGGCACCGAAACCGTAGTACACAACCCCCGCGTCCTGGCCCGTGACGGCGACGACTACTACCTGGTCGTTGCGGCCGATAAGGGCACCGCCTCCTTCTCCGACACCGCCAACGCCATTAGCGCCGAATACGGCTTCTGGCTGGGCGATGCCTTTGCTTCCGGCGGTTCGGTAGGCTACGACCACAAGGCTATGGGCATCACCGCACGCGGCGCCTGGGAATCCGTCAAGCGGCACTTTGCCGAACTCGGTATCGACTGCCAGACCCAGGAGTTCACCGCCGTAGGTATCGGCGATATGAGCGGGGACGTCTTTGGCAACGGCCTGATGCGCTCACGCGCCACCCGCCTGGTTGCGGCCTTTGACCACCGGGATATCTTCCTGGACCCCTCACCGCAGGCTGACGTCTCCTTTGAGGAACGTGTTCGCCTCTACAACCTGCCCCGCTCGTCCTGGCAGGACTACAATCCCGAGCTGATTTCTGAGGGCGGCGGTGTCTACTCTCGCGGCGCTAAGTCCATTCCCATCTCTCCCCAGGTGCGTGAGGTTCTGGGGCTGGGCGAGGATATTACCCAGCTTTCACCGCCCGAACTGCTCTCCGCCATTCTTAAGGCCCCGGTTGATCTGCTCTACAACGGCGGCATCGGTACCTATGTGAAGGCTTCCAGTGAGAACCACGCGGCCGCGGGTGATAAGGCCAACGACGCTATCCGCGTGGACGGCCGCGACCTGCGAGCTAAGATTGTGGGCGAGGGCGGCAACCTGGGCTTCACTCAGCTAGGTCGCATTGAGGCCGCACGCGCAGGCGTCCTGCTCAATACCGATGCTATCGATAACTCAGCCGGCGTGGAAACCTCTGACCGCGAGGTTAATATCAAGATTCTGGTGGACCGCCTGGTGGCTGCCGGTGAGCTTGCCGCTGAGGAACGCGCGGCTTTCATTGAAGCCCAGCGTGAGGATGTTGGTGCCCAGGTTCTGCTGACCAACCGGGAACAGAACGTGCTTTTGCAGGCTGAGCGCCACGGCACCGCCCCCGGTATTGAGGTCTATATCCGACTGATTCACGACCTGGAAGAGAAGGCCGGGCTGAACCGTGCTGTCGAGTTCCTGCCTACCGATGAGGAAATTCGCAGCCGCTACGAGGCGACCGGTGGGATGCTCAACGGCCCGGAACTGGCTGTGCTGGCGGCCTACGTCAAGATTCACCTGACCGCCGAGTTGGAGAAGACTGACCTGGCCGATGACCCCTACCTGGCCCGTATTTTGACCGACTACTTCCCGCCTGCCCTGGTGGAGCGTTTTGGGGAACATCTGGCTTCGCACCCGCTGCGTCAGCAGATTATTTGTACCCGTGTCGCCAATGAGATGGTGAACCTGGGTGGCATTACCCACGTCTTCCGGGCTGTGGAAGAAACCGGGGTGGGGGTTGATGCGATTGCCCGCGCCTTCTATGTTTCCCGTGAAACATTTGGCATTGGCAACTCTGCACGGTTGCATCGTGAGCTTCCTGCTTCAACTCCCTTGGAGGGGTGGCTGGCTGTTATCCGTGACTGGCAGCGCGTGTTGGACCGCCTAGCCCGCTGGTTTGCCGCTGAACGCTCGGTGGTGGTGGGCACCCCCATTGCTGACATGATTGAGCGCTTCAAGCCCGTTGCCGAACTCATCCCCTCACTCAATGACTACTTTGCAGACGACACACGAGCCAGAGTGCGCGCTATGCGTAACCAGGCAGAGGCCTGGAATCTACCCGAAGAGCTCACGGTCAACTGGATTCGCGAGTTTGAGGCATTTGCTCTTATGGACGTGGTACGTGCGGCAGAAGACCACAACCTGTCCACCGAGCAAATGGCCCGCGTCTACTACTCGGTCTATGACCGCTTCCAGGTAGATATGCTCCTGACCACTATCTCGACTCTGCCCCGTGCAGACCGGTGGGAGACTCTGGCTCGCTCATCACTGCGCGATGACCTCTACGAGATTGCCGCTAAGCTGGCCCTGCGTGTGCTCCAGGAAACCGGGCAGGGCGTAGTAGCGGGCACCGAGAACGGCGATCTTGCCGTAGCCCGCTGGGTAGAGAAGCACCCGGTTCGTATGGGCCGTGTGGACACCATGCTGGCTGAGATTCAGCAGGCTGCCCCCGGCGCCGACGGCCGCCCCCGCCTGGCGGTACTCCAGGTAGCCCTGCGTACCCTGCGCGGTGCCGTGAGCTAGACGGAAGATCTCCTCACTGCAAGGCGAAATAGCTAGTAGACAGCGGCCCCGGGGAATGTTCCCCCGGGGCCGCTACTTTCTGACAGGGGCTCAGCTAGGCGGCGTAGAGCTCATCAATGACCTGACCGAAGCGCTTAGAAAGCGCTGTGCGCCTGAGCTTCTGCGTGGGGGTTATAAGCTCCGGGTCCTGATCATCTAGCTCAATGACCTTAAAACGGCGGACCTGCTCACTGCGGGCCACCAGGGAATTAGCATCTTCAACCAGCTTCTGGATAGCCTGAGCGCAAGCCGCCTGAGGTAGTGCCCGGCCATCTTCGCTGGGCACTATCAGGGCAACAAGGTAGGGTCTCTTATCTCCTATCATGATCGCGTGTTCCACCAGTGGGCTGGCGGTAACCGCCTCCTCCCAGGTAAAAGGCGATATGGACTTGCCGCCGGCTGTTGTAATTTCATCTTTGAGTCGCCCGCGAATGGTCAGGTAGCCGTCCGCGTCTAGGGAACCCAGGTCACCGGTTCTCAGGTAGCCGTCTTCGGTAAAAGCCAGCTGATCCCAAGAACTATCTGTGTAGCCCGAAATCACACCGATGCCCCGCGCTAAGACCTCCCCTTCCTCGCTAATGCGGATCTCTGCGCCGGGCAGGGGTAAACCTACCGTCCCTGAGCGGATAGCACCTGGCCTGTTACCAGCCAGTGGGGCGGTAGTCTCGGTCAGGCCGTAGCCCTCCACCACCGGAACCTTCATGCCCGCAAAAAGTAGTGATAGCTCACGAGCTAGGGGAGCACCGCCTGAGAGTATCCATTCAATTTTTCCTCCCAGCAAGGAACGCACCCTGCTAAAGAAGAGCGCATCGTATGCGGCCCTAGCGAAAAGAAGCGGCCGACCGGGGCGTACCCCCTGCTCCTGCGCTCGGGCTACAGCCAAGGCGGTTCGCTCGGCGGCCTGCCACACCCTGCCCAGGTGCTTAGCCTGCGCCTGCTTGGACACCGCATCTCCTACCTTCTCTAAGACGCGCGGAACCACCACTAAGAAGGTGGGCTGGGTATGCGGTAGCTGCGAAATCAGCTCCTTGGGGTTTGAAAGGTGGGCGATCCGCATCCCCTTGACCAGGCACACCAGCTGTAAGCCTCGCGCCAGAACATGAGCCAGTGGCAGGAAAATAACCGTCCTGCCCTGTTCATGAACAATCTCCGAGTAGGCAGCTGCAACGTTGAGAACCTGCCCCATCATATTCAGGTGGCTAATTTTTACGCCCTTGGGCGCCCCACTGGTCCCCGAGGTGTAGACCAGGGTAACGATATCTGCGGGCCTCAGCTGAGCTCGGCGCTGGTCCACCTGCACCTGTTCAAGGCCCCGCCCTGCCTCCTCCAGATCGGCCAGACAGGGGTAAGCAAGCGAGCTTTCCCAGCACCAGATGGCAAGGTCCAGCCCGCGTTCTTCCCCTGCCTGAGTCAGGGTATCGGCATGCCCCTGCGACCCGGCAAAAGCAGCCACCACGCCGGCATCGGCCAGAATATCGCCCACCTGTTGGGGTGAGCTCGTGTCGTAGATGGGCACCACCTGGGCACCTGCATAGATCAGGGCGCAGTCAGCTACAGCCCACTCATAAACGGTGGGTGAGAAAAGAGCAACGCGGTCGCCCAAACCTATGCCCTGGGCTATTAGACCCGCCGCAACCGCCCGAACCTGCCGGTGAAACTCTGCTGTTGTGACATGCTTCCAGCGCTCAATGGCACCTGTAGACCCTCGCACCGGCAGATCAAAAGCAATGTGCTCAGGGTTCTGTGAAAGCCGTTCCTCTAAAACGTCACTGAGGTTACGGTACTTCTGCTCAGGATCAACCATCAAAGCTGATGAGACCGATGTCCGCTTTCTCACTAGTTCTTACCCTTAAGGCCCGGAATCAGCACAGGGGTGTTCCGCTTGTACTCCTCATAGGCCTCCTGGCCGCCCCAGCGTTCATCGGCACGAGCCTCCAGCTTGGGGATACCACTGACCTTAGTAAGAAGAAGAACCACCACAACAGGCGACAAGATAGTTACCCACTGCCAGCCCACCAGCAGGGGAGCAGCGGTCACCAAAACACCCACCCAAACCAGAATCTCGCCCAGATAGTTAGGGTGACGCGACACCGACCAGACCCCACTTTGGATAAAGTCACCACGGTGGGCGGGGTCAGCCTTAAAGCGGCTCTTCTGGACATCGGCGGTTATCTCAAGAGCCATACCTACCAGCCACACCAGTACACCCAGATAGCTTACCCAGCCCAGCTCAGCATGGCGGCCTGAGGTAATGACCGCCCAGGCTGCACTCGCTGTTACCGCAACCCACAGCCCCTGCAAAGTCCAGGCGATAAAAAAGCGTACGGGGTCGGTTTTAATGTCGTCAAAGCGGCCGTCACCCCCGCTGCGCATGACCCGAACCAGGAGGAAGAGGGACAGGCGGAGCGACCAGAGAATAACCATGGCCCCCAGCAGCCAGGCAAGAGGGCTCAGAGAGGAGGCAGCAAGCATCACAAAGAGGGTTCCTCCCACAAAGCCCACACCACCGGCAGCATCATAGAACTTCTCGGTCTTCAGGGCGTAGGCGGGGATGAAAAAGAGCCACTGAATCAGGTAGGACAGCACCACAGCGCTCGCAAAGAGCGGGAACCCACCCGCTAAGGTCTCACCCCGGTAGCTACCGCCGCTAGCTACCAGAGCAGAAATCAGGATGACTACCCCAAGTACGCTGACCAGTGCTTTTAATTTTTGAGACATATTTCCCTTACCTTTTCGCACCCGCTAGCTTGAGCGGTCCAGGGGTTATAAATATAGTTGCTGTTTCGAGTGCTCCGCACCCCCAGCTCAGAGCTGGTTCAGGCTGGTTTTACCGGAACCCACACCTGCATCTGAAAGTCTTGAGACGAGGGGTCACCCGGTCCGTAGGCTTCAAAGACTGGGCCGTTGGCCTTAAAACCAGCTTGGGGCAAGAAAGTCCCCATGAGGTGATCCACACCTGCCATAGTACTCATAGGCACAGCACCCTGAACAGTGGTCACAGCAAAATCGCCGCCATCCACCTTAAGGGCATTAAGCCCTAGAGTTTGAGCGGTCTCTAGGTTCTCCACCAGAATTCCCGCCATGTAGTCGAACTCGCCTGCGCCATTCATGCCCACAATGACACCCATGGAATGAACCTCTGGCATGGTAACACCGCGCTTCTGGGCGTGGTCGGTCAGCTTCTTCCAGAGTTCACCGATTCCAGCCCCCTGCTTGACGGTCTGGCGGAACCCCGCAATAAAGAACTCGTCCTTGTGCTCTACCCGCGCACCAATCATCGCCACTCCTTAGAAAATAAAATCAGCACTATTCTAGTGCCCAGCACCCAACGGCCGGTCAGCTGCCGCACCCGCATCCGCCGCATCCGCAGGTGGACTGCGACTCCACCAGGGGGTCACCGTCATCGGGCAGGCCCTGCCCGAAATCGCCGCCCATGAGGTTGCGGCGCCCGCCGATGTCGAGGCCACCCGTTGGTTTTTGGGTGACCCCCGCAAGGACGGCCGCAAAGCCAGCTGGCTCAAGGGTAGGTGTGCTTGCCGGAGCTTGGGCACCGCCGGTCCCGCAGGCCGCAGCTGCTGCGTTCACCTTGGGTTGTTTGACCTCAGAAAAGTGCGAGAAACGGCGCATCTGCTCAGCAGTGGGGTACATGTAAGACACCTTGACTAGGCCCTCCACCAGCAGGATGGGTAGGACCGCTTCCCCAGCCATAGCAATCTGATCCGCTACCGGCTCACAGTCCCTAAAAGCGGAGGGGTAAGAGTCCGTGGAGTAGACGGCGATATCAAGACCGGCATCCAGGAGCTCCTGCGCCTGGCGCAAAAAATCCTGCCGGGCGTTATCGCCCGGGTCGTCAGGGTTTTGGCCGGGCGCTGGAATGAAAACTTCTAGAGCGGTGGTGCCGATGGTGTCCTTGGCGATACGGGCCACGGGTACTCCTTTGACGGGGTGTGCAAGGGTGCTAGCTCTTCTCCCAGCAGATATGAGAAGAAGTTAGACCCTAGCCTACGCCCAGATAGTGCCCCCGCGCCTCTAGTTACCTAGCTGCCGGTAAAGAATTTGCGCAGGGCGGAACGCAGGTTACCTTCGGGCTGCTTATCCTCACGCTGGGCTGTTACCTCACCCGGGGAGGCTGAGGTGAGTGACAGTTTCTTACCGCGCCTATCATGGGTGGGCATGGGGCTGGTGTCTGCCGCACGGTATTCCTCGCGCTGTTCCTTGGTGCCAAAGGCCAGGGTGCCAATAGCGGTGGCGATATTCTTCTGCTCCGGCGAAATCGGTGCGTAGGTCTTGCCGGGGTTAGTGTTGTCGGCGCTGACCTCCGAAGCCTCAGACTGAACGGTTTCTGCCCGCTCCGGCTCATTGTCGGGTTGGGCGCCGTTGGCTTGTTCTTCTTGCCACTCGGCGCTGGGTGCCTTAAGGCTATCAGCCTCGGTCCCCTCAACATTGGTAGAGTACTCAGGCTCGTCGGCTTTGCTGGTTGCACCTGCCTGCTTACCTGAATCGGTAGCGGACCCGGCGGTAGCTTCAGTATCTGCTACGGGAGAGGATGCCTCGGTGGGGGCTTGACTAGAGAAGAGAGCGCTGGCATCTTCTGCGACCTTGGCCTCTCCAGGAGTAGCATCTTCTAGCGGCCCAGAAGTCTCCGCCTGCCCTGCTGTTCTCTGCTCGACGGTTTCAGCGTCGGTTTCACCCTCAGCAGGAGCCGGGTCAGCCAGCTCTTGGAGTGCCTGCCGGTAGCGGGACTCAGCCGGAAACCCTGCCCAGCCTAAGAGCGAGGGGAAGGCGATAGGGTCTACGGTGCCAACCCAGGCAATGGTTTGCCCAAACGGGCTTTCGTTCTGAGAAGTGCCCTGGGGAGTTTGGGCTCCTTGGTCGCCTCCAACCTCACCTACCACAAACTGGGCCAGTGAACTTGCAACCTGCACAGGGACGGAGGCTTCGCCAATAGGGCGCGCAATAATCTGACCGATAACACCGGCAGAACCTGGAGCCAGGTCGATGGCGTACAGGTGGCTATCGCTGTGGGCTATCTCGATCCACAGGCGGTGGTTCAATACAGCCTGCACGGTACCATCGTGGGTGGCCGGGGCCTTCCAGGGGGCACTGTCGAGGCTTGAAGCCCCGAAGTCAGCCTGTGGACTAGAGGCCAGCACATCGCGCCCCTGCGCCTGTGCAACCACACCTTCACGCACCAAAGCCCTGTAGAACTTGAGTTCGGGAGAAAAAGAAAAACCGCGTTCTCTTTCTTCGTTGGCAATCTCTTGGGGAGAATAGCCCGAAGTATGCCCACGGTCCATCAAAGCCGCGCGTAATTGCAGGCCATCAGCGGTGATAATCTGCTGAGGCTGAGCGGCCGGTGCCGGCTGGGAATCAGCGGTAGCAAGGGGTACCTGCTTGACGATCACCTGCCCGCCAGGGCTGCTATTGATGCGGACGGTGAAGGAGCCTGAAAAATCTTCAGACCGGGCTATATCAAGGGCGGCAACTGTAACCGCTTGGGCGTAGTCGGTTGGAACCGGCCTATCAGCGCCCCCGGTCACAGAGGTGCGGACGGTATCGACAGCGCCCTCGTGCACTCTCAGGCGAAGCTCAAGAGGTAGCTGGTGTGCATCCGTGTACCACTGGGTCATCTGAGCAAGAGCTAAAAGGTGCGAGGGGAGCTCGGAGTGCGAATCAAAACTCATGGTCACTATTTTTGCACGTTTCCAGGGGGCTATGACCCGAATGACCGGTGGCTAGGGGAGATTACTTTTTGCCGTTCACCCCACAAACTTTAATAACGAAACATGACCCGCCCGTCGGCATGTGAGGCAGGCTACCTGCCTAGCAGGGGAGGGCGTAAGATGGATAGGACAGCCGCGAGACATTAGACACACAGTCACTGAAAGGTGAAAACCCTCATGACCCTGGATACACAGGAACTTTTGGCAAAGGTCCCCACCGGCCTACTTATCGGTGGGCAATGGCGTGAGGCCTCCGACGGCGGAACCTTCGATGTTGAAAACCCCGCCACCGGCCAACACCTCGCCACCCTAGCATCAGCGACCGAAGCCGACGCGCTCGCCGCCCTCGACGCCGCTTGCGCCGCTGAACGCGGTACCCGAGGCAACGGCTGGGCCGCCAGCTCCCCGCGCGAACGCGCCGAAATTCTCCGCCGCGCCTTCGAGCTCGTTACTGAACGTGCCCAAGAATTTGCCACCCTCATGACCCTAGAAATGGGTAAGCCCTACGCCGAAGCCCTGGGAGAAGTCACCTACGGGGCCGAATTCCTGCGCTGGTTTGCTGAGGAAACCCCCCGCCACTA